>FR887777.1:56870-147631 GCA_000432735.1 Bacteroides sp. CAG:443
CGGATTAGCCGGATCCATCCGCTGAAGATCCTCCCTGTTAGCCTCCAATATTTCTTTACTATGCTTTACGGCTGCATCTGCAACTGCAAGCAATACCTCGTTTATCTGTTTTTCGTCCAACAATGCCAGCCGGCGGGAAGCCTGACGGACATCGTGTAAAACTTCATTTATATTCATACGACTATTTGTTACACAATACAATGATTCCCTGCAAAAATATCATTATTTCCATGATTTCAATTCTTTTTTTTATTTTTATATAAGGATATTACGAAAACTTTCTTATCTTTGGATAAACATACAGAGAGTATCAACCCTTTTTATTAACCACTAAAACAATGAGCTATGGAAACTAAAACGTATGGATCACTGGTAGAAGTTTTCAGAGGCAGTCTCTGGGAAGCAGAATTAATAAAAGGTTTGTTAGAATCAGCCGGAGTGTCAGCTATGCTGAAAGATGAAACATTATCAGCTGTTACCTCTCCTTACTTACCAACAGGAGATGTACTGGTAATGGTTAATAAAGAGGAAGAAGTTTATGCTAAAAAAGTAGTATCGGAAAGAAAAGTATGAGAAAAAAGATCTTTGCAGCGATGGCTGTTCTGGCTCTTACAGCATTCAGTACGAATGCACAAACATTAAAATCGACCACATGGAAAGCCTACGGGGTTAGTTTTAAAGCTCCCGCAGGCTTTAATGTAGAGGATGATTCAGAAGAAGGATACATTATCAGTACACCAACCTATTACATCACGGTACAGCTTCTGGAAGGAGAAGGTATCCAGCGCTCGGAACTTTCGCAAGAGCTGAAAAATATTGCAACTGACGATGAAGTGACTAATCAATCGCCTGTTACCACTTTCGAACTTCCTCAGTTTTATGGTGCGCAACTGAAAGGGAACTGTGAAACCGAACAGTGTGTCTATTCTTATTTGTTGAGCAAAGACGGAAGCAGTGGATTTTACGTGTCCATTACTTACACAGACAAGAAAGACAATACTCCCGAAGCCATTCTGAAAAGCTTTACACTGGAGGAATGAGATGCCGCAGTGAAAGGGAATGATAAAAGATACGATATAATGAAACGACCTATACCAACCTATATTTCCATTCGCTGGTGGAACGCTCTGTTTTTATTGGCGATTTTATTGCCAATGGGAGTTTTGCCAGCCACAGCACAAGATATCAGTGAAACAACTGCCCTGACTTATAGCTGTCAGGATATTCCCAAAAGCATTACTTTCTGCGGGGAGAATATCGACTTGACCCGGTTCGACCGGCGTGAACGTATCGACCGTGAATTACTGGCTTTCACATATATGCACAGCACTTCCATACAAATGATCAAGCGTGCCAACCGGTATTTCCCGATAGTGGAATCCATTCTGCGTGAAAACGGGATTCCCGACGATTTCAAATACCTGATGTCGATAGAAAGTAATAATAACCCACTGGCGCGTTCGGGAGCCGGAGCTGCCGGACTTTGGCAACTAATGCCCGGTACAGCGCGTGACTTTGGTCTGGAAGTAGGACACAGTGTAGACGAACGGTATCATGTAGAGAAGTCTACACAAGCGGCCTGTAAATATCTTAAGCAAGCTTATGCCCGCTTCGGAAACTGGACCAGTGTAGCCGCATCCTATAATGCTGGTCAGGGACGTATCTCCCGCGAACTGGAACGTCAGTACGAAGAGAATGCACTCGACCTCCAGCTTGTAGAAGAAACGGCACGTTACGTCTATCGTATCTTGGCCGCTAAGATTATGTTTGCCAATCCGCAAAAATTCGGTTTCCGGTTGCGTGCATGCGACTTATATCCGGTTATTCCTTACCATGAAATAAAGGTAGAAGAGAGCATTGAAGATCTTCCACGCTTTGCGAAGGGAAGAGGTATCACATATGCTCTGTTACGGAACATGAACCCATGGATTCGCAGTAACTCGCTTCCGGTACACGGAAAGCAAGTGTACTATATCCGAATCCCTGACAAGGAAGAAATGTACTATAATCCACGGGTAATTATTGCACACGAGCCAAACTGGGTAGTAAAAGAAAAATAAGATTCACAACGTATATACGATTACAGACTTTCAAAATTTCAGATTAAGAGAATAGACTTTAACATTCAACATTTTTATAACCAAAAAGAAAGGGCCGTATCAATACTTCAAACAGAAGCTTGATACGACCTTTTTTAGTCTCGTAGTTACAATCAATTATCGAAGGAAGGTAACATCATTCTAGTGCTGCCACACTCTTTGTTTATAACGAACCGGAACTTTCTTCACCAGTCTATTTCCTTTAATCCTTTATTCCGCAAGTATTCATTTGCTTTACTGAAATGCTTGCAACCGAAGAAACCATAATCGGCAGACCTCGGAGAGGGATGAACTGTTGTCAGAATGCAATGCTTAGTTGCATCGATAAGGGAAGCTTTTGCCTTGGCATAAGTTCCCCATAGCATAAAGACCAGATTCTCGCGCTCGTCGCTCAATTTCTTGATGACAGCATCGGTAAATGTTTCCCATCCTCTGTTACGGTGAGAACCCGTCTGATAAGCCCTGACCGTAAGTACGGAGTTCATTGAAAAAACTCCTTGTTCCACCCATCTATCCAAATTACCGGACGAAGGAATAGGTTTACCCAAATCTTGATGAATTTCCTTGAAGATATTCATCAACGATGCCGGAATAGCCGTACCTTCGGGTACAGAAAAGCAAACACCGTAATACAGTCCCGGCGTAGGATAAGGGTCCTGCCCCAAGATGACGACCTTAACCTTTTCAAACGGACATGCGTTGAACATATGGAATATCTGTGAACCTTGAGGCAAGACATGTTCATGCGCATACTCATAGCGTACAAAATCTGTCAGCTGCTTGAAGTAAGGCTTATCGAACTCTTCCTGTAAACGGCAGCGCCAACTTTCTTCTATCTTGACATTCATCTTTGTATTCCTTGCTTTAACAGCAACCTATCGCTGTGGAATATCGACCGATGTTTCACATTTTCCTTTCAGGTATTTGGAGAAGAAATCAACCAGACGCCAGTAGAAATACTCATTCATATCTCCAAACCCGTGGCGCTGTCCCGGCAATATCAACATTTCAAAGCGCTTGTTGGCACGGATCAAGGCATCGACAACACGGATGGTATTGGCCGGATGCACATTATTGTCTATATCTCCGTGTACCAGCATCAAATGCCCTTTCAACTGTTTTACGATTTCAGGATTCGTTGCAATCTTATAAGCAAAGGTTGTATCGCCTTTCTCCGAAACTTCTTCTTTCACGCCATGATGCGTTTCACTCCACCAGCGGTTATAAATCCGGTTATCGTGATTTCCGGCACACGATACGGCAGCCTTATAGAAATCGGGATACTGACAGATAGCTGCTGTCGACATAAATCCTCCACCCGAATGTCCGTGAATACCAACCTTGTCTATATCGATAAACTTATAGCGTGCTGCCAACTGTTCCACGGCAGCTTTATGATCGGCAAGTGGATAATCGCGCATATTTCCATATCCGTAGTTGTGATACCATTTCGAACGGCTGGGATGACCACCTCGCTGTCCTACGGAAATAACAATGAAACCAGCCTGAGCCAAACGGTCGGTACGTACACTCATACGGGTAAACGGATAATAAACGGCTTCTACCTGAGGACCCGGATATACATAATCGATAATAGGATAAACCTTCGTTGAATCGAAATTATAAGGCTTATACATCACTCCATACAGATCTGTCACTCCATCGGCAGCCTTTACGGTAAAGAGCTCCGGGAACTGATAACCGGCAGCTTTCAACTGTGAGAAATCACTCTCCTGAATAGTCATAACCTTATTCCCATTGCGGTCTATCAAATCAGCACATGGAATAGTGTTTACCCGTGAATAATTATCGACAATGAAGCGAGCCTCATCGTCAACTTCTACCTCATGGAAGAAATTACCCTTGGTCAGCAACTTCAATCCACTGCCATCGGCATTCACCTTATACAAATGTTCATAATAAGGATTCTCTCCTTCCTCACGACCATTGGCGATAAAATAAATCGTGCGAGCAGGTTCATCTACCTTTACAACACGTTCTACATGCCACGGACCTTTCGTAATACGATTCTTCAGATTGCCGCGGTCGTCATATAAATAAAGGTGTGCCCAGCCGTCGCGTTCGCTCCACTGGATAAATTCTTTACCTCCATTAAATACGTAAATCGGACGAGTTTCCTGATACGTATTCATACGCTCCTTTACAACCGGCACAATGGAGTCCTGTCCGATAGTATAGGTACATACATCAATACGATGCAAGTCACGACTGCTGCGAGTCAGGAAGAAACGAGTGTTATCACCTTGCCATACAGGAGAGATAAACTCCGCATCACGTTGTTTCTGCTCGTAAGGACGTGCTTCCAGTCCCAGGCTCTGGTTCTTCCAGGCAGCCACTTTAATCTCCTTACGCGTATTGTCTGTCATATCGAACAAATACAAATGCTCTTCGGGAGCCTCCATTTCTCCCGGCATCTGATAACGGTACGTTTCAAGTGTAGGACGAGGTTGAGCAACTGAATTGATTACCCAAAGGTCTTTTACCTTGCGGTCGTCGGATACGATCGTTACAAAATGCTTCGAATCGGGCGACCAGTATCCCCATACACTGCGACGCTTTCCGTTACATAAGGTATCGGTATTCAAAGTACTATAAGGAATACCATATCCAAAATGCTCAGTACCATCCTTCGTCAACTGTATCTCGACAATCGTACTATCCTTTTCGTCTTTTTGTGCCTTCCGGTAATCTTCCATACTCATCCGGTACAAATTACAGTCTTTCGCATAAACGACAGTTTTGCCATCGGGAGCAACAGAAGCCCACTCCAGTTTCTTCGGTTCCTTTGCCTCTTCTGTCAGCTGGGTAAGTTTACGTGTAGGATAATCATACGAGAAATAAAAGACAACCTTTTCGGTCTTTTTCTTCTCTCCTTTCTTCGGCTTGGCCTCCTGAGAAGACTCCACCTCAAACGTAAATGTCCGTCCGTCTTCCTTCGCCTTCAGATTACGAATCGGTAAATGACGTGCTTCGAACGGATCGTGTACGATTTCCGTCAACTGGGAAGCCAGTTCATCACGATCGAACAACAGCTTTTTTGTTTTAGCAGCCGGATCAACCACATACCAAAATGTACCTTCGCTGGTCTTATATTCGAACCAGAAATTATTACCTTTCTGAAACCAGTGCGGATCGACCGTAGTGGAGAAAAGCATTGTATTCAACTTACTTTGAGTAAATTTTTCAGCCTGAAGATACTCAGGCAATCTTTCCTGCGCAGGCAGTGTTTCAGGAAGCAAACACATCCCTCCCACAAACAAAACCGTAAAAATTAACTTTTTCATAACTCCTTTATATAAAAAAGCACTGACTATATCATCTTCCAGAGAAGAGTAATATAATCAGTGCATTTACTTATTATCAATTAGAACAGAAATCTTAGTACATCGTTGAAATTTGCCCAAATCAGTAAAGCAAAAAGAAGGAACATTCCCACCATCTGAGCATACTCCAGGAACTTGTCACTCGGCTTACGACGGGCTATAATCTCATACAACAAGAACAAGACATGACCACCGTCGAGTGCAGGAATCGGCAAAATGTTCATAAAGGCTAAGATGATAGAAAGGAATGCCGTCATCTCCCAGAAACGCTGCCAGTCCCATACCTTCGGGAAGATACTTCCAATCGTACCAAATCCTCCGACGCTCTTGGCTCCTTCTTTCGTAAACACATATTTCATGTCGTTTACATAACCTTTTAAGGTATTTACCCCCAAAGTTACTCCTGCCGGGAATGATTCAAAGAATCCATAGCTCAAATTGGTTTCCTTATAATCAACTATACCTCCAATGGCATCGACCATAAACTGCTCATTTGTCTGAACCGCTACCGTATCTCTCACTCCCTGACGAGAATAGACCAGAGTAAACTGTGCCGATGTTTTCTTTTCCAGTTCAGCCTTGGTGCGAAGCTTACTCATCTCGTCCAAGAATTCATTCCACGAATTCAATGGAGTACCGTTGAAAGCAATCAGTGAATCGCCTTTCTGAATTCCGACCTTAGCAAATCCTCCACCAGCCAATACAGAATCGACGACATTCGGACGGAAGGTAGCAACAAACATCGGATCCTCTTTCGCCACATCAATCAAGCTCAGTTCCGGCATCAGGATTTTCTTTTCCTCTCCGTTTCGAAGGACGGTCACTTCACGTGCTTCCACAATATTACGAAGCATATCCATATCGAAACGAACCAGTTCCTTGCCATCGGCGCTTTTCAAGATATCTCCATCGCGGAAACCGATCTTCTGGGCTGTCTCGTTGAATTTCATACCATAGGTCATATCCTTCAAGGCTACATAAGAATCTCCCCATGTATAAAGAATCATCGAATAGATAAACAAGGCCAAAAGGAAGTTCATCAGCACTCCCCCGACCATAACCAGCAACCGTTGCCACGCCGGTTTGGAACGAAACTCCCACGGTTGCGCCGGTTGCTTCATTTGTTCGGTATCCATCGACTCATCAATCATACCCGATATTTTACAATATCCACCCAGTGGCAACCAGCCTACCCCATATTCCGTATCACTGTTTTTCGGCTTAAACTTAAACAGTGAAAACCAAGGGTCGAAAAAGATATAAAACTTCTCCACTCGTATTTTGAAAAGACGGGCAAAGAAAAAGTGTCCTCCTTCATGAATAATCACCAGCAATGACAAGCTGAGGATCAGTTGAAGGGCACGAATCAAAAATGTTTCCATCTAAAGTTTATTTTCTATTTTTAAATTAATACATTCTGTTACTTCATTCCATTTATAACCATTTCAGCCGCAATACGACGTGTTTCCGCATCGGTAGAAACATAATCCTCGTAAGTAGGAGTCGCAATGAAAGACACACGCTGCATCGCCTTTTCAATTACATCACTCATACCAAGGAAAGATATCTGATCTTTCAGGAAAGAGGCTACCACCACTTCATTGGCCGCATTGACAATACAAGGCATATTACCTCCCTGATGCAAAGCTTCATAAGCCAAAGCCAGATTACGGAAGCGCTTAGTATCGGGAGCCTCGAAAGTCAGGCTGTTACACTTCAGGAAGTCCAGACGGTCGAAAGAGGAACGAACACGTTTGGGATATGAAAAGGCATACTGGATAGGTAAACGCATATCGGGTACTCCCAACTGTGCTTTCACGGCACCGTCTTCAAATTCTACCATCGAATGAATAACCGACTGAGGATGAACGACAACCTCTATCTGATCCGGACGTACTCCGAATAACCATTTTGCCTCAATAACTTCAAACCCTTTATTCATCATCGAAGCCGAGTCAATCGTGATCTTCGCTCCCATACTCCAGTTAGGATGCTTCAAAGCCTGTTCTTTCGTAACATATTGCAATTGCTCCATTGTAAACGTACGGAAAGGTCCGCCCGACGCCGTAAGAATAACCTTTTCCAATGGGTTATTCATCTCTAAACACTGGAAGATAGCCGAATGTTCAGAATCGACAGGCAGGATAGGAGTATGATATTCGTTTGCCAAAGCATTTATCAACTCACCTGCAACAACCATCGTTTCTTTATTGGCAAGGGCTATAATTTTACCGGCACGAATCGCACTCATCGTCGGACGCAATCCGGCATACCCCATCATTGCCGTCAGTACAATGTCGATAGGTTGTGACTCCACAACCTGACAAATAGCATCTGCCCCAGCATAAACTTTGATAGGCAAGTCAGATAATGCCTCTTTCAGTTGCAAATACTTATCTTCATTGGCAATCACGACCGCTTCAGGATGAAACTTCCGTGCCTGCTCAACCAGTAAATCCACTTTATTATTAGCGGTCAATACATAAGCTTCATATAAATCGGGATGCTCTTCTATAACTTGCAAAGCCTGTGTCCCGATAGAGCCCGTAGAACCTAATATTGCAATTTGTTTTTTCATATACTAAAATACAACGTATTTTTCAGGATTAGTCGGATTACCTCTATGCCATAACTCAAAATGTAAATGGGGCTGATCGCCATCTTCCGTCGACTTTCCAACCAACGCAATAACCTCTCCACCTTTTACTTGTTCACCTTCCCGCTTCATCAGAGAACCACAATGCTTATACACGGAAATGAAATTCTGCGGATGTTGTATCTGAATGACATATCCCCATTCAGCTGTATAAGCAGCCATAATAACCGTTCCATCCAAAGCTGCAAGAATGCTTTCGTTAGGACTTGCTGTAAGATCTATACCAAAATGTCGCTTTTCCGGATTAAAGCCTGCGGACATGACTCCACGTAAAGGACGATAGAAAATTAATCCGGCAGCATCGCGCACGTCCGTTACAGCAGTCAGATTATATCTTTCCTTTTCTTCATATTGCTTACGAAATTCTTCTTCTTTCTTCGAGCGTTCCATCAGTTTCTCTGCACGAAGGTTAGTCAGCGAGTCTATCGACTGCACCGTATCAGCCTTTACCTGTCCGCTCAAGATATCCTGAATATTCATGACATACCGGCTCTGACGTTCGAGCGCCGCCTGCAAGGAATCCGCCCGCAAAGCATTAGCTACAATCTGAGAACGAACCTCACTGTTCATATATCCGGGAAGATAATTTCGCAATGGAGTAAATGCGATAATAGCAGCAGCTATCAGGAAAATAACCGTACAAGCCGACAAGAGGACAGACAGACCGTTCAGCTTAGACACATGAATACCTACTACCTCCTCCAAGGTATTCTCATTGATAATTGTCAGTTTATACTTAAACTTGATATTATGCCAAAAAGCTTTACGGCCTCTTCTTGTCTTTCTCATTATCTTTTCTCTTATTCTAATAATCCTTCCGGTATGTCAACTTTCAGGATTCTTTGCTTTTTATCCAAATCGACAATAAATTCTTCGTGAGCAGGAAGTAACAGTTCTTCACCGTCCTTCTCTATCACAAATAAAATATTCATCGTAGAATCGTCAACAGCAACAATTTCTCCCAGATTTCCATGATGTATGTCCTCCACACGGAATCCTGTAAAGAAGTTCCACGAAGTAATCTCTTCCTGGTCATCCATATATTTCTTCGGGAAATAAACCTCCACATTCGTCAGCATACGCGCACGTTCGGCAGTATCAATTCCCTCGAACTTCATCAAAGCCACGTCATCGGAACGGAAACGATACTCCTCTATAAAAAACGGTACCAATATTCCGTCCAGCAGCAAAACCAAATAATCACAATCCACACGGTCGAATATATCGTCGGTAAAGGTAAAAGAAACCTCCCCCTTTATTCCGTGAGGCTTGTTGATTATTCCTATCTTATATACTTCTTCTTTTCTAATCATACACTTACTCTATACGGGTAATACGAGCACCCAAAGCAGTCAGGCGCTGTTCGATATTCTGATACCCCCGGTCTATCTGTTCAATGTTATGAATACGGCTGATACCCTCCGCGCTCAATGCAGCAATCAGCAAAGCGATTCCGGCACGTATATCAGGCGATGTCATGTTACCTCCACGCAAACGGAAATTATGGTCATGACCGATAACAACCGCACGATGCGGATCACAAAGAATAATCTGCGCACCCATATCAATCAACTTATCAACAAAGAACAAACGACTTTCGAACATCTTCTGATGTATCAGGACACTACCCTTTGCCTGAGTCGCAACTACAAGCATCACACTCAGCAAGTCGGGCGTCAATCCCGGCCACGGAGCATCGGCTATCGTCATAATTGAGCCATCAATAAACGATTCAATCTCATAATGATCCTGCTGAGGAATAAAAATATCATCACCCCGCTGTTCCAAGCGAATTCCTAAACGGCGGAAACTATCTGGAATAATACCCAGGTTATCGTATGATACATTTTTAATCGTAATCTCACTGGATGTCATGGCAGCCATACCGATAAAGCTTCCCACTTCAATCATATCAGGCAATACATGGTGCGTACAACCTTTAAGGCTCTTCACCCCTTCGATAGTCAGCAGATTCGATGCAATACCCGATATCTTGGCACCCATACGATTCAACATCTTACACAACTGTTGCAGATAAGGTTCACACGCCGCATTGTAAATCGTCGTTTTTCCTTCAGCCAGCACAGCCGCCATTACAATATTCGCCGTACCTGTGACCGAAGCCTCATCCAGCAGCATATACGTACCCTTCAACTGATTGGAAGTGATTGTGAAAACTCCCTTCGCCGTATCATAATTAAATGAAGCCCCTAATTTCTGAATTCCCAGAAAATGAGTATCCAACCGACGACGACCAATCTTGTCACCTCCCGGTTTGGCAATCATAGCCCTTCCGAAACGTGCTACCAAAGGCCCTACAAGCATCACCGAACCACGTAAACGTGAGCAACGGGTAAGGAACTCCTCACTTTCAAGATAAGAAAGGTTCACATCATCTGCCTGAAAAGAATACGTATCCACGCTCTTTTTAGACACTTTCACGCCCATATCACGAAGCAACTGAATCAGGTTATTCACATCCAATATATTCGGGATATTACTGATTGTCACCTCTTCGTCAGTCAATAATGTAGCACAAACCACCTGCAAGACTTCATTCTTCGCACCCTGCGGAGTGATCTCGCCATGCAGTTTATACCCGCCTTCGATTACAAATGATGCCATAGTACCGGTTATTTAAGATTAATATTTTCTTTTTTGCTGATTATTGTTATTAACCTGGCGACGGCGTGGAGTAAATGTACGCTGTTCGACCAGATGAAAATCGTCTGCCGACAGTTTAATCTTTCCTCCCGACAGTTCGCACAAATCATCCAGAATCTTCTGGTCTTCGACTCCATCCTTGTTCCAGTTCTGATAATCCTTCTTCATGTGGTTGGCTATCAGCTTCAGCAACTGATTTCGTTCTTCCCCTTCCGGATAATCGATAGCAATCTTAATCATATCCTGAACAAAACGACCATAATGGCGATAGCGGATATTATTCTGAGAATAAGGGATACGGTCGGGCTTTACCTCCAGACTTTCCTTTTTCACAATATCCACCGGATAATCGATATCGAGCTTGAAGTCGGCCATAATAGCCAGATGATCCCAAAGCTTATGCTTGAAGTCGGCCACATCCCGCAAGTGCGGAAACATGCCGCCCATGATATTGACAATCGTATTGGCACAACGCTGGCGTTCTTCGCGGTCTTCAATCGTCAGTGCGTAATCCACCATGTTCTGCACACTTCTCCCATATTCGGGAAGAGGTAATTTTCGTTGTTGGGTATTATATTCCATATATTATTGCAGATTCTTTCTTTTTATGTTTACAAAAGTTTCTTAGGAGTAGAAGCCACAAACTCTTTCAGGTAGAAAGGTTCAAAATAAGCCACATCCTTGAAATCTTTTTCAGCCATTGCCCGTTCGGCAAGCGGGAACATCCATTTAGCCAGCGGATGAATATTTTCGATGAAATGTGCATTCGGATGCGTAATCTTCTCACGACACTTAGCCGCCCCGTTTCCGAAGAAATACACCGGATGCTCCGCCAGAAATTCGGAGTATGAATTTTCATCGATGATATCTGCACTGATTTCACGTTTTACCTTCAGTGCACGGTCGTATATGGCAGCATACACTTCCATACGGCGAGCATCAATCATCGGGCAAAGCAAAGCATCTTCCGGCAAGTCCTGAAAAAGCAATACCGGAACAGTCATCACCTCCGGAGTAGGAATAGCTATCAACGGAATATTACGTCCATAGCAAATACCCTTTGCCATTGACACACCAATTCTCAAACCTGTATACGAACCCGGTCCGCAACTTACAGCCACGGCATCCAAAGGAATGGCATGATTGTCGATAAACGATAAAGCCTCGTCCACAAAGACACCCAATACTACAGCATGTGAGGGACCGTTAAAGTCCTCTTTCGAGAAAATAGAAGCTCCGTCCTGACTTGCAGAAACAGAACATACTTCCGTTGAAGTTTCAATATGTAAAATGCACGACATAAATTAATTCCTTATTATATAGACTGCAAATATACACTTTTATTTGCACTCACTTCCCATTAAGCCAGTGTTTTTTAGAACCGTTAATAAAAGATGAAAAGCTTTGGCGAAAAACATCAGCATATTTTCAGAAAAACATCAGCACGTTTTCACAAAAACATCAGCATGTTTAAACGAAAACATCAGCACGTTTTTTTATACTCATTGACGAAGTATTCAGTCCGTCAGAGAAAAAGCTCTTCTCTACTTTTCGGATTCACAGCTTTTTCCTACCTTTGCGGGATAAAAAACAGAATATTATGATACAATCAATGACCGGATACGGCAAAGCAACTGCCACATTCGGAGATAAGAAAATCAACGTAGAAATAAAATCTTTGAACAGCAAAGCAATGGACTTGTCAACACGCATTGCTCCATTGTACCGTGAAAAAGAAATGGAAATCCGCAATCTTATTACCAAAACGCTGGAGCGCGGCAAGGTGGATTTCTGTATCTGGATTGAAAAAGATGCGGCCGAAACAGCCACTCCCATTAATGCTGCACTGGTAGAAAACTATTACAATCAGATAAAGGCTATTTCAGATAGTTGCCATATTCCCGTACCGGAAGACTGGTTTGCCACTTTGCTTCGCATGCCGGACGTACTCACCCGTGTAGACATACAGGAATTATCTGATGAGGAATGGGAAGTTGCCAGCAAGGCTATTGAAGAAGCCTTACAACATTTGGTAGATTTTCGCATACAGGAAGGTGCCGCATTGGAAAAGAAATTTACCGAAAAGGTAGACAACATAGAGCGTTTGCTGAAGTCAATCGAACCGTATGAAAAAGAACGTGTAGCCAAGATACGCGAACGTATCACCGATGCACTGGAAAAAACGATCAGCGTAGACTATGACAAGAATCGTCTGGAACAGGAACTGATTTATTATATTGAAAAGCTGGATATAAATGAAGAGAAACAACGTCTGGCCAATCACTTGAAATACTTCCGCGAAACAATGGCTGGAGGACACGGACAAGGCAAGAAGCTGGGATTTATCGCTCAGGAGATGGGACGTGAAATCAATACGACAGGCAGCAAGTCGAATCACGCCGAGATGCAAAACATCGTGGTTCAGATGAAAGACGAACTGGAACAAATCAAGGAACAAGTTTTAAATGTAATGTAATATTCACATATAGAGGAGCGAAAAAGAAGAAAAGCAGTTCATGGTATATCTTCTTTTTTCGCTCCTCGTGTTTTTATTCTAAATTATGGGAAAACTGATTATTTTTTCTGCGCCGTCAGGCTCGGGCAAATCTACTATCATCAATTACCTGCTTACCCAAAACCTGAATCTGGCATTTTCTATTTCGGCAACCAGCCGTCCGCCACGCGGAACAGAACAGAATGGAGTAGAATATTTTTTCCTTACTCCTGAAGAATTTAAACAACGCATCGCCAACAACGAATTTCTGGAATACGAAGAAGTTTACACCGACCGTTTCTATGGAACCCTGAAAGCACAAGTAGAAAAGCAACTGGAAGCCGGTCAGAATGTCATCTTCGACGTAGACGTAGTAGGCGGATGCAACATTAAAAAGTTTTACGGTGAACGTGCCCTGTCGGTATTTATCCAGCCACCTTCTGTTGAGGAATTGCGCAAGCGTCTGAACGGACGTGGTACCGATACCCCCGAAGTGATAGAAAGCCGAATTGCCAAGGCAGAATTCGAACTGAGCTATGCCGACAAATTCGACGTTGTAATAGTAAACGATGACTTGGAAACAGCCAAGGCTGAAGCACTGAAAGTCATCAGCGATTTTCTTAAGAAATAACCCACACACATCAATTATGGCAAAAGATCCCAAAAAACTCTTGCGCACCATGATGATTGTCAGCATTGTCATCGGACTGGTTGCTTTGGCTGTAGCAGTAGTTGCTGTTGCCATGAAAGAATACATTATCGCCGCAGCAATGCTTATCGTTGCCGGCTGGCAGGTCGTAAACTTTTTAAAATGGAAGAAATGTCTGTAAAGACAGGAGTTTTCGGAGGAACATTCAATCCGATCCACATCGGACATCTGGCATTGGCAAATTACCTGTGTGAATACGGTGGACTGGATGAAATATGGTTTCTGGTATCTCCTCAAAACCCATTTAAACAGAACATAGAATTACTCGACGATAACATACGGCTGGAAATGGTACAAGCTGCTATTTCCGGCTACCCTCGTTTCCAAGCTTCCGACTTTGAGTTTAATTTGCCTCGCCCTTCGTATACGGTCGATACGTTGAACCGATTAGCAGAAGCTTATCCAGAAAGAGAGTTCACCCTCATTATCGGGGCAGACAACTGGGCTGCTTTCGACCGCTGGAAGTCACCCGAAGAAATTATACGCAAACACGCTGTTATTGTATACCCTCGTCCGGGTTACGATATACAGACAGACGTACTTCCGCCTCGTGTAAAAGTAGTAAATACCCCCCTTCTGGAAATCAGTTCAACATTTATCCGGCAGGCTATCAGCGAAGGCAAGGACATACGCTACTTTCTGCATCCAGAAGTCTACCGTATCATTGCAGAAAAAAAACTATACCAAAAATAAACAACATGAAAACCTACAAATTCTATCTTCTCTCTTTAGCAACATGTCTGCTATTGGGAGGAACATCCAGTGCTGAAGCCAAAATCTTCGGCAAGAAAAAGAAAAAGGCCAAAATAGAACAACCGGTAACTCCGGTCAACAGAATGACAAACGGACTGAAACCTTATGCCAGCGTTATTACACCTAAAGCCAGAAGTTCGCATGGCTTTATAACCATTCACAAGGTAAATGATGCGTATTTTATGGAGATTCCAGATTCTATTCTGAACCGCGACATTCTGATTGTAAACCGTATCAGCAAAGCCCCAGCCTCACTTCAAAAATCACGTGTCGGTTATCCGGGAGATATATTGGGCAGCAAGGTCATCCGCTTTGAAAACAAAGACAACAAACGCATTTTAGTACGAGAGTACTCTTATCGTGAACGCGCCGAAAATAAAGACGGCATGTATCAGTCTGTACTGAACTCCAACATTCAACCTATCATAGCTAGTTTCAATCTTGAGACTATGAAAAAAGATTCTCTTAGTCGTAGCTATGTAATCAACATCAGTACCTTCCTACTCAAGGAAAATCCATTATTTTCTTTCGAGGCCGAAATCAAAGAACGTATTGGACTATTGAATATGGTGGGAGAAGGAACATACATCAATACGCTAAAAGCCTTTCCTCAAAACATCGAAATTAGTACTACGGTTACATACCAAGGTAAAAAAGGAGCGAACAATGCTGGCTATATGCCAACAAGTAGTTCTCGCATTCCGCTGACTTATGAACTGAATAGTTCCATGGTGCTGCTTCCTGCAATCCCAATGAAATCCCGATTATTCGATCCAAGGGTAGGTTACTTTACTGTAGGATATACCGATTTCGACAGCAATCCACAAGGTATTGAATATAAAAATCTCATCACTCGTTGGCGTCTGGAACCTAAAGATGAAGCAGCCTACTTACGCGGAGAACTTGTTGAACCTAAGAAGCCGATTGTAATTTATATTGATCCGGCAACTCCTAAAAAATGGGTTCCATATCTGATACAAGGAGTGAATGACTGGCAGATCGCTTTCGAAAAAGCTGGATTCAAAAATGCAATCTATGCCTTAGAAGCTCCAACTGACGATCCTTCCTGGAGCTTGGAAGATGCCCGTCATTCGGCTATCGTCTATAAACCATCCGATATACCCAATGCCAGTGGACCACACATCCACGATCCGCGTACGGGAGAAATTTTGGAAACACACATCAACTGGTATCATAATGTCATGAATCTGCTGCGCAACTGGTACATGATCCAAGCTGGAACGATTGATGAAGCAGCCCGCAAAATGCAGTTCGACGATGAATTGATGGGACAGCTCATCCGTTTCGTTTCTTCCCACGAAGTAGGACATACTTTAGGACTTCGCCACAACTTTGGTTCTTCACATACCGTACCAGTCGAAAAGTTGCGCGACAAAGCATGGGTAGAAGCAAACGGTCATACGCCTTCCATTATGGACTATGCACGCTTCAACTATGTAGCACAACCGGAGGACAGCATCACACGTGCCGGCATTTTTCCACGTATCGGCATATACGACAAATGGTCTATAGAATGGGGCTACCGATGGTTACCACAGTTCCAAAAACCAGAAGACGAAATCGCTTTCTCTAACCAGTCCATCATTGAAAAACTGAATGCAGATGTACGCTATACCTTTGGAACCGAATCGGATGTCAACGACCCGCGCAATCAAAGTGAAGATTTGGGCGACGATGCTATGCTTGCCAGTTCATACGGAATCAAGAACCTGAAACGTATTGTTCCACAGATATTGAAGTGGTCGTACGAACCCAACAAATCATATGCTGGTGCCGGTGAGATATACAGTGCAGTTGTTTCCCAGTTCAACCGATATTTGGGCCATGTTACTAAAAATATAGCTGGAATTTACAGTACACCTATAACTGTTGAACAATCGAATGCAACAGCACGTGAATTTGTACCAGCCAACATCCAAAAGCGAGCTGTTGAATTCCTCAATGAACAATTGTTCACCACTCCTCAATGGCTTATTGACCGTCAACTGATAGAAAAGGCTAAGATTCTTCCTGTAAATGTAATCTGCTCACTACAATCGGGTATCCTCACACGACTCATCAGCAAGAGTACACTCGATAAAATGAGTGAAAATGAAGCCTTGAATGGCAAAAAGGCCTATACTTCAGCACAGATGTTCAACGACCTGAAGAAAGTAATCTGGAGCAACTTAGGACAATCAGATATTTACAAGCGTAACATGCAGAAAGCATACGTAGAAAATCTGATCAACTTGCTCGACAACCAGAAGCCGAACGAGAAAAATGCTTCAAGCAAACGCCCTGCATATTCTGAAGCTCCAGCTATCGCTCACGGACAGTTAGTCGAATTAAAACGTTTGTCGGCCAATGCTGCTGCAATGACAAGTGGTACAGCCCGAGGTCATTATCAGAATCTGGTGACACTGATAGACAATGCGCTGAACGACAAATAAAAAATACAAAGGGATAAAACTTTAATACCCCGCCGAAAGGTTACTGATTATAGTGACAAAAAACCGAAGAGTCGTATCAAACTCAGTTTTTTGAGTAATGATACGACTCTTTCTTTTTGCCGTTACGCATGACTAACTTGCAGATTAAAGTTCCTCTTTGTTAAAAAGAAGGCTTGCCCCACTAAGTCTTTATTTCACCTCCAATACGACAATCGATTTAGCAGGAAGACTAATCTTCAATCCGTTCTTAGTAATCTTTGTCCCTTTAAAATCTTTAGGACTAACTACATCTGGATGCTCAAACGAGTTATAGTCATCCACATTCTTCGCAGTCAGTATACGTCCTGAAACCGATTGAACCTGTACGCCGTCTAAAGACAAAGTCAGATCCTGCGATTCCTCCAAATCTACATTCGACAAAGAAATATGAATTACCCCATTCTTGTCGCGTGAAGCCGTTGCACTGACCATCGGTACAATCCGGTCGTCACGTACAATCTTACGCTCACACTGCAAATCCAACGGAAGATAAGTAGCATCCTGATGTACCTTATACATTTCAAATACATGGTAAGTCGGTGTCAGAACCATTTTATCGTCTTTAGTCAAAATCATCGACTGAAGTACATTCGCAATCTGAGCAATATTCGTCATCTTGATACGATCGGTATATTTATGAAATATGTCCAAAGTGAGTGCAGCTACAAAAGCATCGCGCAACGTATTTTGCTGAAACAAATGTCCAGGTACCGTGCCCGGTTCTTCATCCCACCAAGTTCCCCATTCGTCAACAATCAGTCCCACACGTTTCTGCGGATCATATTTATCCATAATAGCAACATGACGTTTGATTACATCCTCTATTTCACGACATTTCCCCAATGTCCAGTAATAATCATCAGTCGAGAAATTAGTTGCCGAACCTTTACTGCCCGACCATCCCGAAACTGTATAATAGTGCAATGAAAGTCCGTCCATCAGCGACATTGCTTTTTGCATCAATACCTCAGTCCAACGATAATCGTAATCACTTGCTCCACTGGCAATTTTATACAAACGATTTCCACCATAGTTCCGGCAATAAGTCTGATACCGCCGATAAACGTCTGCATAATATTCCGGATACATGTTGCCGCCACACCCCCAGCTTTCATTACCAACACCAATATATTTTACTTTCCAAGGCTTTTCGCGTCCGTTTTCCTTACGCAACTTTGCCATCGGACTACCTTGCTCGGCTGTCATATATTCTACCCATTTGGCCAGTTCTTCTACCGTACCACTGCCCACATTACCACTGATATAAGGCTCACAGCCCAACATTTCACAAAGATTCAGGAACTCATGCGTGCCGAAACTGTTATCTTCTACCGTTCCACCCCAGTTATTGTTCACCATCTTCGGTCGGTTTTCGCGTGGTCCGATGCCGTCCATCCAATGATATTCGTCAGCAAAGCAGCCACCCGGCCAGCGAAGTACAGGAACTTTGAGATTTTTCAAAGCCTCCAATACATCCGTACGATACCCCTTGACATTAGGAATAGAAGAATCCTCCCCTACCCATAAACCGCCATAAATGCATGTTCCCAGATGTTCGGCAAACTGCCCGTAAATTTCTTTGTTGATAACTTGCGTTCCTTGTTGCGGATGAACCGTGACCATTGCCTTTTGCTGTGCGAATACAGGCCACACCACACACAATGCCAGCCCTAAAATTGTGTTTTTCATATTTTTCTTTATTATTTAAATTGTATCTCACTGCTTTTCATATAAAGGTGTTTTCCCAACCTTTATCCAGCAACAAAAATAAATGAAAACATTTCATTAAAGGAAACAATATGTTACCAATTAATAGCTTATTTGTTACCTCCCAGTTTTTCAGAGCTCAAAACAATCTTTTAAGCATACCCCCAATATCATTCTCTGCACGCTGCTTACAAAAAAAGGATGTGCCTAAGCTTTCGCCTGACACATCCTTTATACTTACCTAAAGATTCATCAATCTATATTACCTCAATCAATTATTCTTGAATCCATAACCATTGGTAATCTTACCCAATGAAGTTTCCAAAATAGAACTATGGAACGGTACGAAGTAAATAGGTGCTTCACCATCTACAAAACCACGGAATACATAATCTGAGTAATCAGTTTCATTATCGACGATATCTTTACCCCAGTTAACCATCTTATAACCATCAGCTTCCAATGCTTTTGCTTCTGCACTACCCGGTTCAATATGCTTGAACAAGCCTTGAATAGCCAAGTTCGTACCCGGATTAGCCGGATAGATTGAATTACCCGTATATCCTTCCCAATCATCAAAAACACCACGCCAGCCCGGATACATTACCGGATCTGTTTCATCGGTGCATTGAGTGGTCAAACGGTAACCATACTGCGCTTTAGCATCCACGCTCTTTGTCCAGATATACAATGAAATGGTATTTCCATTTTCGAAAGTGTAATAACCTTTAGTCTTCAATCCGTTCACCATTTCAGCCAGATCAGCTTTCAACTTCTTAATGGCTTCCGGCAACTTACCAGTACGAATCAAATCGTAACGACGAAGACCTTCACCACCAAATTCCAGTTTACGTTCCTGCTGAATAGCTTCTTTGACACCACCCCACTTCGAGATGAAACCGTCAAGATTAGCCAGTTCAGGAGTTGCAAACGCACGGTTATGTACTTCCGACAAATACTGTTTAGCAGTCATCTCGTCACCCAGTTCGGCCTTTACCTCGGCCAACATCAGGATAACATCCGACATACGTACAAACGGATTATTAATACCAGACTGACGCTGTTTTTCCCAGCGTGGTGAAGGCTGGCGATTTTCATCCCATTTATTATTGGCAATGCCTCCACCGTTAGCCTGTGAGCCCGGAGTAAACGGCAACAGCTTTTCTACACCATTCTTTCCATCAGAACCTGTTACTGTACAAGTCACATCACGACGCATGTCGTTCGGATCGAAATCACCATAATAATAAGTAGGGTGGAAACGGCTCTGACCATAGTTCTTACATGGATAGTTGTTTGAGCTACCTGCTGAACTTGGACGTCCGAAAGCATAAGGACGTTCACTCTGCACACCTCTTGTTTCAGGTATTTCGTAAATACTTTCAGAAGAAAGAACCAGATCGTTGTTCTGCTGGAATATGTACTGATAAGGATTGCCAAATGCCTGACCATTGGAACCAGCCGAACGAGGATCGACTGTACACAATGCAGCTGTACCCGGATGGTCTACACAATTCTGCAAATACGTTTCGGCTATTTCGTAGAACTTCTTGTAATCTGTACGTCTTCCGTAAAATGCATTGTTTGCATCCACCGTATTCAATTTTTCAAAGCTCAACACATTTCCATCCAGATCTTTATAAAAATCGGAACCCAGATCGGTACGACGAGTAGAATAACCACCAGCATACAAACACATACGTCCGATCAAAGCGTCTACATAGTTACGAGTCATCATACTGGCATCAGCCGTAGCCGTTTCACCCAAATAATACATGTAAGGTTCCACCTGAATCAGTTTGTTGATATGATATTCATAAATCTGGTCACGTGGAGTCAAACCTTCTGCTACCACACCAGGAACCAGGTTATGAGGTACATCTCCCCAGAAACGGAGCAGTTCATGATAAGCGGTCGCACGCAAGGCAACAGCCTGTCCGTAGAGGTCGGTCATTTCGGTAACCGATCCCGTTCCCGCCTCTATAGCTTGATAGGTTTCCGTTCCTTCAATTGCGTTACAAAGTGTATTACATGTAGCAATGATGCTATACAATGCCGGCCATGCATTGATACCATTATTACCAGCCGAGTTGATATCGAAACTGGAAGTTCCGCCATAATACAGATTCTCCGGGATATGACGTGCCTGTGCATCGTAACCTTCAGGATGACGTTCCGAATCGGAGCCACAGACTACCAAATCGTAAAACAAACCGTTGGCATGAACATAGGCTTTTGCACGCCACTTTTCATAAGCTTCCATTAAGGCACCACGAGCCGTCGAAACATCTCCAAAAACAAACTCCGGAGTTGCTTCAGAAGGTGAAGACGTATCCAGAAAATCCTCGCATGAAGTCATATTGAGCATGAAGAGCCCAACACCTATATATGTATATAATAACTTTTTCATTGTCTTTTAATTGATTAGTTAACAGATAAATGATTAAAATGCTATGTTTACACCAAATGTAAATGTTCTCGCACGAGGATAAGTACCATAGTCCATACCCAACAACGGATAATTTCCTGTATTAGCGTAAGTAGTACTCTTTTCCGGATCCGCATTGACTTCCGGGTCAATACCAGAATAGCCGGTGATGGTAAACAGATTTCCGGCAGTAGCATAAATACGTGCACGCTGCATACCAATTTTCTGAGTCCATGCTTTCGGGAAAGTATAACCGATAGTCAATGTATTCAAGCGCAAGAAGGAAGCATCTTCTACGAAAGTAGACAATACAGTACCGTTTTCCATATAAGGCACACCGTATTTTGCACCGGCATTCAAAGCATCCAAAGCATCTGGATCTACAACAGGAACCAGTTCACCGTTCTGAATGTCATATATCTGATAGCAATCTCTGACAAATGCCAGTTTGTTGGCACCAGCACCGGTATCTTTATTTCCATACATGTTTATCAAAGAATTGACATTGTAGACATGACCACCTGCTGCCCACGCAAATCCAGCACTGAAATCGATGTTCTTCCATGTCATGTTCAAATTCACGCCACCAGTATGAGGATGAGTAATTTCTCCCAAATCGGCAACATCATCCGTATCGGCTACACCATTTCCATCCAGATCTCGCAACTTGATAGCTCCCGGGAATGCCTTTTGCCCTTCCGGCAAATTATAATGACTAGGATAGTTACCTACCTGATTACCCAAATCGGCTACACCTGGTTTCAACGTATACATCTGAGTTGCCGGATCATAATTGAAATCAGCTGTTGTATAGAAACCGTCACAGATATAACCACGGATCAAACCGACCGGCTTTCCTTCACGGAATTCATAATCGTAGTTCGGAGTTGTTGAAGTAGAAGCCCACTGAGAACCGTATTGTGCAATGATATTATCGGCCAGCTCATCAATGTTATTATGGTTATAGTTGTAAGTTGCAGAAATACCGAATGTAAAATCTTTAGTACGAACAATATCGTAGTTCAAAGCGATTTCAATACCCTTATTGGAAGTCTGTCCGATGTTCTGATACTGATATGAATAACCAGTTGTTTCGTCGATAGGAATACACATCAGCAAGTCCTTGGTCGTATTCCAATATGCATCGATGGTACCCGAAAGGCGATTGCCAAAGAAGCCGAAATCCAAACCAATGTTACGTGAAATGGTTGTTTCCCATTTCAAGTCCGGATTAGACAACATACCATTGGGTTTGTAACCGGAATAGTTCTGACCGTTGAATGTAACGGTAGTAGACTCCCACGTTTCTCTCCAAAGACTGGAGTCAATGTTGTCAGCACCCGCCATACCATAAGATAAACGGAGTTTCAGGTTATCCAACCAGTTGCGAGTACCTTCCATAAATGCCTCATCAGAAATACGCCATGCAAGTGCACCTGCCGGGAAGTATCCCCAACGGTGATTCGGAGCGAACTTAGAAGAACCATCGGCACGGAATGTCACTGTAAGCAAATAACGATCCAGCAACGAATAATTAGCTCGAGCAAAGAATGAAACAGTCTTGTCGGGAGTACCGATCGTATTGCTGAATTTATCTTTTGCCAAAGTTTTGTCAGTCTGGTCAATCATACCAAAGGTCTGGTCAAAATCAAATCCGTCAGGATATCCGTGACCTTCAATTTCTGTAGAATTCGATTTCGACACGATTGTTTCCTGACCAAACAGGAACGACAAGTCATGATCCTCACCCAATCCCTGAACCTGATAATTCAATGTATTCACGTTACGCAGGTTATAGCCTTCGCTACGAGTTAACTTAGCTACCTTATGACCTTGTGTCAAGCCGTTTTCATAATACTTGGTTTCACCCCAGTTACGTCCGCCACCTACTTCGGCACGCAATGTCAAGCCGTCGATAATATCCCATGAAAGAGCAGCAATACCTCTCAGTCGTTGTTTTCTTGCAATATTCTGCATATCGTTCGTCCAGTCGACCGGAGTACCATAGCCCATATCAATGTTATCGGCACCCAAACCAAATCCACCGAAAGCGTTAGCATCACCCAGCGGATTATCAATCGGACGCCAGCGATAAGCACCCGACAGCAACGAACCTTTACCATTTGTAGACGATTCCTTACCTGTAGTCTGATCTTCCGAATAGCGAATATCCACATCCAGTTTCAAATTCTTCAACAGCTCCTGATTCAATTTCAATGAAGTATTGAAACGGTTATAACCCGAATTAATTTTAATACCTTCATCATTCAGATAGTTTACATTTAATACAAACTTAGTCTTCTCGCTACCTCCTGAAATTGAAAGGTTATGCGTATGAGCAATCGCGTTGCGCAACAAATCGTCTGTCCAGTCGTGTACGCCCACATTAGCATAATCAGCATAATGGTTACCATAAGCACTACCTAATCCGAAATACTGAGCAACTCCATCAGCACTTACTGCACCACCGGTTCTCTCCAAAGCATCGGCATAAGCCCACTGGTATTTCACATAATCCTGTGCCCCGAGTGGCTCCAATGTTTTCGCAGCACTCTTTGTCTGGATATATCCATTATAAGTTACAGAAAGTCTGTCGGTCTTCGCTCCTTTGGTTGTAACCAATATAACTCCGTTCGCACCACGAGCACCATAAATAGCAGTAGACGATGCATCCTTCAAGACATCGATAGACTCAATCTGGTCGGCCGGAACATCAGAAATAGAACTTACCGGAAAACCATCGACAATAAACAGCGGGTCATTGCTCTGCGTGATAGAGCCTCCACCACGCACACGGATAGAAACTTCCGCGCCCGGACGACCATCCTGTGAAACAACCGATACACCAGCCAGCTTACCTTGCAAAGCCTGAGATACGTCGGAAACCGGATTAGCGGTCAAGGTTTCATTATTTACAGATGATACAGAACCGGTCAAATCACGTTTCTTTACCGTACCATAACCGATAACAACGACTTCATCCAAGGCCTCGGTATCTTCTTTCAAGATAATATTAAAAGAAGATTTGTTCCCAACCGCAATAGACTGGGATACATAACCTACATAAGTAACAGTAAGTACATCGGAATCTTTCACATCCTGAATGACAAACTTTCCGTCAAAATCTGTAATGGTTCCGTTAGTAGTACCTTTTACCAACACATTCACACCAATCATAGGTTCACCGGCACTATCCTTGATGATACCAGAAATTTGTTTACCTTGCGCAAATGCCAGTACACAGAGCATACTCAGCAAAAATATAGAATACACTCTTTTCAAAAGTAGTAGTCTGTTCATACGTGTTTTTAGTTTTAGATAATAAATAAGGTTAATATTTCTCATCGAATCACAACGTCTCAAAATTAGAAACATACCATCGAATGAATTGATAAAAAGTGTTTTTTTAGTAGTAAAAATTGGTTTTTAACCAAAATCAGTCCTTATGAAGTATTACCAGAACCACCTCACTGGGGGTAAACAGGCGGATATCTTTGCGCGACGTACCTATCCCGTTACTGATAATGACGGGAATCCCCTGGCTATTATGTTTCAGACCAGTAAGGAAACGATTACCATATTTTGAAAAATGTGCCGGAGTATATTTACGGAAGAAACTGACTTGTCCTCCATGTGTATGCCCTGCCAGTGCCAAGTCGGTGTTACTGATATCCACATCCTCTACATAATCAGGGGTATGAGTCAGCATTACGACATAATCTTCTGCCCGGAGAGATGAGGTCGGCGAAACTCCGTTTTTTGTCAAATCAAACGGATTGCGAATTCCACAAATCAAAATATACTGATTTCCTTTCCACAACGTATCAACCTGATGCTCGAGCAGACGAACACCTGTCCGCTCCATCTCTCGCTTTACGACTTCATAATTGGCATTATTCTCATGGTTCCCCATTACCCCATAGGCACCATAAGAGGTATGAAACTGCTGAAGTACATCAAATAATTCCGACAGATTTCCCCCGTTCCGTCCCCGATAATCGCCTCCTAATAGCAGGATATCGGCACGAGTAGCCTGTAAGGCTTTCAACAAGGCAGGAAGTCTTTTCCGGTCGAAACGGCTTTCATAATGAAAATCGGAAGCAAAGGCAATCCGGAATCCGTCAAAAGAATCGGGAAGCTGCTTGCTGTAGATATCGTATTTTTTGACACGCCCTATCCCATGATATTTCGACAAAGAAGCCGTAGCACACGACGAAAGCACAATCGTGAGTGCAAGAACGATAAAATAAATCATTTTTTTCATGACTATACCACTTGATTTTTCAAACGAAAATAACACTTTTCTCCTGGTCCGGCAAAGTCTCGGCAGAATTTCCTAACTTTGCACCAGCAAATAAATCGGATTTATGGTAAAACAAAACTCTACAAAAGCCTGGTTGCTTGCCAGCCGTCCCAAAACGCTGACAGCCGCCTCCATTCCAGTGATGCTGGGATGTGCACTGGCCTCAATGTACGGACATTTTCAACTGATTCCCGCTATATTGTGTTTCTTATTCGCCTTTCTGATGCAGATAGGCGCAAACTTTATCAATGATTTGTATGATTACCTGAAAGGTACCGACCGGGAAGACAGACTGGGACCGGAACGTGCCTGTGCACAAGGCTGGATTTCGCCGTCGGGCATGAAAAAGGGTATCGTCATCACTACTTTCTTAGCAGCTTTAGACGGCCTCTGCCTGCTTTGGTACGGTGGTTGGGAAATGATTCCGGTAGGCATTGCCTGTATTATTTTTGCCTTTCTGTATACGACGGGACCTTATCCGCTGGCTTACCACGGATGGGGAGACGTACTGGTGCTGGTTTTCTTCGGATTCGTACCTGTAGGATGTACTTTTTATATCATGGCACACAGCTGGAACACGTCTGTTACCATGGCTTCGCTTGCCTGTGGCTTGGTCATCGATACCTTGCTGATGGTCAATAATTTCCGCGACAGAGAGCAGGATGCCATCAGCGGCAAGAAAACAATCGTAGTGCGACTGGGTGCCCGTGCAGGACTGATTCTGTATTTTCTGCTGGGACTGGCTGCATGCTGGAGTTGTTTCTATTTCGTAAGCGAAGGCAGGCTGTGGGCAGCTATCCTGCCGCAGATTTATTTGTTGCTCCATATCTTTACCACCGTAAAGATGGCACGCATCAACCGCGGCAAGGAGCTTAACGCCATTTTGGGAGAAACTTCGCGAAACATGTTGCTATTCGGCATACTGCTTACAGCCGGACTGTTGATTACCGTCTGATGATCATTTATCTTTTTACTTTATGAACAGTAGAATCAAGGAACTCGATTTTTTAAAATGCGTATTCATCATTCTGATGATTATTTTCCACCTGGTATACATCGGCGACTCGTACCCCTATGCCAAGCAAGTGGTTTATACATTTCACATGTCGGCATTTCTCATTATTTCGGGTTACTTGAACAATATAAACAAGGAAACAAAGGCTGTCGGCAGGAGTCTGCTCTGGATATTCATTCCGTATGTCATCATGGAAGCAGGCTACGTAGTCATGTCGGCAGTTCTTCCCGTGCGGGAGAAGGTAGACGAACTCTCTGCTGGGGTTCTGCTGTACAAAGCTCTCATTGCTCCCATGGGCCCCTACTGGTATCTGCATACACTGATACTCTGCAATGCCAGTTATTTCCTGATCTATAAGGTGACAGATAAGTGGAAAGGCATCATCCGTTTTATCATCTTGGGAATATTTCTGTATATTCTTTCCGAACTACGGTTATTGACGTTTGCCAATGCCATTTACTTCCTGGCAGGAGTGGCTATCCGGCAAAGTGGCCTTCCTATTATCCGTGTGTTTCAGCCTAGCTTTCTGTCGGTAGTCCCCCTCGTCATCTTATGCTGTTTCCCGGAGAACCTGAACCGCGGCACACTGGCTGGTATAGCCATAACCTATTTGGTAATCAGCCTGTTGCTTGCTACATACACTTATTTACCGGAAAAAGTTAAAAGACTCTCTCTTTATATAGGCAGCAACACGCTGGTGATTCTTCTTTTTTCACCCGTGTTTACCATTTTATCGAAAGCCTATCTGCCACTTTTTGCCTTCGATGCAACGGGCATCTGTTTTATGATTGTCTCGGTGATTTTCGTTATCTGCGGATGTTTCGGGATGACGTATGTACTCGACCGCCTGCATATCTCGCCTTATTTTTTAGGAAAGAAGCGGATGCTTCCTCCCTATCCTCCAGCCGACTAATCACGTTCTATCAGTACAGTGGCGTATGCCGAAATACCTTCTTCCCGACCGGTAAAGCCTAGTTTTTCGGTTGTAGTGGCCTTAATCGACACGTCTTCCGCATCTATATTCATGACATGAGCCAGCACTTCCTGCATTTCGGGTATACGAGCCTTCAGTTTCGGACGCTCGGCACAAACCGTCGCATCGATATTGCCTACCCGATAACCTTTCGTAGCAATCAGATCGACTGTACGTGCCAGCAGAATCTTACTGTCGATACCTTTAAACTCACCGGCATTGTCGGGGAAATGATAGCCGATATCACGCATGTTGGCTGCTCCCAGCAACGCATCACAAATGGCATGAATCAACACATCGGCATCGGAATGTCCCAATAATCCCAATTCGTGCTCCAGCTTGATGCCTCCCAGCCAGAGTTCACGTCCAACGACCAGCCGATGGACGTCGAAACCAAATCCTACACGTATTTTCATCTTACGTAAAAATCAAGAACTTTTTCGTTTTCCAAATATCCTTCCAGGTGATTGTTTATCTGTACCGGACCCACTCCTACCGGCGTACCGGTAAACAGCATGTCGCCAATCTTCAGCGTACAGAACTGGCTGACGTATGCGATAATCTGATCTACACGGAAAAGCATGTCCTGTGTATTTCCCTGCTGCACAGTCTTTCCGTCAATATCCAGATGGAAATTGATATGCTGAATATCCGCAAACTTCTCTACAGGAACCCAGTCGCCTATGGCAGCCGAGTTATCGAATCCCTTGCACAACTCCCAAGGTTTCCCTTCGGCACGGAACTTGCGCTGCAAATCGCGTGCAGTAAAGTCGATACCTACCGTAACGGCATCGTAATAGCGATGTGCGAAACGCTCGGAAATATTCTTTCCAAGGCGGTTGATACGTACCACCAGTTCGGTTTCATAATCCACCTGCTGGCAGAAATCAGGAATAAAGAATGGCTTGCTGTCCTTCAGCAAGGCAGAATCCGGTTTCATAAAGATAACCGGCTCTTGTGGCAATGGCTCGTCTGCATGCAATTCCTTGCAATGCAACGGATAGTTCATGCCGATAGCTATAATTTTCATGGAGAATTTATTTCTTTATGGTTTCATTCAAACGATTGAACATCACCGCCAGATGCGCATATAGTGATGTATTCTGTACTACAATGTTTTCGGGAACCCGAATGCGGAAAGGAGTAAAATTCCAGATAGCCTTGATGCCTCCTGCAATCATCTTATCGGAAATCTCCTGGGCAATGGTAATGGGCACAGTCAGTACGCCGATGTTTACCCCGTCTTGTTTCATGCGCTGCTCAAAGTCATCGGAATGATAAATAGGAATTCCGTTTATCTTTGTACCTACCAGCTCCGGATTGATATCGAAAGCCCCTACAATCTGAAGTCCGAAGTGCGAAAGACCTGAGTCGCGCAGTAACGCCCCCCCCAGGCTACCAACCCCGAAAAGATACGCCCTGTGCATATTGGTAAATCCCAGAAAATCCTCAAGTACCTGAATCAGCAAATCAATGTCATATCCTACACGTGTACGTCCGGCAATATCTACATACGAAAGGTCTTTGGCAATCTGTGAAGCGTCGATATTGATCTGCTTGGATATCTGTGTGGAAGAAACATACTTCTCCCCTTTCTCTTTCATCAGCTTTGCATTCGAAAGATACCACGGCAGTCTACGCAGGGTAGGCTCCGGTATTTTATCCGTATTTTTACGAGTACGTATTGCCATTTTTCACGCTTCTGTAAAATTATGCCTTTTGCAAAATTAAGCTATTTATTCGGAAACGCACACCAGAATGTAGAAAAATGTACCTATCTTTGAACCGGATTAAAATTAATTCACATGAAAAATAATGATTGGAAAGACCGACTGAACATCGTATACTCCACTAATCCGGACTTTCAGTACGACAACGGAGAAGAGGAAGAAGTGGAAACGCTGGATAAAAAGCAGCAGAAACTTCGCGTTTCAATAGAGAAAAAAGGACGCGGGGGCAAGACTGTAACTATCATAACCGGCTTTACGGGCAGCGAAGAAGACTTGAAAGAACTTGGCAAACAGCTAAAGACTAAATGTGGTGTGGGCGGATCGATAAAGGACGGGGAAATCCTCATCCAAGGAGAGTTTCGTCAGCGCATCATCGATTTACTGAAAGCGGAAGGTTATACGCAGACCAAATGACATTCCGCATATCCTATCTCGGCATTTCACATCACTGCCAGCAAGACTCTTGAGTTTTTTGTACAAATTCTCTGATTTTTTGTACAAATTTTCAAAAAACGTCCCGACGTTTTTTCGCAGAATACCGTTCTTTAAAATGTTTTTCTTTAGACAAACTGACAAAAGATAAAACCCTTTTATGGCTATCACGTGTGAAGGGCGTGAAGGGCGTGAAGGGCATAAAAGGGTAATTTTTTTATTTAAAACAGAGGTTTATAGAGAATCATATCAAAAACTTATTCTCAAAGAAACCTCCATTATATTGCGCACGTCATTGATGTATTCAACCAGCAAACAATTGGGATATAATAAGAAAAGCCAGCCACTTCCATCAGGAAGTCAGCTGGCTTATCTATTTTATAAATTATTTTCTACAAAACAGTAGAATTATTCAGCACGCAAAGTGAAGCGTTTGAAGTCTGTAATAGCCAATTCAGGATCAGCAGCCTTCAAAACATCAGCAACGCTCTTCTTCGGTTCCATAATGCTTTCCTGGTTCAACAGACAAACTTCTTTCAAGAATTTGCCCAGACGACCTTTAGCAATATTTTCAATCATAGCCTGAGGCAGGTGAGCAGCCTTTTCAGCAGCTACAGTTTCCTTGATTTCTTTAGCCTTAGCTACATCTTCAGCAGTAATCCATCCCTTAGCCATGTTGCTTTCCATGTGCTCCTCGCTATCAACATGAGCAGGATTGATACCAGCTTTCTTCAAAGCAGCTTCAACAGCTTTCTGTACCTGTTCTGCTTTAGTCTTTTCGATAGCGACATTGATTTCTTCTTGTTTAACAGCTTCAGGAACACCTGCTTCGTCGATTGCGATCGGGTTCATAGCTGCAATCTGCATACAGATTTCGTGAGCAATCTTTTCGTCACAAACTTTATTGAAAGCAACAATTGTACAAAGCTGATTTTTGTTCATGTGGTTGTAAACAGCTGTGCAAGCACCAGAAACGAAGAAATAGCCATCCAATTCAGTCTTTTCACCAGTGATACCGCTACGTTCAACGATAGCATCAGCAATTGTACCGCTACCCATCGGAAGAGCTTTTACTTCATCCAAAGTCTGACATTTGTTAGCGATTGCAGCATCCAGGATAGCCTGAGTCAAAGCAACGAAATCTGCATTCTTAGCAACGAAGTCAGTTTCACACTTCAAAGCAATCATTGCAGCATAGTCACCAGTTGATTTTGCCAGTACACAACCTTCTGAAGTTTCACGGTCAGAACGTTTTGCAGCAACAGCCTGTCCTTTTTTACGGATAATTTCTACTGCCTTGTCGAAATCGCCTTCTGATTCTGTCAAAGCGTTTTTACAGTCCATCATACCAGCTCCAGTCATTTTACGGAGTTTGGTGATATCAGCCATACTTACAGCCATAGTAATTTCTTTTTTATTGAGTTAATAAATTAAATCTGTTATAAAGCAAATGAGAGTTGAGAACAGAGAGTTGAGAATTGCCTTTTATAGTAACTCTCAACTTTCAACTCTCAACTCTCACCTTAAAGTATATTAAGCTTCTTCGTCTTTACCCATGAAAGCGGCAGCCTTTGCAGCATTGATAGCTTCTTCTTCTGCCTTATCCATACGAGCCTTAGTAGCTTTCTTCTTAGCAGCTTTCGGAGCATTTTCTCCAGCAGCTTCCATGTCTACTTTTTCAGCTTTTCTTTCTTCCAAACCTTCTGCCATTGCAGCGCAGCAAGCATCCAAGATAACTTCTACAGACTTAGTAGCGTCATCATTAGCAGGAATTACGAAATCTACGTTTGTAGGATCTGAGTTTGTATCAACGATAGCAAATACAGGGATACCCAAACGATTAGCTTCGCGAACTGCGATGTTTTCTTTCAATACGTCTACAACGAACAAAGCAGACGGCAGACGAGTCAAATCAGCGATAGAACCCAAGTTCTTTTCCAACTTAGCACGCTGACGAGAAATCTGAAGAATTTCTCTCTTTGACAGGTTTGAATAAGTACCATCGTTAGTCAACTTATCGATAGTAGCCATTTTCTTGACAGCCTTACGGATAGTCGGGAAGTTAGTCAACATACCACCCGGCCAACGCTCGATTACATAAGGCATGTTTACAGAAGCAGCTTTCTCAGCTACTACCTGTTTTGCTTGTTTTTTAGTAGCAACGAACAGGACTTTCTTTCCTGATTTTGCAATCTGCTTCAAAGCTTCAGCAGCTTCATCAACTTTAGCAACGGTTTTGTTCAGGTCGATGATATGGATTCCGTTGCGTTCCATGAAAATATAAGGAGCCATTGCAGGGTTCCACTTTCTTTTAAGGTGTCCGAAGTGGCAACCAGCCTCCAATAAAGTATCAAAATTTACTCTTGACATTGTTTTTAATCTTTTAATCGTTTACTTTCTTTTTTGTTTAATTGAACCAACTGCCGGGTAGTCTCTCCGCAAACACTTGTAGGGAAAATCCCGACGGTTTAGATACTAAACGCTTTTTTAGTTGAGAGTTGAAAAGTGAAAGTTGAAAAAAATAAGCAACTTGTCCGTTCCAACATTCCACCAACTCTTAACGTTTACTGAACTGGAATCTACGACGTGCTTTCGGACGACCCGGTTTTTTACGTTCAACAGAACGAGGATCACGAGTCATGAAGCCTTCTGCACGAAGAGTCTTCTTGTCTTCGGGGTTAATTTTAACCAGTGCGCGAGCGATAGCCAGACGCAAAGCCTGTGACTGACCTGTAAATCCACCACCACACAAGTTAACTTTAATATCATATTTTTCAGCTACTTCCAGCTTATTCAAAGGCTGTTTTACTACATACTGCAGAATAGTTGATGGAAAGTACTGTGCAAGGTCTCTCTTGTTAATAGTAATCTTTCCTGTACCTTCGCTTACGAAAACGCGAGCAACTGCGCTTTTACGTCTGCCTAATGCATTTACTACTTCCATTCTTTATTATTTAAGTGTGTTAATATCAATTACTTTCGGAGTCTGAGCTTCATGTTTGTGTTCAGCGCCTTCATATACATAAAGGTTGCCCAGCAACTTAGCTCCCAGACGATTTTTCGGAAGCATACCTTTTACTACTCTCTTCATCAATTTTTCAGCGCCATTCGGCTTAGCCATCAAGCGAGCCGGAGTGATTTCACGCTGACCGCCCGGATAACCGGTGTAGCTCAAGTAGATTTTATCATTCCACTTGTTTCCTGTAAATTTCACTTTGTCTGCATTGATGATAATAACGTTATCACCGCAGTCTACATGAGGGGTGAAGTTTGGTTTATACTTACCTCTCAACAACTTTGCAACTTTAGCACCGAGGCGACCTACCACCTGATCGGTAGCATCAACTACGACCCATTCTTTCGTCGCAGTTTCCTTGTTTGCAGAAATGGTCTTGTAACTTAAAGTATCCACTCTTAAATCTTTTTTAAAATGTTAACTACTAAAAAACGATTCCTAGGGCTTTATTCTTCCCGGACAAAGAAGATTAAAGCATTCAGAATTAAACTTTTATCACTATTTGATAATAATCGGCTTGCAAAATTACTGCTTTTATCCGAACTGACAAAGATTTTAAGTATTTTTTTCTGCTGTCAAGGCTCTGACTCACGGCTAATTAGCGAACGATATTTTCCGGATAAGCAGAAGGCATCACTACTCGTTTCCAAATTTCGTGACACCATGAATCAATCTTATTGCCATCACGGTCTACAGTCAGATAATATTTCACGAACATTAAGTTACCATCTTCCTTTAATTCAAAGTGCATCTCATTCTTATCTCCATTCAACTGAGGCAAATGCAGGTTCTTTTCCACATATTCAGTATATACACTTTCGGAATTCTGCTTATAAGTTCCATATCCGATAATGATAGCCCCACTCTGCATCATCACCAGGTTAGTGAAACGTCCATCGTCAGAAAGAATTTTAAGAGAATTACTTGTTTTTAGCTCGCCTACAACATCCGGAGAGCTGGAACGATAGAAGCACATTTGCCACACTCCATTCAATATCGTTGGAGTTTTTTCCTGAATACTCTGAGCCAACATATTCGTTGCGCCTAAAAAGAAGAACACTAACCAAAAGAACAAAGAACGTGTTTTCATAACGAATGATTTTAAAAGGTTAAACAAGAAACGAGTTGATATACAAATATATAAAATATATCTTATTAAAAGTTACAAATCTTGTTTTTATTTTATCTTTTTCGAAAGAATTTCAAGATAAAAAGATTCTTTCATCTACTCCTTTCCTTTTTATAATATATAAAAAAGGCGAACCTCCGATTGGAAGTTCGCCTCGATATAAATATTGTATTATTGATTTAGAATTCAGCGTTACGTGGTGTACGCGGGAAAGGAATGACATCACGAATATTAGACATACCCGTAACGAACAATAACAAACGTTCGAATCCCAATCCAAAGCCAGAGTGAGGACATGAACCGTATTTACGTGTATCGAGATACCACCACATATCTTTCATCGGAATATTCAGTTCCTTGATACGGGTAAGCAACTTATCATAGTCAGCTTCACGTTCAGAACCACCAATGATTTCACCGATTTTCGGGAAGAGAACATCCATAGCACGAACAGTCTTACCATCTTCATTCTGTTTCATATAGAATGCCTTAATTTCTTTCGGATAATCGATCAAGATAACAGGACGTTTAAAGTGATCTTCCACCAGATAACGTTCGTGTTCAGAAGCCAAGTCTACACCCCAATAAACAGGGAACTCAAACTTATGACCTTTGGCAACGGCATCTTCCAAAATCTTGATACCTTCCGTATAGGGCAAACGTACAAATTCTTCTTTCAGAACACCCTGCAGACGTTCGATCAATCCCTTATCGAACATATCGTTCAGGAATTTCACATCATCGTAGCAGTTATCAAGAGCCCACTGAACACAATATTTAATGAACTCTTCTGCCAAGTCCATATTATCGTTGATATCATTGAAAGCCACTTCCGGTTCAATCATCCAGAACTCTGCCAGGTGACGTGGAGTATTTGAATTTTCAGCGCGGAATGTCGGCCCAAAAGTATAGATAGCTCCCAAAGCCGTAGCTGCCAATTCACCTTCCAACTGACCTGATACAGTCAAACTGGTCTGTTTTCCAAAGAAATCGTTATCATAAATAATCGATCCATTCTCATCCTTCTTCAGATCATACAGATTCATGGTAGTAACCTGAAACATCTGACCGGCTCCTTCACAGTCGGAAGCTGTGATAAGCGGTGTATGAAAATAGAAGAATCCACGTTCATGGAAGAACTTGTGAATGGCGATAGCCATATTATGACGAATACGGAACACAGCTCCAAAAGTATTGGTACGCGGACGCAAGTGAGCAATCTCACGTAAAAATTCCATAGAGTGTCCTTTTTTCTGAAGAGGATATGTATTGTCACAAACACCCAGTACTTCGATTTCACGAGCCTGAATTTCTGCTGCCTGTCCTGATCCTACTGATTCAACCAGTTCGCCATTCACACTGATACATGCTCCGGTAGTAATCTGCTTCAACATCTCTTCATCGAAGTTTGCCAGATCGACAACTACCTGCACATTATTTATAGTAGAACCATCGTTCAAGGCAATGAAGTTTACCTGTTTGCTACCACGGCGAGTACGTACCCACCCTTTCACATTGACCATTGTCCCGAAATCACGGCACTTCAAAAGATCAACAATTTTTGTTCTACGAATTGTTTCCATGTTATTTATTTCATTAACTAATTACTCAAAAGATCCCATACGGAGCATGTTTACTTCCTGCTCTGTCAGGTAACGCCAGTCGCCACGGCGCAAGCCCTTCTTGGTAAGTCCTGCGAAATATACACGATCCAGCTTAATTACACGATAGCCCAATGCTTCGAAAATACGACGAACAATACGGTTCTTACCTGAATGAATTTCAATGCCTACCTGCGACTTATCCGTATCCGATGCATAGCTGACTGCATCTGCATGAATTTCACCATCATCCAAAGTAATACCGGCAACTATCTGATCCAAATCAGCCTTAGTTACATTTTTATCGCAATAAACATGATATATTTTTTTCTTCAGATATTTCGGATGTGTCAGCTTGGAAGCCAGGTCACCGTCATTTGTCAACAGCAACACACCTGTAGTATTACGGTCCAGACGTCCTACCGGATAAATACGTTCCTTGCAAGCACCCTTTACAAAATCCATCACGGTCTTGCGTTCCTGAGGATCATCGGATGTTGTAACGCAATCTTTTGGCTTATTCAGCAACACATACACCTTACGCTCGATATTGACTGGCTGGTCGTGGAACTTAATCTCATCGGAACGCTTAACTTTCGTACCTAACTCAGTAACCACTACCCCATTTACCGAAACAACTCCGGCAGTAATAAACTCATCAGCTTCACGTCGTGAACAAATACCAGCATTTGCCAAGAACTTATTCAAGCGGATCGGTTCATCCGGGTCAGTCAGTATATCCTTATATTCTATCTGCTTCTTCATGCTATACTTAGCATTCGGATTGTAGTCGGCTGTACGTGGACGATAACCGCCTCCCTGCTGACGATTGTAACCACCCTGCTGTCCTCCGTTGTTGAAACGCGGACGCTGCGGACGGAAACCACCTTCTCCCTGCTGGGCATTATTGAAACGAGGACGATACGAACGCTGTTCTCCACCTTCTCCATTATTGTTGTTATTATAACGAGAGTTATAGGAACGACGCGGACGAGCATTATTATTAAAGTTCGGATTATACGAAGAACGTTCGCCTCCATTATTATCATATGACGGGCGATTGCCATACGAACGCTGCGGACGATAGCCACCTTCACCTTGCTGACCACCGTTATTAAAGCGCGGACGGTACGGACGTTGTTCTCCACCTTCTCCATTGTTATTATTATAACGAGAGCTATAAGAGCGCTGAGGACGTTCACCTCCTTCATTGTTTGGGGTAAAGCGCGGACGACGTCCATAGCTGTTACCTCCCTCATTACGGTTGTATCTGTTATAACCTTCTCTGTTGTAAGACTTGTAACCATCGCGGCCAGACTGAGTGTTTTCACTATCCTGTCTGTTTTCTCTTTCTGCCATAATTGTTGTTTTCTATTTATAGATTAATAATTACACCCTTCTCGGGCTAAACTCTTTTTATATATTTTACATTCCGGTATAATTGTGCGGAGTAATCGCGCGCAATTCTTTTTTAATATCTTCACTGACATTCAGTGTTTCAATAAACTCTTTAATAGATGCCTCAGTGATAGCCTGATTGGTACGAGTCAATGCTTTCAAGGCTTCGTAAGGATGCGGATATGCCTCACGGCGAAGAATTGTCTGAATAGCTTCAGCTACCACACTCCAGCAATTATCCAAATCCTCATAAATTTTATGCTCATTCAACAACAGCTTGCCAAGTCCTTTCAATGAACTCTGAATAGCAATCACTGTATGCCCAAACGGAACGCCAATATTACGCAGAACCGTAGAATCGGTCAAGTCACGCTGCAAACGTGATATCGGGAGTTTAGAAGAGAGATGTGCCAGAACGGCGTTTGCCATACCCAGATTACCTTCTGCATTTTCGAAGTCAATCGGATTTACCTTATGTGGCATAGCGCTCGAGCCAACTTCGCCAGCTTTGATTTTCTGCTTGAAGTATTCCATAGAGATATACTGCCAGAAATCACGGTTCATATCAATCATGATCGTATTAATACGCTTCATGGCATCGAATATGGCACCAAGATTATCATAGTTGGAAATCTGAGTAGTATACTCTTCGCGTTCCAGTCCCAGTTTCTCTGCAACGAACTTATTTCCGAAAGCTTTCCAGTCGAATTCCGGATATGCTACATGATGAGCATTATAATTACCTGTAGCGCCTCCGAATTTAGCAGTAATAGGACATGCCTTCAAGACAGCCAACTGACGGTTCAGACGGTATACAAATACCATGATTTCCTTACCTAGACGAGTAGGAGAAGCAGGCTGTCCGTGTGTCTTTGCCAGCATCGGAATATCTTTCCATTCTTCTGCATACGTAGTCAGCTGGTCAATCAGTTTCTGAATCTGCGGATAATAAACCTCATTCAATGCATCCTTGATAGACAAAGGCACAGAAGTATTATTGATATCCTGAGAAGTCAGGCCAAAATGAATGAATTCCTTGTAATGTTCCAGTCCTCCTAACTTGTCGAACTGTTCCTTGATAAAATACTCAACAGCCTTTACATCATGGTTTGTAACACTTTCAATTTCCTTGATGCGCTGAGCATCTGCTTCCGAAAAGTTACGATAGATATCACGCAATGATTCGAAACGTGCCGAATCGAAACTTTTCAGCTGCGGCAACGGCAATTCACACAAAGTTATAAAATATTCAATTTCAACCCGCACACGATATTTCATCAGTGCAAACTCTGAAAAATAAGCAGCCAGAGCACCGGCTTTGCTTCTGTATCGACCGTCAATAGGTGATATAGCTGTGAGTAAATCAAGCTCCATCATGTTTTACAAATACTTTTTGAGTCTATATAATGATCATTATTGAGAGTGCAAAGGTAATGTTTTTTCCCGAGTTGAAGGGAGTAACATAGAAAACTTTAGTATTTATTTTACAATTATTTCCGATTGAAAGCCAATAGCGGCACAAAAGCAACCGAACTATGTTAATCTTGCTAATAATTGGAACAATGAAACGCAAAATAATGTAATTTTGCACCCGCATAAAAAAAGAAACAATCATTATGGAATTACCTAAAGATCCGATGATGCTGTTCAGCTTCATCAACATGAAATTGCGTGATTTCTACCCTTCTCTGGATGCACTTTGCCAAGACATGCAGGTCAGCAAAGAAGAAATCGTAAACAAACTGAAAGCTGTAGGATTTGAATACAATCCTGAACAAAACAAATTCTGGTGATTATTCATGTGAATATCACCAGAATTTGTTTTTATAGCTTAATCATATAACCTTCGCTTACAACGATATACTTTTCTATACCCTAAGCGGTTCAAGAGTAATTTACCTCCTATTTTCCACTAAAAGGAAAACATTTCTCAACGCCCGACATACAGATTCCGCAAAGATAACAAGCAAGCAGTTTCAATGATGCTCATTTTCGATAAACAAAGGAAACAAGCCTCAATCTAAACACTATCAGCGATGTAGCCAAAGTTCTGGATTCAGTTTTTCTGTCTCTTTACGAAGCTGAAAATGGAGGACTGTATTACCATCTTTATCTGTATTTACCGGACCAATAATATCACGGGCTTTCAGGACACTACCTTTTTTCACCAATACCGACGACAAGTTACAATATACAGATATGTAACTACCGTGACGGATAAGAACATTCGACAGTCCATTATACTGGAAGATTGCCGAAACTTCCCCATCAAATATGGCACGGGCTTGAGCGCCGTCCTTGCCTTTTATGTCGATTCCTTTATTGTCCAGACGGACATTCCGCAATCCTTTTACCTGATACTGTCCAAAATGCCCAACAATCACATAGGGACCTGTTATAGGAACAGGAAGCCGTCCTTTGTTTTGCGTAAAGATGCTTGATAACCGGCGATCCTCCGAATCAATTTTATATTCGTTCATTTTCGAGGGAGCTGTCTTTACCGTACCACTTTTACTGTCCCCAGCAACTGTTTTTTTCTCTTCGGCAGCCTCTGCCTTCCGTTTGGCCTCAGCCTTACGACGAGCTTCCTCTTCTGCCCTCTTGCGGGCGTTCTCTATTTCAATCGCAATCAGCCGATCAATCTGTGCATTCAACTTGTTGGCAGAGCGACGTTTCGCCGAAATTTCAGACTGAATGCTCCGTTGTTTCTTCTGCAAAGAGGCAAGCAGCGTTTTACGTTCTTTCTCCTGCTCTTCCAATTTTAACCGTTCAGTCTCTCCCTGCTTCAACATCTCCTCTTTGGCATTTTTGCTGGCAAGCAATATTTGTTGCTTTTCTGCAACCTGTTTTTGCTTACGCTCCACCTGAATACCTTGTAAGCGTTGATAGTCGGCATACTCACGAACATACCGCAACCGCCGGTACATCTGGCTCAAGTTATCGGCAGAAAAAATAAACATCAGTTTTTCCTGTATCGACTTATTGCGATACATATACTTTACCGACTGCTCATACTTTTTCTTTTTATCTGCCAGTTCCCGCTGCAAAGCCTTCAGCTCCAGCTGCAGACGATCAACCTCTGCTTGTATGACCTTGACATCTTTTTCAATCGTCTCAATATATTTCTTGCGTTCATTAATCTGTCCAGATAGTAAAGCTAAATTATTCAGCTGGCTTTTCACGTCCTTCTTAGTCGACTGCAACAATGTTTCGGATGCGGAAATCTGCTTTTGCAACTCAGCATGCTGCTTTTCCAGTTCCCGAATCTTACGTGTGCTCTGCGCAAATCCTTGCGCACAAAGCAGACAGACCAATAACAACCCAAGTAATTGTTTCATTGTTTCAACAAAGTCTTTATCAGTTCCTGCAATTCAATCTGCTGATAACGGGACGAAAGCTGTGTCCGTCCTTCCCAATCTCCACCTACCGACAAACGGGAAAACTTCATGTCAAGCGTAAGAGGTTTGCCCGTCCCTTCTACAGAAAGCAACATGTGACTGGGAAACAAACGATTGTCCAACGTCGTAAAATCATCATATTTCCAGTTAAGTGCATAGGGAGTATTCGAAACCCCAATACGACTTTCTTCCAGCAAGCCACGGTCGACAGAAGTGCGGAAACGATAGGAAAGCCCTTTGGCTGGCTTTGCTTCCAGCAAGACACATCCATTTTCCAGTGAAATACGGAAAGATTTTGCATCAGAGACATCCAACTGCGCCTTCCCTGGAAGGAACAGCTCATTCAAAAACAGAGACTGAAGCACATTAAAACTCAGTTCTGTATTTGCCAGACGACTAAGTTCCTCAAATGAAACCTTGACATAGCGTTTATTCAGTCGGTCGACAGCCAACAACCCCTCGGGAGTAATTTCCAGACGAGCTACCTCGATACCCAGCAACGGAGCCACATACAACTGTATAGATTCTCCTCTTTTCAAGCGCAACGTAGCACTGACTTTTGTATCTTTCTGACCTTCCATGTTCAGAGTCAATGCCACTTTTCCACTAACAGCCTTCCACGAAGGCGAAAGTTCTATGACCTTCTCCATATACGCCTCCCCTGTCAGCCCTCCAATCATAGGTGTCTTTTCCAGTTTTCGGGTAGACGAACACGAAGCTACCAGTACAATAGCTACCAGCACATACAGATATCGTATTACCAATCTTATCATTCGGCTATATATTTCTTTTGAGCAATCTTTTGTTTCAAGCGTTTCTTTTCTTTTTCTGTAGGCGGAGTAGAACCATCTTCGGGAATTTCATCCATCGCATCTGCTTTCTTCCAGTACTCCAAAGCCTTATCCTTTTCACCCAGCATGTAATAGATATCCCCGGCATGCTCCACTATGGTCCGGCTTTTATCTCCCTTATTACGCAAAGCCTGTTCAATATAGATACGTGCTTCGGTATATCTTCCCTTTTCGAACAAAATCCACGCATAGGTATCGAGATAAGTTTCATTATCTGGCTCAGCCTTCACGGTACGATAACTCATCTCTTCTGCCTTATCCAAATCCTTCCGTTCCACAGAAAGAAAATAAGCATAATTATTCAGTGTACCGATATTGTCCGGATTGTACACCAAAGAAGAATCATAAGCAGCATATGCCTCAGCATGCATTTCCTTCGAGTGATACAAATCACCCAATATTGCGTAGAAATCAGACACAACACCCTTGTCACTCTTCTCATTTATCTGTTTCACTCCTTTGGTAAAGACATCCAGCGCCTCATCGGTCTCTCCTTTCTGATGATAGGCTATTCCCAGATAATAATAGAATTCAAGCGACTCCGGATTGTACTCCAGTGCAGGCTTCGCTATCCGAATGACATCATCGAGATTATTGTCGCGTATGGCATAACTCAGCAGCTGAAGGCGTGCCGGCTTGTTCTCCGGATCGAGTTCCAATATCTGATGCAATACAGGAACAGCCTCTTTCTCCATTTTCTTTGTCAGCAGATATTGTGCACACAACATTGCCAGATCGGCATTTTGCTGCGGACGTTTCAGAATGTTCTGAAACAGAGAAATAACCTGCGTGCTATCCTTGGAGCCTTGCTCCGACTGAAGGATAAGCTGACGCATAATTTCCATCTTGGTATCCGACTGCACATCATCATTCAGTAAAATCGTATCAAGTTGCGCCTGATATAAACTATCTTGTCCAGTTTTCTGATAATAAGAAGCCATCGAGATCAAAGCCGGAGCATATCCAGGCTCTTCTTTCAAGATACGCTGATAAACGCCAAGTGCTTCCTGAGGCTTGTCGTTGTTCAGATAGACATCTCCCAATATTGTCTGGTAACGCATATCGTAAGGATATTCTTTAGACAAGCTTTCTATCTCCGTAAATGCTTTCTCCTGATCACCCAACAGCAAAAACATTCGGAATTTTTCCATACTAATCTGTTCGGACTTTCCATCCAATTCCTCCAGACGATTCAATGTATTGATAACCTGCTGATAACTTTTAGTCTGATTATACAAATCTATCAATGACATCAACGGTTCTAGACGTGAAGGAAACTGATCGGCCATATTTTCATAAACCGCAATTGCTTTAGGCACATCACGTTTCCGCTCATAGTAAGAAGCTAATGTCCGTTTATACCAGAAATTAGATTCATCAGAAGACACTGCCTGCTTTAAAGCCTGTTCTCCTTTTCTTTCCTGACCCAGATACATATAAAACTGCGAGAGTTCATACAAGGCAGCCCCCGATGCCGGATAAATATCCAGGCAATGCTGATACAACTCGTAAGCCGCATCGTAATCGCCTTTTTGCTTCATGCGTACAGCCTCGAGAAAATAATAGTCGTACTTCCGCCGCTGCTCAGGAGTAAGCGGGTCCTTTTGTACGACAACCTGCTGATGCTTCAACTTGGTCTGTTTGCCGGAAGTTCCGCAAGCAACCATAACCACCATCACACAGGCCGATATGATATAAATCAATTTTCGCATACCGATGATTTTTTTAATAAGCACGAACGATTCTCCGTTATTTCACTCCCGTATGTCCGAAACCACCCGCTCCACGTTCAGTATCTTCCAGCACTTCCACTTCCTGCCATTCGGCCTGTTCATAACGGGCTATCACCATCTGCGCAATGCGTTCCCCGTCTTCTATCACGAAATCTTCGGTAGAAAGGTTTACTACAATCACGCCTATCTCGCCACGATAATCGGCATCGATTGTACCCGGCGTATTCAGCAACGTTATTCCTTTTTTCAGAGCAAGCCCGCTTCGGGGGCGTATCTGTGCCTCAAATCCTTCGGGCAGGGCTATATATAATCCAGTAGGCACAAGACAACGCTGCAACGGTTTCAATACTATCGGTTCCTCCAGGTTCGCACGTAAATCCATCCCTGCCGAGCAGTTTGTTGCATACTGGGGCAATGCATGTTTCGACTTATTGATAATCTGTACTTTCATTTTACGGTTATTTTAATTGTGCGAAGTTAAACATTTCGGGGGACTTACTATTTATGTTTACCATTTTTTATAAAAACAAATCTTTTATCAGACAAAATCTCCCCTTTTTCCCACTAGGCTGTCAGTTTTTCCAGCGATTTTACCTAAGTTTGCAAAAAACTGTAACCAACCATGAACTGGAACCAACTCATATCGAACAAGCGTTTCGGACTGGAAGCTCTGCATGAAGTCAGGAAAGAAGACAGAACCGAGTTTCAGCGCGACTACGACCGCCTGATTTTCTCCGCACCTTTCCGCCGCTTGCAGAATAAAACCCAGGTTTTCCCGTTGCCCGGAAGCATCTTCGTCCACAATCGTCTGACACACAGTCTGGAGGTTTCCTGTGTAGGACGTTCACTGGGAAATGATGTTGCCATACGCCTTTTACAAAAGCATCCGGAACTGTCGGATTCCCACCTGTCGGAAATCGGAGCCATTGTTTCGGCTGCCTGTCTGGCACACGATTTGGGCAATCCCCCTTTCGGACATTCGGGCGAAAAAGCCATCGGTACCTATTTCTCCGAAGGTAAAGGACTTGCCTTGAAGCCACTGTTATCGGAAGCCGAATGGGAAGACCTGATTCACTTTGAAGGAAATGCCAATGCTTTCCGCCTGCTGACTCATCAATTTCAGGGAAGACGACCGGGGGGATTCGTCATGACGTATGCTACCCTCGCTTCCATTGTCAAATATCCGTATTCCTCACAACTGGCGGGAAAGAAACAGAAATTCGGTTTTTTTCAAAGTGAGGAAGCCGACTACAAACGGATTGCAGACGAATTGGGCATTATCAGACTAAGCAAAGAAAACGAGCCCGCACGCTACGCACGCCATCCGCTGGTTTACCTGGTAGAAGCCGCCGACGATATCTGCTACCAGATGATGGATATAGAAGATGCCCATAAACTGAAAATACTGACCACACAAGAAACCAAGGAGCTGTACTTTCAGTTTTTTACGGAAGCCCGCAAGAAGCGTATTCACGAAATATGCCAGCTGGTCACAGATACCAACGAACAGATAGCTTATCTGCGCACATCTGCCATAGGCGTGCTGATACAAGCATGTACGCAAGTTTTTGTAGACAATGAAGAGCAGATTCTTTCCGGTACCTTCGAGGGGCCGCTCATCAAGCACATGGACGAACCGATACGGAAAGCATACGCAAACTGTTCAAAGACGGCCTTCGCTAAAATCTACTGTTCGAAGGACGTCCTCGATATAGAACTTGCCGGTTACCAGGTCATCACCACCTTAATCGACCTGATGATAGAAGCTGTACGGTACCCCGACAAGGCTTATTCCAAGCTGCTCATCAACCGTGTATCGAAACAATACGAGGTACATGCCCCTACCCTGTACGGAAAAATACAAGCTGTACTCGATTACATATCGGGCATGACCGATGTATATGCGCTCGATTTATACCGCAAGATAAACGGAAACAGCCTGCCAGCTGTTTAAAACCGCCCGTAAAAACTCCTTATACAGACAAAGCCAGCTCCATGCCTAACATCCTTTCGGGACAAACGCACAGAGCTGGCTTTAAAATTTTTATTCGTTTATATCAATGTGAACTTTTTGAAACCACCGTATTAGCTCCCGAAGTAATCTGAAGTGCTTCCGGATGTTCCTTGATATAGGATTCAATGTGACGGATACGCTTCTCTTCCAGAATCTCATCCACGGCAATCAGGATACCGGTTTCCTCCACATCACCAAAACCGTCGTTGATGGCTGTGCCAAACATACGCATGGTAGGCGACAAACTCATGTAAGCATTTACCAAAGGAGGAATGTTATAGCCCAGCTTACGGACTTCCGAGTTCAGAACCCTGTAATCTTCCTTGAACGTATCGTAGCAGAACAGTTTCTCCAGGACAGCCGGATCTGTTTCAATTTCCAGCGGAACCATCGGAGTAATCAAACCATCCTTGTCAGAAAAATGCTTCTTCAGGAAGAAGAGAATCATATCACGTCCAAAGCGGTTGTAGCTGGGGTACATCGTCATCTTGCCAAAGAAATATTTCACATTCGACTTGATAACTGTCAAGGCACCCAGTCCGTCCCACAAATTATCGAGAGCAAAAAGCCCTTTCGATCCCGCCCGGGTAGACTGATATTCCAATGTTACAAACGAGCGTCCTAATTCGATGGTAGTAGGAAGATATTCCTTCAGAAATTTTTCTGAAAAATTAAACATGTGAGCGGTTGCCAGCACAGGCTTTCCTTCCTTGTCAAATTCAACTTCATCACCCAAAATATATCGATAGCCTCCCAGAATTTCTTCTGCATCTGGGTTCCATACAATCAATTGTTGGTAAGGATTTTCCATCAAGTCATACTCGTCCAAGTCTAACGCCTTCCCCGTACCACCTCCGGCAGCACGGAAAGCTATCTCACGCAAACGGCCTATCTCCTTCAAAACATTAGGAGCATTCTTCCAGTTTACTATATAGATTTCGTTATGGCTTTTATTAGTCGATCTTAATCGCCTTTCAGCAGTAAGTTCCGACTTAAGCAACTCTCTATCAACAGGTGCAATAATTTCTTCCATATATGTAATAAAATCTTCCTAAATTATAGTTTATAGACCACATCTCTGACGTATTCAGCCCACTCAGCCGGAGATTTGGACTTGTCGAATGTATGCCATGGTATAGGCTTTCCAATCGTCACCCGAAATGTTTTATGCCGGTTCTTAAACATCTCGTCTGCCAGATACAGCATGGCGATATTGAACTTTATACCAAAAAACTTACAGGCATTGGCAAGATTGTAGAAAAAATTAGAATTCCGGCCTTCAAAATGTATAGGCACGACATAGCGCTGGGTTTCAACACTCTTGGTAATGAACGTTTTTTTCCATGCCAGGTCCTTTATAACACCATGCTGACGACGGGAGCATATCCCGGCGGGAAACATAATGATATGGCTGTCGGAACGGAATCCCTCTTCCACCATGCGAGGAAAATCACGCGACTGCGATCCGGTCTTGTTGATAGGAATACAGAGCGGAGCCAGACCATGCAGATTCATCAGCAAATCGTTGACCAGATACTTGATGCGTCCGTTATAATGTGTACCCAGCAAATACCCCAGTGCAACACCGTCCTGCCCACCCAGCGGATGGTTCGATACGAATGTACAAAGTCCGTCTTCCGGCAAATTCTCCAGCCCGTGCACATCCAGCTTTGCATCCAGAAAGTCCATGCATGCAGCCAGAAAATCCACTCCGCTTTTATCCTTTACACTCTTCAGGAAAGCGTTTATCTCTTCCTGATGCACGATATGCTTCAGGTAAGAAACAAAAAAACGAGGAATCCGCCTGGCTTTTTTTCCAGCCTTCTCTTTCAAGATTTTATCAATATCTATTAAAAAAATCGAATCGCTAGCCATTATTTCATTCTCACATTTCTTTGCAAATGTAATCTATCTTTCGGAATGTTGCTCATTTATATCGAAAAAATGTAACATGGAAACCTGAAAAAAAGGACACAACGAATTAAAATGTAACATAATTGCACAATACAGCAATCGGATGTGCACATTTTTTCTTTTCTCCGGCAGATTTATTACAAAGAAGCATTTGTCACAAAGTCAATGTCTTGACGTTCCTGTTGAAATTTGTACAAATTCTAATTTTTTTTGTACAAATTTTCTCAAAACATAGAGACGTTTTTTCCCAAATACGCCGACGTTTTTCAATATCGTCCCGGTATTTCACAACAACGTCCTTACCTGTTGATAACTTCCTTAAATATTTTCATTCAACTATACCCTCTAATTGTTGAGAAATATGTAATTTTACCAGCTCAATATATATAAGGTGTAAAACCGATTAAAGCAACAGCATTATAATGAACGAAACAGAACAGATTTATCATATACCGGTACTGCTGAACGAAAGCATCGACGGCATGAACCTTCATCCGGCAGGCATTTATGTAGACATGACGTTTGGAGGAGGAGGACACTCTAAAGAAATCCTGCGACGTATGGATGCCGACAGCCACCTGTACAGCTTCGACCAGGATGAAGATGCCGAAAAGAACATTGTCGACGACTCTCGGTTCACTTTCGTACGAAGCAACTTCCGCTACCTTCATAATTTCCTCCGCTACTACGGAGTGGAGGAAGTAGATGCTATACTTGCCGACTTAGGTGTATCATCGCATCACTTCGACGACTCGGAACGTGGTTTCTCCTTCCGGTTCGACGGTAATCTTGACATGCGCATGAACAAGCGTGCAGGAATGACAGCTGCCGACATCGTAAACACTTACGAGGAAGAACGGCTGGCAAATGTATTCTACTTGTACGGGGAACTGAAAAACAGCCGCAAGCTGGCTTCTGTTCTGGTCAAGGCACGCGCTCAGAAGCAGTTTGTCACCATCGGTGACTTTCTGGAAGTGATAAAGCCCTTGTTCGGCAGAGAACGCGAAAAGAAAGAGCTCGCCAAAGTCTTTCAGGCACTGCGTATAGAGGTAAACCAGGAAATGGAAGCGCTGAAGGAAATGCTTTATGCAGCAACCGAAGCACTGAAGCCGGGAGGACGACTGGTTATCATTACATACCATTCGCTGGAAGACCGTATCGTAAAAAACCTTATCAAGACGGGCAACGTAGAAGGTAAGGTGGAACAGGATTTTTATGGTAACGTACAAAGTCCTTTCCGTGCAGTGAACAACAAGGTGATTGTCCCTTCGGACGAGGAAATAGCCCGGAACCCTCGGTCACGGAGTGCAAAATTACGAATTGCAGAAAAAAAATAGTTCAAATCATGGAGCAGCAAGATACAACATCACAACAACAAGACTCTTCACATATTACGCTGAAGAGCATTCTGGGAGGCGATATTTTGGCCCACGACTTTTTGAGAAGGCAGGCTAACCTCCTTATTCTGATTGTCATTCTGACTATCTTGTACATTGACAACCGCTATTCCAGCCAGCAAGAATTAATTGAAATAGACAAGCTAAAAAAAGAACTGACAGACATCAAATACGATGCGCTGACCATTTCCTCTGAGCTGACGGAACGAAGTCGCCAGTCGCATATAGAAGAATATATAGCAACCGAGGGTACTCCGCTGCAAACAGCGACAACTCCTCCATACCTGATTAAAAAAGAAGACGAAAAGAAATGATACCCGGACTGAAAAATATCATGCTACGTTACACGTTTATCGTAGTAATTATGTTTGTATTGGCTGTACTGATTATAGTCAAAGCGGGATTTATCATGTTTGCCGAACGACAATACTGGAAAGATGTTGCCGACCGTTTCGTGAAAGAAAACGTAGTTGTGCTTCCAACTCGCGGAAACATCATTTCTTCCGACGGGAAACTAATGGCAAGCAGTCTGCCCGAATACCGTATCTACATGGATTTCCGTGCCGGAGGTGAGGAAAAAGACACTATGCTGATGAACCATCTGTCAGAAATCAGCCAGGGACTTCACGAGATTTTTCCAGACAAGAGTGCACAAGAATTCCGCAAGCATTTGTTAAAAGGGCGCCGTTCTAAAAGTCGTCACTACCTGATTTACCCTAAACGAATCTCATACATTGAGTATAAGGAAGTGAAACGCCTGCCTGTATTCGAACTAAGCCCGAATAGAGGTGGCCTGCACGTGGAAACGTTCAACCAGCGTAAGAAGCCTTTCGGATCACTGGCTATGCGTACATTAGGAGATATGTACCCTGATATGACACAAGGAGCCAAAAATGGTCTGGAACTGACTTATGATTCTATCTTAAGGGGACAGAATGGTATCACTCACCGCCAGAAGGTGATGAACAAATACCTGAACATCATAGACAAACCTGCCGTAGATGGTTGTGACATCATCACGACAATTGATGTTGACATGCAGGATATTGCAGAAAAAGCACTGGTCGACCAGCTGAAAACTTTGGAAGCAATATCGGGTGTGGCAGTAGTAATGGAAGTAAAAACTGGTGAGGTGAAAGCGAATGTAAATATGACACGTGCCAGCGACGGCAACTATTATGAGATGCGAAACGCCGCCGTAAGCAACCTGATGGAACCGGGTTCTACTTTCAAGACTGCCTCTATTATGGTAGCCATGGAGGACAAATATATCACTCCCGACTATGAGGTGGATACCGGCAACGGAATGGTCAACATGTACGGTAGCTGGATGAAGGACTGGAACTGGTACAAAGGTGGCTATGGGAAAATAGATGTAACCAAGATTCTGGAGGTTTCGTCGAATGTAGGTGTATCAACCATCATCGATAAGTTCTACAAGAATAATCCACAAAAATTCGTCGACGGGCTGAAACGAATGAGCATCGATACTCCGTTGCATCTAGGCTTCGTAGGAGAAGCCAGTCCGCGTATACTCGGACCGAAGGAACGTTATTTTGCCAAGACGACCTTGCCCTGGATGAGTATCGGTTACGAAACGATGATTCCTCCTATTTATATTCTGAACTTCTACAATGCCATCGCTAACGACGGAGTGATGATCAAACCGAAGTTTGTAAAGGCCATCGCCAAGGACGGCGAAATATTGGAGGAAATCCCGACAGAGGTTGTCAATCCGAAAATCTGTTCGGATACGACGCTGACCATGATCCGTACCATCTTGCGCAAAGTGGTATCGGAAGGTCTTGCCAAACCGGCAGGAAGCAAGCAGTTCAATGTATCGGGTAAGACAGGTACAGCCCAGATTTCTCAGGGTAAAGCCGGATATAAATCTGGAGGTGTAAGTTATCTGGTTAGTTTCTGTGGATACTTTCCTTCGGAAGCACCGAAATACAGCTGCATCGTATCAATACAGATTCCGCACGGGCCGGCATCGGGAGGTTTGCAGGCAGGAAGCGTATTCAGCCGCATAGCCGAACGTATCTACGCCAAACACCTGTACCGCGACCTGACTCATGCCAAAGATTCGACGGCTGTACTGATACCGGACGTAAAGAATGGAGATATCAAGGAGTCGGCATACGTCCTGCGCGCCCTGAATATACCAGGGAACAGCAATACAGTTCCTTATTCTACGGAACCATTGTGGGGTAAAGCACAGTGCACACACAGCTATGCCGACCTGAAAATAAGCAAGCCGAGCAAGCATCAGGTACCTAATGTATTGAACATGGGAGCTAAAGATGCTGTTTATTTGCTGGAGAGTTACGGACTAAGAGTACGACTGGTAGGATTGGGTAAAGTTAAGGCTCAAAGTATCCCTGCAGGTTCTCCGGTTCTTAAAGGACAAACAATTACATTAACATTAAAGCATTAAGAAATAACATAAAAACATGAAACTGGGAAATATCATTCAATCCGTCAACGTCTGCGAAATAAAAGGAAATGCGGACAAAGAAATTAAAGGCATTCAGATGGACTCTCGTCTGATAGAAGCTGGAGACTTGTTTGTGGCCGTAAAAGGGACTCAGACCGACGGACATGCTTATATAGCAAAAGCTATCGAGAAAGGAGCTACTGCCATTGTTTGTGAAACATTACCCGAAGAATTAAAGGAGGATGTTACTTATGTAACGGTAGCCGACACGGAAGATGCAGTAGGTAAACTGGCGACTACTTTCTATGGCGATCCAACCTCGAAACTTGATCTGGTAGGTGTTACCGGAACAAACGGAAAGACAACCATCGCCACCTTATTATATAATATGTTCCGCAAATTCGGATATAAGGTAGGTTTGCTGTCCACCGTTTGCAACTATATCGACGGGGAAGCTATCCCGACCGATCATACTACCCCTGATCCGATTACACTGAACCGACTGCTGGGACGTATGGCCGACGAAGGCTGTAAATATGCGTTTATGGAGGTCAGCTCACACTCTATCGCACAGAAGCGTATCGGAGGATTGAAATTCGTAGGAGGTATTTTTACCAATATCACACGCGATCACCTGGATTATCACAAGACATTCGAGAATTACCTGAAAGCTAAAAAGGCATTCTTCGATGGTCTGCCCAAGACAGCCTTTGCACTGACGAACTTGGATGATAAAAATGGCAGCGTCATGGTGCAAAACACCAAGGCGAAAGTAGCCACTTATTCCTTGCGTACGCTCTGTGACTTCAAGGGAAAGGTGCTGGAAGACGGATTCGAAGGTATGCTGATGGACATAAACAACCGTGAAGTCAATGTACAGTTTATCGGACGTTTCAACGCATCGAATCTGCTGGCCGTATACGGAGCAGCATGTCTGCTGGGTAAACAGCCTGAAGATGTACTACTTATACTGAGTACTCTCCGTCCGGTTGCAGGACGCTTTGATGCTTTGCGCTCCAAGAGAGGCTATACAGCAATTGTCGATTACGCTCACACTCCCGATGCTTTGGTAAATGTACTGAATGCTATCCACGAAGTGTTGAAAGGACGGGGACGAGTTATCACGGTAGTTGGTGCCGGTGGCAACCGCGATAAAGGCAAACGTCCGTTGATGGCCCAGGAATCGGTCAAGCAAAGTGACCGCGTTATCATCACATCCGATAACCCTCGTTTTGAAGAACCTCAGGACATTATCAACGATATGCTGGCAGGGCTGACAAAAGAGGACATGACAAAGGTTCTTTCCATCGCCGACCGTAAGGAAGCGATACGTACGGCTTGCATGCTGGCACAGGCAGGCGACGTAATTCTGGTTGCTGGAAAAGGACATGAAAATTATCAGGAAATAAAAGGTGTAAAACACCATTTCGATGACAAGGAGGTATTAACAGAAATTTTTGCTAACGAATAACAGGAATACGACATGTTATATTATTTATTCAAATACTTGGAACAGCTTGACTTTCCGGGAGCGCGTATGTTCGGCTATGTTTCGTTCCGCTCGCTCATGGCTATCATTCTGTCTTTACTTATATCAGCCATATTCGGAGAGTATTTCATCAAGTTGCTCAAGAAAAAGCAAATTACGGAAACACAGCGTGATGCTTCAATCGATCCGTTTAATGTAAATAAGGTAGGAGTTCCTACGATGGGGGGAATCATCATCATCGTTGCGGTACTCATACCCTGCCTCCTGCTGGGTAAGCTGAACAATATCTATATGATACTGATGCTGATTACTACGGTATGGCTGGGCAGCCTGGGATTTGCCGACGACTATATCAAGGTCTTTCGCAAGGATAAGGAAGGACTGCACGGCAAGTTTAAGATCATTGGACAGGTAGGATTGGGATTGATTGTCGGCCTGACTCTTTATCTCAGTCCGAACGTAGTTATCCGTGAAAACGTGGAGATTCAGAAAGACGGCCATGTGGTAGATGTGGTGCACAAAAGTCAGGATGAGAAATCAACCAAAACCACTATCCCCTTCTTCAAGAACAACAACCTGGATTATGCCGACTTTGTAGGATTTTTGGGAGAACATGCGCAAACAGCCGGCTGGATTGTCTTTGTGCTGGTAACAATCTTTGTGGTAACTGCGGTTTCAAACGGTGCCAACCTGAACGATGGAATGGATGGCATGGCGGCCGGAAACTCAGCCATCATCGGAGTGACCCTAGGAATACTGGCATATGTATCCAGTCATATAGAGTATGCCAGCTACCTGAATATCATGTATATTCCGGGGAGTGAGGAACTGGTAATCTTTATCTGTGCCCTCATCGGAGCCTTGATTGGTTTTCTTTGGTACAACGCCTTCCCCGCACAGGTTTTCATGGGCGATACAGGTAGTCTGACCATCGGAGGTATCATTGCAGTATTTGCAATCATCATACATAAAGAGTTGTTGATCCCTATATTATGTGGAGTATTCCTTGTAGAAAACCTGTCGGTTATCCTTCAGGTAAGATATTTTAGAAGCGGTAAGAAGAAAGGACTCAAGCGCCGTATCTTCAAGCGTACGCCGATACACGATCACTTCCGTACAACCCTGTCACAGCTTGACCCGAATTGTACGTACCTGATTACTTCTCCTACGAGTGTGTTCCATGAATCGAAGATAACCGTCCGGTTCTGGATTGTCACTATCGTATTAGCAGCAATAACAATTATAACTTTAAAGATAAGATAACGCATCATGGCAAAAAGAATTGTCATTTTAGGAGCTGGCGAAAGCGGTGCGGGAGCAGCCGTGCTGGCACAGAAAAAAGGTTTCGATACCTTTGTTTCTGACATGTCTTTGATAAAAGACAAATACAAGAACATGTTGAACGAAAGAGGTATTCAGTGGGAAGAAGGACATCACACTGAAGAGCTGATTCTGAACGCAGACGAGGTTATCAAGAGTCCGGGTATACCAAACGATGCCCCGTTGATTCTGAAACTGAAGGAACAGGGAACCCCTATTATTTCAGAAATTGAATTTGCCGGACGATATACCAATGCCAAGATGATTTGTATCACCGGAAGCAACGGAAAGACGACGACTACTTCTCTTATTTATCATATCTTTAAGAAAGCGGGGTTGAATGTCGGACTGGCTGGAAACATCGGACAAAGCCTGGCTTATCAGGTGGCAGAGTGTAACTACGATTATTACGTCATCGAGCTAAGCAGCTTCCAGTTGGATAACATGTATAAGTTCCATGCCAACATTGCTGTCTTGATGAACATCACTCCTGACCATCTGGATCGTTACGATTACAAGATGCAGAACTATGTGGATGCTAAATTCCGCATCATACAGAACCAGACAGACAACGATGCTTTTATCTTCTGGAATGATGATCCTGTCATCCAAAAGGAATTGCATAAATATGGAATACACGGACACTACTATCCTTTTGCCGAAAAGAAGGAAGAAGGACTGGCTGCTTTCGTAGAACAGAATAAAGTATACTTCACCAAGCCGATTGAATTCAACATGGAGCAGGAAGAACTTGCGCTGACAGGTACGCACAACTTGTTCAATTCAATGGCTGCCGGTATCTCTGCCAACATCGCAGGTATCCGCAAGGAATGCATCCGTGAAGCACTGAGCGACTTCAAGGGAGTAGAACATCGTCTGGAAAAAGTTACCCGCGTGCGTGGTGTGGATTACATCAACGACTCAAAAGCAACCAATGTGAACTCTTGCTGGTATGCATTGAGCAGCATGAAGACCAAAACGGTCCTGATTCTGGGCGGTAAGGATAAAGGAAACGATTACAACGAGATAGCAGGACTGGTAAAAGAAAAATGCTCCGGTCTGATATTTCTAGGTCTTCACAACGAAAAGCTTCATGCCTTTTTCGACGGATTCGGCTTACCCATCGCCGATGTACAGAGCATGAAAGATGCAGTAGACGCCGCTTACCACATGGCTAAGAAAGGAGAAACCGTACTTCTCAGTCCATGTTGTGCCAGCTTCGACTTGTTCAAGAGTTACGAAGACCGTGGTGAACAGTTTAAAGAGTGTGTGAGAAACTTATAATAAAAATATCCTGGGAAAATGGATTTGCTAAAAAACTTATTCAAAGGTGACAAAGTAATTTGGATAATCTTTCTATTGCTTTGCCTTGTTTCTATTATTGAAGTATTCAGTGCTTCCAGTACACTGACTTATAAAAGCGGAGATCACTGGAAGCCTATCACCATGCACATGATATTGATGGCGGTAGGAGTTGTTGTAGTACTCATTGCACACAATATTCCTTGCCGCTGGTTTAAAACATTCATTGTATTGTTACCTTTATCGTGGCTGATGCTGATAGCTGTATTTATAATAGGAGCACTGACCAATGGTGCAAAGCGCTGGATTGATTTAGGAATCATCCAGTTTCAGCCTTCTGAAGTTGCCAAAATGGCAACAATTATCACCGTTGCGTTCATTTTGTCGAAAATGCAAGAAGAAAAGCAAGCAAATCCAAAAGCATTTAAATACATTCTGTGGGTTACATGCATCACCTGCGGACTTATTGTAACAGAAAACCTTTCGACTGCAGTTCTGCTGGCTGGAAGTGTTTTTCTAATGATGTTTATAGGCAGAGTTCCTTTCAAGCAATTAGGAATGCTTACTGGTATCTGTTGCGGAGTTTTAGTATTATCCATCGCTACAATCAAATATGTCCCTGCTGAAGCATGGGATAAAGTGGGACTTCATCGTATGGTAACTTGGCAAAGCCGTCTTGATAATCATTTCAATACAGCAACTGTACCTCCTGAAAAGTTTGACATTGATGCTGACGCACAGATTGCTCATGCCAACATAGCAATAGCAACCAGCAACATTCTTGGAAAAGGTCCAGGGAACAGTGTACAGCGTGACTTCCTTTCACAAGCCTACTCCGACTTCATTTATGCCATTATCATCGAAGAGCTCGGACTGATTGGAGGAGGTGCCGTAGCCTTTCTCTACATATGGCTATTGATGAGAATCGGGAAAATAGCCCGGAACTGCGATAAATCGTACTATTCGTTTTTAGTAATGGGCATAGGTATACTACTGGTAACTCAAGCTATGTTCAACATGCTGGTAGCAGTCGGTATTGTACCTGTAACAGGTCAGCCTCTTCCTTTAATCAGTAAGGGAGGAACTGCCACACTTGTAAACTGTGCCTATATTGGCATTATACTAAGTATTAGCCGCCACGTCAATGAACTCAAGAAACAACAAGAGCAGGAAGAAGCAGAAAAACAACAGCAGATACAAGATGCAGCAATAGCTCTATTGCAAAATGCTGCGACTATTGCTAAAGAACATGTGAATAACGAATCAGAATCTAAAGATAAAACGTCAAAAAACGAATAATATTGATTCCTTATTCTCGCTTATATACAGCTAAATAAATAGAATTGGAATAATTATTTTTACAAGTTTATTCCTAACTTTGCAGGAAAATATAAAAATATGAAGGATAATTTGAGGATTATAATCAGCGGAGGAGGAACTGGCGGACATATCTTCCCAGCTGTTTCTATTGCCAATGCAATCAAAGAACAGCATCCTGACACCGAAATTCTGTTTGTCGGTGCAGAAGGGCGCATGGAAATGCAACGCGTTCCAGCCGCAGGATATAAAATAATAGGTCTGCCCGTCGCTGGATTCGACAGAAAACACCTACTGAAAAATATTAGTGTACTTATAAAATTACTACGCAGCCAGTTAAAAGCACGTCAAATTATCAAAGATTTTAAGCCACATGCCGCAGTAGGAGTTGGCGGATATGCCAGCGGACCAACCCTAAAAATGGCTGGAATGATGGGTATACCAACACTTATACAAGAGCAGAATTCATATGCCGGAGTAACTAATAAGTTGCTTGCCAAGAAGGCGTGCAAAATATGTGTCGCCTACGAAGGTATGGAACGTTTCTTCGATAAAGAGAAAATTATCCTCACAGGTAATCCTGTCCGCCAGGGGCTGCTGAATCACACCATCAGTCGTGAAGAAGCCATCCGGTCGTTCGGACTAGACCCACAGAAGAAAACCATCTTGATTATCGGAGGAAGTCTGGGAGCCCGTACTATCAACAACTGTGTCATGCAGGGATTGGAAAAGATAAAGAATTCAGGTGTACAGTTTATCTGGCAGACGGGTAAATTCTATATCAATGAAGCAAAAGCTTGTGTGGCTCAGGCTGGGAACCTCCCCATGCTATATACCACCGACTTTATTTCTGATATGGCCGCTGCATATAGTGCTGCCGATCTGGTTATCAGCCGTGCCGGAGCTGGATCCATCTCAGAATTCTGTCTGCTGCAAAAGCCAGTTATTCTGGTACCCTCTCCGAATGTTGCGGAAGACCATCAGACAAAAAATGCACTGGCTTTAGTCAACAAGGAAGCTGCTTTATATGTTAAAGATTCAGAGGCGACACAAAAGTTGCTCGATCTTGCCATTGCAACAGTAGGACAAGCTGATACATTAACCAAATTAAGTACAAACATCGCTAAGCTGGCTTTTAAAGACTCTGCAAACGTTATAGCGAACGAAGTCTATAAACTGGCTGTCAATTATAAAAAAGAACATGAACGTTAATACATTGAAAGCTGTTTATTTTATCGGAGCAGGAGGTATAGGAATGAGTGCTCTGGTTCGTTACTTTTTGTCGAAAGGGAAAAAGGTAGGTGGCTACGACCGTACTCCAAGCGAGCTGACCGAGAAACTGATTAAAGAGGGGGCAGCTATTCATTACGAAGAAAACGTTTCACTCATCCCGACAGATTATCTGAATCCGGAAACGACACTGATTGTTTATACACCAGCCATTCCGGCTGAGCATAAAGAACTAGTTTACTTCCGTGAACATGGATTTGAAATCCAGAAACGTGCCCAGGTCTTGGGTATGCTTACCCGTACGGAAAAAGGACTTTGCGTAGCGGGAACTCATGGAAAGACAACTACCTCTACCATGACTGCTTACCTGCTGGATCATTCTCACGTAGGATGCAATGCCTTTCTGGGAGGTATTTCCAAAAACTATGGTACCAATTTGCTATTATCCGAGAAAAGTGAATATGTCGTTATAGAGGCCGATGAGTTCGACCGTTCTTTCCACTGGCTGACTCCGTATGCGACAGTCATCACGGCTACCGATTCCGATCATCTGGACATCTATGGAACCCATGAAGCCTATGTGGAAAGTTTCCGAAAATATACTTCCCTGATACGTCCGGAGGGCTTTCTTATCATGAAAAAAGGAATAGACCTGGTTCCTGACGTACAGCCGGGAGTGACTGTATACACTTATTCTACAAAAGAAGGCGATTTTCATGCAGAGAACATACGGATAGGAAACGGAGAGATCTTCTTCGATTTTATCTCCCCACTGGGAAACATCAAAGATATCCAGTTAGGAGTACCTGTGTATGTCAACATCGAAAATGGAATAGCGGCTATGGCTCTGGCACAAATAGGCGGAGCTACTCCCGAAGAGATAAAACAGGCTATGCCCGGATTCAAAGGCGTAGACCGACGCTTCGACTTCAAGCTGAAGAATGATCATATCGCATTCATGAGCGACTATGCACATCATCCGGCAGAAATCAAGCAGAGCATTTCTTCTGTACGCATGCTTTATCCGGACAAAAAGATTACGGCTATTTTCCAGCCTCACTTGTACACACGTACTCGCGACTTCTACAAAGATTTTGCAGACAGCCTGTCATTGCTTGACGAGGTTATCTTGCTTGATATTTACCCAGCCCGCGAACAACCGATTGAGGGTGTAACCAGCAAGCTGATATACGACAACTTACGCCCGGGTATCGAGAAAAGCATGTGTTCCAAGGAAGAGCTGATGAATGTCTTGAAACATAAGAAAATAGAAGTTCTCATTACGTTGGGAGCCGGTGATATAGAAAATTATGTTCCACAAATATACGAATTACTGAAAGACAAATGATGAAACGAATTCTCATACTCTGTGCTTTAGCATTGGCAGCAGCTTATCTTATACTGGCTGTTACCACATTCAACAGCAAGCCTGATGACAGGGTTTGCAAGGGTATGGAATTGACTGTCAAAGATAGCGTCGACTATGGTTTTGTCACTCAAAAGGAGATTACAAATATTCTGAAAAGGAAAAAGATATATCCCGAAGGGAAAGAACTGGTAAACATCAATGTCCGCCAGTTGGAAAAAGCCCTTTCAAATCATCCTTTCATTGAGCATGCAGAATGTTATCTGACTTCCGGAGGAAAGGTAGCCATTGATATCTATCAACGAGTACCTGTCATGCGAGTGATGAGCAGCAACGGCGACGATTACTATCTGGACAATGCCGGGAAGATAATGAATGCTCCAGGCAAATCAGTACATGTAGTCGTAGCAACTGGATTCATCGACCGCAAGTTTGCCCAAAACGAATTATATCCACTAGGCAAATTCTTGCAGGGAGATAAGTTCTGGGAGTCACAGATAGAACAGATAAACGTAACTCCCAAACAAGAGCTGGAATTGGTTCCCCGAGTAGGCGATCACATACTCTTTTTGGGAAAACCAGGCGATTATAAAGAAAAATTCAGTAAATTGCAAACATTCTACAAAAGTGCGCTGAACCGGGTAGGATGGAACAAGTACGAACGGATCAGCATAGAATTTAACAATCAGATTATTTGTACCAAAAAGGAGAAGTAAGATATGGCAGCAACAGACTTTATAGCAGCAATAGAACTGGGATCGGCAAAAATAACAGGCATTGCAGGAAAGAAGAATGCAGATGGAAGCATTCAGGTTCTCGCTTATGCCAGTGAACGTTCATCCGATTGTATCAAGAAAGGAACTATCTACAATCTGGATAAAACGACTCAGTGCCTCACCGCAGTTATCAGCCAACTGGAAGAGACATTACACGCATCCATCAAGAAGGTATATGTAGGTATCGGAGGACAGTCGGTAAGAAGTATTCGGAATACAGAAACAAAACAACTGACGGAAGAAACCAAAATATCCCAGGCTCTGATTGATGCCATGATGGAAAATAACCGAGACATTGCCCTGATGGATCAGGAGATTCTGGCTGTCGAACCTCAGGAATATAAAATCGGGAACAACCAGCTTACAACCGAACCTGTTGGTATCCAGACCGACCGCATAGAAGGAAACTTTCTGAATATCATAGGCCGCAACTCCTTGAAGAGCAATATCCGCCAATGTTTCCGCCAAGCTGGATACGAAGTAGCCGAATACTTGCTTTCTCCACTGGCTACAGCCAATGCAGTACTGACAGGAAGCGAGAAACGTTCCGGATGTGCACTCGTTGATTTTGGTGCAGATACCACAACCGTGTCGGTATACAAGAACAATATGCTGCGCCACCTTGCCGTCATTCCATTGGGAAGCAACAATATTACCAAGGATATTTGCAGTCTCCAAATCGAAGAGGAAGATGCCGAACAACTGAAACTTCATTATGCCAGTGCTTATACAGAGCCGACAGACAACGATGACGAGTTGAGCAAAGAATATAGCATTGATGGAAAATGTACCATCCGCGCCCATAAACTGGAGGATATCGTCGAGGCCCGAGTAAAAGAGATTCTGGAAAATGTATGGAACCAGATTATCTTATCTGAATACAGCGACAAGTTACTTGCCGGAATCATCCTGACAGGAGGAGCATCGAAACTGCCTAATCTGGATAAGGCTCTCTTCAATATCACCAAAATAGAGAAGATACGTATTGCCCAAAACGGTAACGTTGAGCTAAGAGGTGATATTACTATTCCACAAGATGGCAGCAGCAACACCTTGATCGGGCTCTTAGCTACAGGCAAAGACAACTGTTGTAAAATTGATCCCCGCAAAGGTCATCAACTGGACTTTATCGATGACTTGCAGAAGAAAGAGGAAGAAGCTCGCCTGAAAGCAGAGGCAGAACGTAAGGCTGCCGAAGAAAAGGCTGCAAAAGAAGCAGAGGCTGAAAGACTCCGTCAGTTGGAAGAAGCCAAGGCACGTCAGGAACAGGAACGTGCACAAAAGCGTTTACACGACTGCGAAACCCTGATTACGGAAGCAACCCGCCAGATGAACCGCAAGAAATACAAAGATGCACTGGCGAAACTGGAACAGGCACGCAGCCTGAATGTGCAGGAAAAGGAAGAAGAAATTGCATCCCTGACTGCCGAAATAGAAAAACTGAAAGAAGACAACCCGTTCAAACGACTGATAAATGCACTCAAGAACGGAGCCGACGAGATGATGAAAGATTAATATTCACCGCATAAAGAAAAGGAAGAATTATGTCTGACGAAAAAATTATGCCATTCGATTTCCAAAGTGGAACACCGAGTATCATTAAAGTTATCGGTGTAGGCGGTGGCGGCGGTAACGCAGTCAACCACATGTACAGAGAAGGTATCCACGACGTTACATTCGTGGTTTGCAATACAGATAATCAGGCACTCGATGAATCGCCTGTACCTATTAAACTTCAGTTGGGACACGAAGGTCTGGGAGCGGGAAACCGTCCGGAACGTGCACGCGATGCAGCCAACGAAAGTCTGGAAGATATCAAGCAAATGCTGAACGACGGCTGTAAGATGGCCTTCATCACTGCTGGTATGGGAGGAGGAACCGGAACCGGAGCCGCACCTATCATCGCGAAGACAGCAAAAGACATGGGTATACTTACAGTCGGCATTGTCACAATACCGTTCCTGTTCGAAGGAAACCGTAAGATAGACCAGGCGCTCGACGGTGTAGAAGAAATGAGCAAGCACGTCGATGCCTTGCTGGTAATCAACAATGAACGCCTGCGCGACGTGTATTCTGACCTGAGCGTAATGAACGCTTTCGGAAAAGCCGACGACACACTTTCTGTCGCTGCCAAGAGTATTGCCGAAATCATTACGATACGTGGTAAGATCAACCTCGACTTCAACGATGTGAAGACCGTATTGAAAGACGGAGGTGTAGCCATCATGAGTACCGGATATGGTGAAGGAGAAGGACGAGTAACACAAGCCATCACCGATGCCCTCCATTCTCCGTTACTGAACAACAACGATATTTTCAACTCGAAAAAGGTTCTTTTCAACATCTCGTACAGCATGAACAGCGACCTGATGATGGAAGAAATGAACGAGGTACACGAGTTCATGAGCCGTTTCGGAAAGGATGTAGAAACCAAATGGGGTTTGTACATTGACGACAGCCTGGGCGAAAAAGTGAAATTTACTATTCTTGCTACTGGATTCGGCATCAAAGACGTGCCGGGCATGAGCAACAAGCTTTCTGCCGAAGAGCAAAAGCGCCTGGAAGAACAGGAAGAAGAAGAACAGAAAAAGGCAGAACGCCGTGACGACTTCTATCCGGGCAGCTACAAAAACAGCAGAAAGAAAGGAAACTATAAAATCTATATCTTCACACAGGAAGACCTGGATAACGATGATATCATCAGCATGGTGGAAACAACCCCAACCTACAAACGCTCGAAGGCTGTACTGGAAAGCATCCAGTCGAGAGCGGTTGCCGAGGAAAGTTCGATGCCTAAGCTGGATAACAACGACAACGGTTCCATGACTATTACTTTCTAAGACCGATAAACAACCAATAATTTATAATAACATACGACTATGGACTTATTTGAACAAATCAGCAACGATATTAAAGAGGCTATGAAAGCCAAGGACAAAGTCAGACTGGAAACTTTGCGTAACATAAAGAAATGCTTTCTCGAAGCAAAGACTGCTCCGGGTGCAAACGATACACTGACTGACGATGCAGCTTTGAAAATCATGCAGAAGCTGGTAAAACAGGGAAAAGATTCTGCGGCTGTATACGAAGGGCAAGGACGTGCCGACCTGGCTGAAGAAGAAATGGCTCAGGTACGCGTCATCGAAACTTACCTTCCGAAACAACTTTCGGCAGAAGAGCTGGAAGCTAAGCTGAAAGAAATCATCGCTCGTGTAGGTGCTACCAGCGGAAAAGACATGGGTAAGGTGATGGGCGTTGCCAGCAAGGAACTGGCTGGTCTTGCCGAAGGACGTGCTATTTCTGCAAAAGTAAAAGAATTATTGCAGTAAGCAGGCAAAGGTATATTCATTATACTATCGCATAAACTGCAAGACAAAATAAAGGTAAACAAGATACGGAACCCCACAAAGGTTCCGTATTTTTTTATTCTATCTTCCGGATGCTTCCACCTCCGGCAACAGATATGGCTTTCTTTCCAATCATCCCTGCCCGCCCCTTTCTGCAAAGAACCCGACATTCCAATATTTTTTGTACAAAAACTAAAAACGTTTGTACAAATTTTCAGAAAACATGCAGACGTTTTTTGAAAGATAAAAGGCAGAAGGCACGAAAACAGCCTCAGCTTCCTATACCGATGCCAACAACCATTTTCAATCCTCCGTCAAGTCTTACCCTCAAAATAACTCTTGCAAGACAGGAAGAGATTTCAATTCCGGAAAATCCGGCAAATGCAAGCGATAATATTCATTGATAATATCCAGACAACGGTTACGCTCCATCCGGTTCATGGCAAACAAGTGCATCGTTTCGTAGTTCATGCGCATCAGATTGCGGATATGAGAAGCCTCTTCTGGACGGACAAACATGCCGTGATAAGGCTGAGAAGGTACAAAACAGGCATTCAACAGATCGAAATAATCGCTGGGAGCGTAATCCTCCACATTGGGATAAAGACCGAGAAAGCGGGACAAGCGCATCAGAAACACCAGATGAAAATTGGCAAAATTCGTTTCGCATACATCCAGCCACTGCACTGAATGCACCAGATAAGCATATAAAGGAATGTTGGTCGTTTCTTCCTTCAAGGCACGATAAAGGAACTCTGCCAGAAACATGGCAATGGCCGACTTATAAGGATCGTAAGGCAGGGAGGTAAAAATGTACCATGCTTTCGCTTCCTTGATGGGATGAAGTCCCGAACGCGGACGAACATCCGCTTCAAACTCCACCACCGACAAAGGTTGAAATAACACCTGCTTCACCGCCGATTTGCGCGAACGCTGAGCCGGCAGCAGGAAAGACATCCTGCCCGACTGCTCGGTATATATATGTACGATATTCGCCTTGTCGCTATATTTAACCGTATGAAGTACTATGCCTACGTATTTTTGTAACATAACGCAGCAAAGATACACAAAAACAAAGAAACCCCTGCATGAGAAATAGATCAACTATCTCCATGCAGGGAATTGCATTACCTATTAAAACGATAAGAGAGAGAATCCGTATTAAAAAAAACATTGACATCAGTCACTCCGGTTAGATACTCATCCAATCGGTTTTTAATATTACAAATGTAACAAGCTCTCCTTTCGTACCCAAATTCAATCAGCATCGGAATAGTACAAACAATCGTTTTCTTAAACTAAATGAACAAAAATCGTATCTATCAGAACAAAAAATACATACAAATTCAGGAACCAGTTCTCTTACAACTACCTACATTCCCTATTTTTTTTATTTCAAACACTACTCCAACTGATTCAGTCTGCAACATTATTCGATAAAAAAACACTCCTACACCACGTTGTGAATCATAAAAAAGAAGTAAGAAAAACAAAAATGGGAACAAAGAAGAGTAGTCAAACAGAAAATTTAGCCAGACACTCAGCAAAAAAATCACCGAAAGTTTTGCAGGAATGAAAAATCTTCATACCTTTGCATCCGCAATCGAGAGATATATATCCTCGAAGAGCCAGTCAGGTTTAATCCTGAATCGAAGGATGGCCCGTTCGTCTATCGGTTAGGACGCAAGATTTTCATTCTTGAAAGGGGGGTTCGATTCCCCCACGGGCTACATAATAAACAAAATCACGAACAATATTAAAGATTAGTCGAGATGGCAAATCACAAATCATCTATCAAAAGAATCAGACAAGAAGAAAAGAGAAGACTTCACAACAGATATTATGCTAAGACTATGCGTAACGCAGTGAAGAAACTTCGTGCAACTACTGACAAAGCAGAAGCTGTAGCTCTGTTCCCTAACGTACAGAAAATGTTGGATAAGTTGGCAAAACGTAACATTATCCACAAGAACAAAGCTGCTAACTTGAAGTCTAAATTGGCTGCTCATATCAGCAAATTGGCTTAAGTAATTGCTCACTTTAAGGATATTAAGGCTGAATCGAAAGGATTCGGCCTTTTGTCGTTTATAGCTACGGCTTGTGACATTCCTTTCCTCCTGCTCGCGACTAAGCGAAAAATATGAAGCCTGTCAGACTGGAACGTAAACATTCGGGATATTTGTAAGTCCACCTTCCCTTCCGGCCAATGTGTCATACCAGACAACTTTAGGCAACCCCAAATTCCACCAAACCTCAACCGACACGAAAAAGCTGCCCAGTAAAACAGAGAATTACTTTTTTCTAAAAAAAAAGCATTATATTGCAATCGAAAAGAAACATGCACTTTCCGAGAGGTTTAGCTTACCCTTCAAAAGGACCTGCTAAAAGCAAAGACTCGAAAAAGTTCCGCAATCCATCTTTCGTATCACCGATAAATAACCTATGCTTATGAAAACCATAGTTTCTCTCCTTCTGCTTGTTACCATTCTTCTATTGGGAAGCGGATGCAAAACCACAAACGTTGCGACAAAAAAAGTCAGTCACGAACAAGCAATGCAGGCACTGGAACAACACCGGTTCAAAATCGTGATAGAAGAAATCTACGACAAAAGCACTTCCAGGAGACGCCCGAAGCAACGATTCGCATCCGACTGCTACTTCAGCATGCAAGGCAATGAGCTTTCTTACTACATCTCACCCGAAGATATAGGCAGCCGGACCAAAAGATCTCCCCGGCATGAACACGGACTCACAGCCACACTCTCTAAAGGAGAAAGACAAAAGAACGGAGATATCCATTATGAATTGAAAACCAATGGAGAAGTTACCCGAATCTCCACCATGCTGATCATCCTTTACAAGGACACCAACCGATGTTTCGTCCGACTGACCAAAAGTTTTTTAGGCGCCAACTATAACTTTACGGGATACATATTACCGCAGTAAAGTATCCCCTCAGCCATAGACTGCCGCCGAACCCAAAGACGACGGCAGTCCGCGTCCTGTCTGCCCCGAGAAGAAGTACGGAGCTTCCCTATTTCCTGTCCCATTTTCAAGTTTTTTAGAACCATAAACTCGGTTATGTCACGCTTTTTTAGTAACTTTGAACACTTAAAAAACTAGAAGTAAAAAGAGATGAGTGAAGAACTGATACCAAACAGCGGAAGCAATTACTCGGCAAGCAGTATCCAGGTGTTGGAAGGACTGGAAGCCGTACGTAAACGTCCCGCCATGTATATCGGCGATATTAGTGAAAAGGGATTGCACCATCTGGTGTACGAGGTAGTAGACAACTCTATCGACGAAGCCCTAGCCGGTTATTGTACCCATATAGAAGTAACAATCAACGAAGACAATTCAATCACCGTACAGGATAACGGTCGTGGTATTCCTGTTGATTTCCACCAGAAAGAAAAGAAGTCGGCACTGGAAGTCGTTATGACCGTACTGCATGCCGGAGGTAAATTCGACAAAGGCTCCTACAAAGTATCAGGAGGTTTGCACGGTGTTGGTGTATCGTGTGTAAACGCTCTTTCTACACACATGACGACAAACGTATTCCGAAACGGAAAAGTCTACCAGCAGGAATACGCTTGTGGTAAGCCGCTTTACCCTGTAAAGGAAGTAGGAACGACCGACATTACCGGTACCCGACAGACTTTCTGGCCCGATGCAAGCATTTTCACCACTACCGAATATAAGTATAATATCCTTCAGGCACGTATGCGCGAACTGGCATACCTGAACAAAGGTATTACCATCACGCTGACCGACAAGCGCGAAAAGGAAGAAGATGGCTCGTTCAAACAGGAAGTATTCCACTCGGAAGAAGGTGTAAAAGAGTTCGTCCGTTTCCTGAATTCAACGAACACTCCGCTTATCGACGACGTGATTTACCTGAACACCGAAAAGCAGGGTATTCCTATCGAATGTGCCATCATGTACAATACAGGATTCCGCGAGAACCTGCATTCGTATGTCAATAACATCAACACCATAGAAGGTGGTACGCACGAAGCCGGATTCCGTATGGCGCTGACACGTGTATTGAAGAAGTATGCGGAAGAAAGCAAGGCGCTGGAAAAGGCAAAGGTAGAAATCTCGGGTGAGGACTTCCGCGAAGGACTGATTGCCGTTATCTCTGTAAAGGTAGCGGAACCTCAGTTCGAAGGACAGACCAAGACCAAATTAGGTAACAACGAAGTGAGCGGTGCGGTCAATCAGGCCGTGGGCGAAGCTCTGACAAACTATCTGGAAGAGCATCCGAAAGAAGCGAAAGCGATTGTCGACAAGGTGGTACTTGCAGCAACAGCTCGTATTGCTGCCCGCAAGGCACGCGAATCGGTACAGCGCAAGAGCCCGATGGGCGGAGGCGGTCTTCCCGGAAAACTTGCCGACTGTTCAAGCCGTACGCCGGAAGAATGCGAACTGTTCCTCGTCGAGGGTGACTCAGCAGGTGGTTCTGCCAAGCAAGGACGCAGCCGCCAGTTCCAGGCCATCCTGCCGTTGCGCGGTAAGATCTTGAACGTAGAGAAAGCCATGTGGCACAAGGCATTCGAAAGTGATGAAGTCAACAACATCATTCAGGCACTGGGTGTGCGTTTCGGTGTAGACGGAACAGAAGACAGCAAGAAAGCGAACATCGACAAGTTGCGTTACAACAAGGTAATCATCATGACCGATGCCGATGTCGATGGTTCTCACATCGACACCCTGATCATGACTTTGTTCTACCGTTACATGCCTGAAGTTATTCAGGGCGGACATCTTTACATTGCCAACCCGCCTTTGTACAAATGTTCGAAAGGTAAAATCAGCGAATACTGCTATACCGACGAAGAACGTCAGGCTTTCATGCAGAAATATGGCGACGGAACAGAAAACGGTATTCACACACAGCGTTACAAAGGTTTGGGTGAAATGAATCCGGAACAGTTGTGGGAAACTACCATGAATCCGGAAACCCGTATTCTGAAGCAGGTAAGCATTGAAAACGCAGCCGAAGCCGACTATATCTTCTCCATGCTGATGGGTGATGACGTTGCTCCGCGCCGTGAATTTATCGAGAAACATGCTACCTACGCAAACATTGATGCGTAGTGCATTTTTATAAACTTAATTTTTAAAATCCATCCTCGCATCTTACAACGAGGGAAGCTCCGGAAACTACTTCCGGAGCTTTTTTATTTCCGGCAACTCCTGCGGAGCCCACCAAGCTGCCTCATCGTTTTCTATTCGGCCTTTTCTTTTTACCCTGCACAGCCGAAACAATTCATAAAAGGATACACCCCGATTTGTTCCGAATAAAAATTATGCTGGGGAGAAAAGAGTTTTCGGTTTTATTCATTACTTTTGAAAAGACAATAAAACTAATACTTCGAAACAAAATGAAACTGATATTCCGAATCCAGTACCGTACGATATGGGGAGAAGAAGTCCGCCTTATCTTCGACGAAGATGAGAGTCAGTCGATAGCCTTGTCTACCCGCGACGGTATCGAATGGCAAGGCAGTTGTGAATACCAACTGTCGCCGTGCGATGCTCCCCTGACCTACCGTTACGCCATATACCAGAATAATGCATGTACCCGCAAGGAACTGGGAGCGATTGCTCACATCATTTATCCGGGAAATGCCCAGCAGAGCTGTTACATCATAGACGACTGCTGGCGCGACTTGCCGGAGCATAACTACCGGTACAGTTCTGCATTCAACAATAAATATGTTCCTGCCGCTCCAGTACGCCTGAACGACAGTGTAGGCTGTTGCATCACGTTTCGTGCACTTTGCCCGGGATTAAGCAGTCAACAGCAGTCGCTCGGTATCATAGGCAGTTGCAATGCGCTGGGCAACTGGGAATATTGCCGTCCTCTCCGGATGCGTGAAGTACGTCCCAACGTATGGCAGCTCACGGTAGACGCTTCTTCTCTGAAATTCCCGTTTGAATACAAGTTCGTAGCTGTCAGCAACAAGACCGGAGCCGTAGTAGAATGGGAAACGCGAAACAACCGTATCTTCCACACCCAACCGCTGCAACGTGGGGAAACTTACTTTCCAGCAGAAACGGAAGTATTCTTCCATACACCGGAACTGCGGGTTGCCGGATGTGCTATTCCGGTATTCTCTCTCCGCTCGGAAGGCAGTTTCGGAGTAGGCGATTTCGGCGACCTGAAGATGTTCATCACATGGGCTTCCGATACGAAACAGAAGGTGGTACAGATTCTGCCTATCAATGATACGACGATGACCAACACGTGGATGGATTCATATCCGTACAACAGCATCTCTATTTATGCTTTCCACCCCATGTACATCGACCTGCGACAGCTCCCTGCATTGAAGGATGAAGCGGAAAGCAAACGTTTCGAAGAAGAACGTGTCCGTCTGAATGCCCTTCCGCAAGTAGACTATGAACAAGTCAACAAGCTGAAAAGGGAGTATCTGAAGCTGATATTCGAACAAGAAGCTGACAATATTCTTAACTCCGAAGCATTTGAAGCATTCTTCCGCGACAACAAGGACTGGCTCGTCCCGTATGCAGCATACAGCTACCTGCGCGACTTATATCGCACATCCGATTTTAATTACTGGGGCGACTACAGCAAGTACGACAAGGAAGAGATTCTGGAGTTATGTAATCCGGAAAAGGAAGAATATCCGGAAATAGCCTTTTACTATTTTCTCCAGTATGAACTACACATACAACTGCTTGCCACATCCGATTATGCAAGAAGCAAAGGTGTCATCATCAAAGGAGATATACCTATCGGCATCAGCCGCACCAGCGTAGAAGCGTGGGTAGAACCGTATTATTTCAACATGAACGGACAGGCAGGTGCTCCGCCCGATGCTTTTTCTACCAATGGACAGAACTGGGGTATGCCCACTTACAACTGGGATGTAATGGCTAAAGACAACTATAGCTGGTGGCAGAAACGCTTCCGCAAGATGGCGGAATACTTCACGGCTTACCGTATAGACCATATCTTAGGCTTCTTCCGCATCTGGGAAATCCCGTATCATTCGATACACGGCCTGCTGGGACAGTTTGTTCCTTCGCTTCCGATGAGCAAGGATGAAATACAAAGCTTCGGAGTACCTTTCGACCGTGAAACCATGACTCGCCCGTTCATCAACGAATATATTCTGAATACTGTATTCGGAGAACACAGTGAAGAGGTAAAAGAGACGTTTGTCAGACGGCTACATCACGACATTTACGTCATGCGTCCGGAATTTGATACACAACGGAAGGTAGAAGCCTACTTTGCCGACAAGATAGATGCTGAGAGTCAGGACATAAAAGAAAAACTTTATGCACTGATCAGCGACGTGCTCTTTATTCCCGACCGTGACAATCCGGAAATGTATCATCCGCGAATCGCCGTACAGAATGATTATATCTTCAAGCAACTGAGGGAACAGGATCAGGAGGCATTCAATCACCTGTACAATCATTATTACTACCAACGGCACAATGAGTTCTGGTATCACGAGGCCATGAAGAAACTACCTGTACTGACGCAAAGCACATCGATGCTGGTTTGTGGAGAAGACCTCGGCATGGTGCCCGACTGCGTTCCCTGGGTAATGAACCAGTTGCAGATATTGTCACTCGAAATCCAGCGAATGCCTAAGAGTCCGGCACACGAATTCGGACAGGTACACGAATATCCTTTCTACTCTGTCTGCACCATAGGTACTCACGACATGTCAACGTTCCGCGGTTGGTGGGAAGAAGATAAGGAAAAGACCGAACGCTTCTACCATCAGGAACTGGGACACTGGGGAGAGGTCCCCGAACATGCTCCGGCATGGCTGTGCGAGGAGGTTATACGCCAGCATCTGGAAAGCCCCTCCATGCTGTGTATTCTGACATGGCAAGACTGGACCTCGATGGACGATACCCTGCGCAATCCGAATATTGATATTGAGCGCATCAATATTCCTGCCAATCCTCGTCACTACTGGCGGTGGCGTATGCATATCACCCTGGAAGAACTGATGAAACAGAATGAATTCAACGACAACATACGCTCCATGATTGAGGAAAGTGGAAGAAGTATTTCTTCAGAAAAGGAAAAGAACGAAGAATAAAAGAAGGATACTGATATAAGCATCGGCTACATGGGGAAAAGCGATATCGTAATTCCATCCGAAAATAGAACATCTCCTACAGATAAAAAGAAAGAATCGTATCACCGCTCGAAAACAGAGCCTGATACGATTCTTTCATCTTTTATAGTTACAACCCGTAACTTTTCAACAGGATTGTCAGGAGTTTGGTATATCTCCTGTCACTGAATTATTCTTTGATTCGGATCAGCAGGTTGGCAAGAATAGCCGTCAATCCACCGGTTGTAATACCCGAAGAGAAAATATTTCGCAACGTATCGGGCAACTGACAAAGGATATCGGGCACCAGTTCCACACTCAGACCGAAAGAGAAGCTCAGAGCCATGACCAACGTAGCCTTACGGTCTATCTGCTGTGAGGCAATGATACGAATACCGGCAGCGGCAACTGTACCAAACATCAACAACGTTGCACCTCCAAGTACGGGTTCTGGCATCAACGAGAACACCAGTCCCACAGCCGGGAACAGTCCCAGTATAATAAGGAATCCTGCGATAAAGTAACCTACATAGCGGCTTGCCACTCCGGTAAGCTGAATCATACCGTTGTTCTGTGCAAAGATGGAATTAGGAAATGAATTGAAGAAACCGGCCAGCATCGAGTTGAATCCATCGGCAAGAATACCTCCCGAAGCACGTTTTACGAAAGTTTCTCCTTCTACCGGCTCACCGGAAATCAGTGAATTGGCAGTGATGTCACCGTATGCCTCGATAGCCGTAATCAGATACACTAATGCCAGACCGATGATTGAAGAAATATCAAACGAAATGCCATAACGGAAAGGTATAGGAATATTGAATCCGCCATAACTCTGCACTGCCGAAAAGTCGACCATACCCAGCGCCCATGCCGTAATATATCCAATCACCAGTCCGATAACGATAGAACTCATGCGCAGATAACGGTTGGAGCTACGGTTGAAAATAATAATCAGAACCAATACCAGTGCGGCAAGTCCCACATGCTGTATGGCACCAAACGTTCCATTTGCCTGAGCAACGGCACCACCTCCACAAGCAGAAATACCCACCTTAATCAAGCTCATGCCGATAAGCGTAACGACAATACCCGAAACCAGCGGAGTAATGATACGGCGAGTATACTTCAATACACGACTGATAAGCATTTCTACAGAAGACGCTACGATACATGCGCCAAAAATAGTGGAAAGTCCTCCCGTCAGTCCGGCCGAAATAATAGGGCCGATAAACGAGAAACTGGTTCCTTGAATACAGAGCAGTCCGCAACCGACAGGGCCTACCCTACGACATTGGATAAAAGTAGAGATACCCGATGCAAACAAAGCCATCGAAACCAGAAAGCCAGTTGTTTCCAAATCGAGTTTCAACGCGCCAGCAATGATCAGCGGAGGAGTAATGATGGCTACAAAAATAGCCAGCAAATGCTGTAAAGCGGCAAAAATCGTTTCTTTCACAGGCGGACGGTCATTCAGTCCGTAAATCAGCCCCGCACCCGGAGCCACAGTCTGTTCTTTTTCCATTAAAACTAATACTAACTTATTTGATGGTGAAAAATAAAAAAATGAAGAAACCATGTTGCTGCAGACAATCATCGTTTCTTCATTTTTCCCAATTACTCTTTTATCTTAATTTCGCAGTGATCCAGGCTTTCAATGATAGCCAGCGACTCGACATGAATACCTTGCGCACGCAAGTAATCACCTCCATGCTGGAATGACTTCTCAATCAGGAATCCCATACCAACCAGTTCGGCTCCAGCTTTCTGTACCAGGTCGATAATTCCTTTTGCTGCATTACCGTTTGCAAGGAAATCGTCGATGAACAATACCTTATCTCCCGGACACAAATAGTCGCTGCTGACACACACTTCGTACGAACGGTCCTTCGTAAACGAATAGACGGTAGTAGTCAGCATATTTTCCATTGTACTGGGTTTCTTCTTTTTAGCAAAGACAACAGGAAGTTCAAGTAAGTATCCCACCATAATGGCCGGAGCAATACCACTCGCTTCAATAGTCATTACTTTATTGATTTTTGTACTGGCAAAACGGCGTACGAACTCCACCGCCATCGATTTCATCAGAATCGGGTCCATCTGATGATTAATAAAGTTATCAACTTTTAATATTCCTCCCTCAAAACATTTACCATCGCGCAAGATACGTTCCTTGAGTGCCTTCATATACCAAAAAGAGCTTTAATTGTTTTATATGTTAAATATTCTGCAAAGTTATACGTTTTTATCCTATTTCCGGCAATGCTTGAGGGAGAGATATTTGTTAAAACCGAAAATTATTCATCTTTCGGTATATCATTTACAGTAATATCTTCTGTTTCTCCCTCTGTCTGCCAGTCGGAAACTTCACTTCCTTCAATAATCAGACTTTCTTTTTCTATCTTTATCTTATATTTATAACAATTACCTCCGACTAAATGTCCTTTCATTGCCTCAGTATAAGCCTGATAAGCAATTCCGTCGCGTTCATACGTAATAGAGAATTTCAATGTTCCATCTGCTTCCGTAGGATTCAGCAATACCGCAATGGAATAGCCTTCCTGAGGAATGACAGTCCCTTCCGCTCCCATCTCCAGCAAAAGATTGTCAGCTTCCGGTGCTTCTGCTACCGGCTGCATCTGTTTTTCTGTAAAATCATACGTATGTTTCGATAAAATGCCTTTCCCTTCAAAAGCCACCGTCTTGAGAGTCGTTTCGGCGTCCTTCTCATTCTTTACCAGAGTAACCATTACTAAACTATAAATATGTCTGAAAGCTGCCTCATCGGTAAACGAAACTTTACCGGCATTAGTCTGATAACTACAGGTCTTTTCGGCTACTAGAAAATCATATTTTCCGATATGTTCCAGTTCTCCATCCTGAGTACTCAAGTCAGGCATCGGAATGCTTGTTCGTTCGGCTTCCTCTGCATACGGATAAAAAGCACAAAAGCTATAATCATGTTTCTGATCGGGCCAGAACAAAGGTACCGATGGCTGCCAGGAACTTTCCCCCAATGTCCACAATACGGCATTCGTTTCTTCTGGCATAAAAAGCCCGATTTTATCGCCTTGCACAAAAGTTGTATGCCCATCTTCCTGTGTAGACGTACGTGAAAAAATCTCTCCAGCGATAGAAGCCTGCAACCCTAAAGCAAGATTATCGGTTGAAATCTCTTCTGATAAATTCCCCTGCTGGCATGATGCCAGTGCTAAAACGGCCATGCACGACCATTTCATCCAATGTTTCTTCATAATGATAACTTATTTTTAATTAATAAAATCACTAATCTTTAACGCAAACAGTATAAAATTTCTACCGACATATTTATTTTTATTTTATCCTACTTGCATATTTCTATCGAAGAACCAGAAATAGACAAGGGAAAGCTGTCACAGAGATGTAAAAGAATCGTAGCAGAAAGACAGAAAGAGAACGGTTTTTAACATGTATTTCACACAAATGAGAAAGAATAATTTCTGCTTTACGGAATTATATCGTAAGTTTGTGGCAAACAATAATCAGTAAAAGACATGAAGAAATTTTCATTATTACTATCTTTTCTTCTCTTCGTTTCGTTAGGCTTTGCCCAGCAAGCGAAATATGTATTCTATTTCATCGGTGATGGAATGGGAGTAAATCAAGTACAAGGAACCGAATTATATCGGGGGGAACTGGAAGGTAAAATCGGAATAACTCCTATCTGGTTTACTCAATTTCCTTATGCCACAACAGCTACCACATTTTCCGCAACAAATGGAGTGACCGATTCTGCTGCTGCCGGTACAGCCCTTGCTTCTGGCAATAAGACAAAAAATGGAACAATTGGTATGAAGCAGGATCAGCAGACTGATGTCAATAGTGTTGCCGTATGGGCAAAAAACAAAGGTTGCCGTGTAGGTGTCACCACCAGCGTTAGTGTAGACCATGCTACTCCGGCCGCTTTTTATGCACACGACCCCAGTCGCGGAAGCTATTATAAAATAGGAACGGATTTATATAAAGCCGGATTCGACTTTTATGCTGGTTCCGATTTTCTGGATCCTACCAATAAAGAGGATAAAAGTGGAACTTCGGAAAACCTGTACAGTCTGGCAGAAAAGAATGGCTATACCATTGCCAGAGGTTACAAGGATTACCTGAAAAAATGCAAGAAAGCAGATAAAATGATTTTGTTCCAGACTGAAAAAGCATCGGAAGCAGACCGTACCGCTATCCCATATGCTATCGACCGTACAAAAAATGACCTGACACTTGCCGATATAACTCGTTCTGCCATCAATTTCTTGTCGAAGGATTTGTCAAAAGGATTCTTCCTGATGGTAGAAGGAGGCAAAATCGACTGGGCGTGCCACAGCAACGATGCCGCTACAGTATTCCACGAAGTTGTCGACATGGACGAGGCTGTAAAGGTAGCTTATGAGTTTTATTCTCAGCATCCGGACGAAACACTCATTGTAGTAACAGCCGATCATGAAACAGGTGGATTTGTTCTTGGTACAGGTGCCTACAAATTGAATCTGCAAGTTTTAAAGAATCAGAAGGTGAGCGAGAACGGATTTACACGTATTCTGAACGAACTTCGTAAAAAGTACAACAATAATGTTTCTTGGGAAAAAGTACAACAGGCACTGAAAGAAAACTTCGGATTCTGGGATAAGGTACAGCTTAGCAAGGCGCAAGAGGAACGCCTACAAGCAAAATACACTGAAACATTCAAAGGACAAGAAGCAAAACTGGAAAAGAGTGAATATGCACAAGATGAACCTCTTGCAGCAGAAGCAAAACGGATTATCGATGAAATTGCTCTTGTTGGCTGGACAAGTGGCGGACATTCTGCCGGATATGTTCCTGTATTTGCCATCGGAGCCGGAGCTGAACAGTTCCAGGGACGGATTGACAATACAGAAATTCCTGTGAAAATAGCAAAAGCTGCCGGATATACTCAGGAATAACAGGTAGTGCCCATATCATTCAAAAGATAAATAAGGAGCTAATCTCTTAAGGTCTTTCTCAGTAAACTCCTCGAACATGGAGAGCTGGGAAAGACTTTTTATTTTTCCTCTCTTCCGACGGTATTCCAAAATTACTTTAGCCTTATAGAAATCCATATAAGGATGTAGCTTTAATCTTTCCAACGAGGCTCGGTTTACCTGAATCTTTTGTATCTCTCCAGAAGTGACAATAAACCATTTGTTTAATCCTGTATCTATATGAGGAATTTCCTGCAACTGAGCCACATCATAAAATCCTCCCAAGCGCTGCCGATAGGATACAATCATACGGGCCAACCCACTACCAATGCCGGGAATACGCTTCAGAACCGAAGTGTCAGCCTTATTCAAATCGACTACAGTTCCTTCCGAATATTTAGGAATATAAGGAACTGTATCTCTGACTTGTCGAAAAGTATCAGACACGACTGTATTAACTTTTACCGGCTCAGCAATGACAATATAAGGCTTCAAGGCTTGAAACTGTTCATCCTGCAAACCATATATGCGTGAAAAAGACTCGGGCGAACGAAACACTCCTCCCTTTTCCCGATATTTCAATATATTACGAACAATGAAAGCGGGTAAGCCCAATTGGCTCAATGTAAGCGAATCGGCTGTATTTGGGTCAAAAGGCTGTAACACAACAGCAGGCTCTTTTTTCGCAAAAGATGGTTGGCGATAGTTCTTCTTTTCTTTCTCTCTCAAGCTAACCAAAAAAGAATCAATCTCATTACTATCCGAAAGTCCTACCGGAGCTGAAGGAGGATAAAGCCAATGTAACCCTACCCATACTCCAAGCAGCAGCAAAGCGATAAACATCAAAAGCAAAATAACCCTGCGCTCCGATTTAGAATAGTAAAAGAAGTCTTTCCACATCTTTATGTTAACCTAACAGTCCAAGTTCATTTAAGAATATCAGAACAATGCCAATAGGAGCTATAAATTTCAATATGAATATAAAAACAGGATAATACGGCGCCTTCAATGTTCCATAATTGGTTACTTCATCACGAACAATCTGACGGTTTATGATCCAACCTACAAATACGGCAGCAAGCATACTTCCCAATGGAAGCATAATCTTGGCAGTCAGAAAATCCAATGCATCGAATAAGTTCATTCCCGCAATCGTACAGCTACTCCATACACCCAATGCCAATGATGAAACTACGCCAATCAACCAGCAGCATACAGAAATGATACCTGCTGCTTTCTTACGTGTAAAGTGGAATTTCTCATGTAAAAACGCAGTAGAAACTTCGTGCAAGGATATTGTAGAAGTAAGGGCTGCCAGTGCCAACAGCACGTAAAACAAGATGGAACAAATATATCCCAAGAAAGGAATACCACTAAATGCCCGTTCGAACACGTTAGGCAAGGTGATAAAAATAAGCGAAGGACCAGCATCGGGCTCTATTCCAACAGAAAATGCAGCCGGGAAAATTATAAGTCCAGCTAGTACAGCCACGCAAGTATCAATCAATCCTACACTCATAGCAGTATTTCCCAAACGTGTCTCCTTGCCAAAATAAGATGCATAGGTCGACAAGCATCCCATACCTAGACTCAAGGAGAAGAAGGCTTGTCCCATTGCCCCTAAAAAAACATCCGGAGTTACCTTGCTGAAATCGGGAGTCAACAGAAACTCTATACCTTTTTCTGCTCCTGGAAGCATGACGGAACACACTGCAAGAACGACGACCAATATAAAAAGCAACGGCATAAGGACCTTGGAAGAACGCTCAATTCCTTTCTGTACTCCCTTTACGATCACAAAATGAGTCAGCAACATAAACACGGTAAGCCAGATTAAAGGACGAAAAGGATTCTGTGAAAACTGCTGGAACATAGTCACAAAATCAGCAGATGACTTACCATGAAACTGTCCAGTTGCAGCTTCAAAAACATATTCCAACGTCCATCCCGCTACTACCGAATAGTATCCCAATATCAGAAAACCGGTTAAAACGCCCAAATAACCGACCCACTTCCAATAACCTTTAGGGGCCAAAGCTTTAAATGCCTCACCAGTACTGGCTTTTGAATGACGACCGATTGTAAATTCTGCAATCATAATCGGAAGTCCAAAAATAAACACGCAGCCCAGATAAATTAAAATAAATACAGCGCCACCGTGGTTTCCTGTTTCATAAGGGAAACGCCATATATTCCCCAATCCGACAGCCGAACCCGCAGCTGCCAGAATCGCTCCCAATTTACTACCAAAGCTTACACGATCATTATGATGCATAAAATTCTTTTTTAATTACAGTTTATACATTTACAAAGCGCAAAAATACAAAAAAATATCATATTTTCGCATAAAATATAAAATTCAGAAACTATGTATTATTTGAAAAACTATCCATTATCAGTGATTATAATCCTCATCATTTGCTATTTATCCTTCTTTACTCCTCCCAAGACAGAACTGGACGAAGTAGCAAACATAGACAAATTAGTTCACATCTGCATGTATGGCGGATTAACAATGGTTATCTGGTCCGAGTATCTTAAAAAACATCGTCAGATTATATGGAAGAAACTTGCTACGGGAGGAATCATCTTTCCTATAGCCATGAGCGGATGTATCGAAATATTACAGGCGACCTGTACGACCAATCGCAGCGGCGACTGGCTCGACTTCCTAGCGAACTCTTTAGGAGTCGGTTTAGCCTGTCTGTTCAGTTATTACATAATCCGTCCTTTAGCAAAAAAACATTTACAATAAAAATGAGAAACTCCGAGAACTTCCCAGCCCCCGGAGTCAATGAAAAACGTTATTAATTATTTTTAAAGATAGAGAGTTTTCTTGTGTTTAGCGGAAGTCCTTCAGTTCTTCCTGTAATTTTTGCCGGGTAAAGTAGATACGGCTCTTAACTGTCCCCAGCGGAAGTCCCAACTTATCGGCAATTTCGCGATACTTAAATCCCGATACATACATCGAGAACGGTATACGATATTCTTTCGGCAGCGCATTCACAATACGGCGCATTTCCTTTAAGTCGTAGGATCCTTCTGTAGAATCACCTTCTATATCGAAATTCTGATTCAGATAATATTGATTGTCGGTCTGGTCTACATAAGTCTGGTCGCGCAATGCCTTCCGATAATTATTAATAAAGATATTACGCATGATTGTGTAAACCCATCCCTTAAAGTTTGTTTCGGCTGTATACTTTTCTTCATTGTCCAACGCTTTCAGCGAAGTTTCCTGAAGCAAGTCATTTGCTTCTTCGCGATCTGCTGTCAACTTATAAGCAAAATTCAATAGTTCTGTCTGAACGCTCAACAGATCCTGAGCAAAATTAGCAGTTCTCATATTTTTATAAATGGTGTTTGAGATTAATATTCTTGTTTTGTTTTGACACTGCAATATTAGCTCAAAAACGAACAGCCAATTTCATAAAATCAGGTATGAAACAGGGGAATATCTATCATATAACAGTTTTTACCCCCTTCTGTGATAGTTTACAGGTGGTTTTTCCACCAGTTCAAGAAAAAATTAGCCCTATTTCCAGGTGGTATAGGGCTCTTTCATCAGAAAAGAATTATAATATTTAACCTGCCCTGTCACTTCTTCACCAAGAAAAGCAGGACGCAGGAAAGCTTCTTCCTCGGTAGAGAGTTCTATTTCGGCGACAACCAGTCCTGCGTTTTCACCATAAAACTCATCTACTTCGAAAGTATGTCCTCCAAAATTTACCAGATAACGTGTCTTATCAATGAGCCCGGGTTCGCAAAGTTTCATCAACTCTTCCGCCTCATCGAGTGGGATTTCTTTCTCCCACTCATAGCGGCTCAGCCCTGAATCATTCGAAGGTCCCTTAATGGTAAGGAAACCCTTTTCATCTCGGATACGTACTCTGACAGTTCTTCCGCGGGCACTGCAAATATACCCTTGTTTTATACGGCTTTTACTTTCAGCCAACTGGCGATAAGAATCATCTTTCACCAAAAACTTACGTTCTATTTCCTGTGCCATTGCGGTCGTTGTTTTTTAAGACAATGAATAAAGAGTCATAATCAAGACAGCCAAAATAATCAGGCCTACACATAAATACTTTATCAAACGATTTGCTTTTTCTTCTTCCCGCTTGCTAAAATCCTGTTTCTTGTTATGTTTCTTAGTTCCCATAGCTATAGTATTTAGATTAAACTTTTATTTTAAAGATACAAAAATTTCAACAAAAGCTCACGAATTCAACTTTTTTTAAACTTCGCTATCCGAGAATTCCATCAGATAAGCTTTGATGAATCCATCTATCTTGCCATCCATTACTCCGTTTACATCCGAAGTCTGATAATTGGTACGATGGTCCTTTACACGGCGGTCGTCGAAAACATAACTACGAATCTGTGAGCCCCATTCGATTTTCTTCTTTCCGGCCTCCACCTTAGCCTGCTCTTCCATACGATGCTGCAACTCTTTATCGTATAAGATAGAACGCAACTGACGCATCGCATTTTCCTTATTCTTCGGCTGGTCACGAGTTTCCGTATTTTCAATCAAGATTTCTTCTTCCTCGCCGGTATAAGGATCTTTATATTGGTAGCGCAAACGAACACCCGACTCAACCTTATTAACGTTCTGACCACCGGCACCTCCGCTTCGGAACGTATCCCACGACAAACGGGCAGGTTCCACAACTACTTCGATAGAATCGTCAACCAATGGAGTAACGAATACGGAAGCAAAAGAAGTCATTCGCTTACCCTGAGCATTATAAGGAGAAACGCGCACCAAACGATGCACACCATTTTCACCTTTCAGATAACCATAGGCATACGCGCCCTCGATATTCATGGTCACAGTCTTGATACCAGCCTCATCACCTTCCTGCAAGTTTGCAACAGAAAGCTTATAGCCATTGCTCTCAGCCCAGCGCATATACATACGCATCAGCATGGAAGCCCAGTCCTGACTCTCCGTACCACCTGCTCCTGAATTAATCTTCAGTACACAGTCCATCTGGTCGGCTTCCGAACGAAGCATATTCTTCAGCTCCAGTTCTTCCAGCGCATGCAGTGCTTTTGTATACGCCTCTTCCACTTCAGCCTCGGTCACCAGTTCATCCTTATAAAAGTCGAAAGCCAGTTCCAGTTCATCTGTCAATGTCTTAACATTATTATATCCTTCAATCCATCCTTGCAAGCCTTTCACTTTCTTCATCTGAGCTTCTGCCTTTTTCGCATCATCCCAGAAACCTGGCGCCTGTGTACGAAGCTGCTCCTCTTCTACCTGTACCTTTTTGTTTTCTATATCCAGATAACGATAAAGAGCTTCAGTACGTGTCTTTACATCTTTTAGCTGTTCAATTGTAATCATATATTGAATATCTTATCTTTTTATTCGAGTTGCAAAATTACATATTTCGTCTGTGAAGTAAAAACAGGAATAAAGATTTTAGCCCATTTACCAGGCAGAATCTTACATTTCCTGTAAGTTCCTCACTACTCTTCGTACATTTTTTCTATTTCGGCAGCGTAATTCTTCATCAGTACCGGACGCTTGATCTTTAGTGTATTGGTCAGCTCACCCTTTTCCATACTGAACGGTTCCGGCAACAAGGTAAAACGTTTCACTTGTTCATAATGAGCGAATTCCTGTTGCAATGTATCAATTCTCAAACGGAACAAGTCGATGATTTCCTGTTTCTGAAGCAAATCCTTCATATCGGTATATGCAATATGATGTGCTTCTGCATACTTTTTCACCTGTTCATATTCCGGAACAATCAAGGCCGAAACAAACTTCCGCTGATCGGCTATGATGGATATCTGATCTATATAACGATCTACGACCAATTTTGTTTCGATAGCCTGCGGAGCAATATACTTTCCGTTCGATGTCTTAAACAAATCCTTGATGCGTTCTGTCAGATAGAGGAAGCCATCTTTCAAGTATCCGGCATCGCCTGTATGGAACCATCCATCTTCCGTCAGAACCTGACGCGTCATAGCTTCTTTCTTATAATATCCCTTTGTCACGGTTTCACCACGCAACAAGATTTCATTGTTCTCGCCAATCTTGATTTCCAGTCCCGGCATTACACGCCCAACCGAGCCGATTCGAAAACTATCGAGCCAGCAACACGATACGGTAGCCGTCGTTTCAGTCAGACCATATCCCGCTATCATATTGATTCCCACCGAATGAACGAATTCTTCCACAGCCAACGGAATGGCAGCTCCTGCCGTAGGAAAAAAGTTTCCATTCTCGATACCAAGAGTCTTTTTCAGCAGACTGTAAATCGTCTTCTCATAAAACTTATACTTCATGTGAAGCAAGGGAGGAGGTGTCTTGCCATTCATCAGATAGGTAATGTTATGCTCCTTACCCACTTTCAAAGCATCCAGCATCAGCCCTTTCTTCAGTCCCGTTGTTTCATTGATTTTTGCTTGGACTCCAGCATACACTTTTTCCCAAAAACGAGGAACACTACACATAGCGGTAGGACGGATTTCCTTGATGGTCTTCTGTATATCCTGCGGACACAAGTTGACACACAGCGTACACCCTTTATTGATGCAATAATAGCTCCATGCACGCTCGAAAATATGGGTAAAAGGAAGAAAGTTCATCACCACATCCGCTTCAGTCAAGGTCTTTAAGCGCTGGTCATGAGCTGCAAACGCCGCTTCATAGCATGAATGATGCAACATGACTCCCTTCGACTCGCCCGTAGTACCCGAAGTATAAAGAATGTTGGCCAAATCGCCGTTCCCCGACTCCGAAGTACGCTTATCCACCTCTTCCTGATACATTCCATCCTCTCCCAGCTTCAGAAAGTCGGAAAAATAAATAGAATTTTTATCAGCGGCCGAACGTTTTACCTTCGGATCGAATATAATAATCTGCTTCAGCGACTTACACAAGTTCTGTACCCGATAAGCCACATCATACTGATACTGCTCACCCACAAACAAGAAACGGATTCCCGCATCTTCCAGTATATAGTGTACTTGTGCTTCCGAACTCGTGGCATACAGTGGGATAGTAACCACCCGGCTGCCGAAAGCACCAAAATCTGTATATAGACATTCCGGCATGTTCTGAGAAAATATACCCACATTTTCCTGAACTGCCGTTCCTAAAGCGATCAAAGCGTTCGAAACATTTTTGACTTTTGCTGCAAACTGGTTCCACGAAACAGGAATCCAGCTTTCGGTTTCATAGTTTCGATATTTTAAGGCTATGCGGTCACCGTATTTCTTAGCTTGCCGACATATTAAGGTTGATAAATAAGAATTACTCATTTAAAATTTAGTTATTTTATTATCGCTGAATGCAAAGATAGAGTTTAATTTGGAATAAATAAAGTATCTTTGCCGCACAAAACAGAATCTTTTTTTATGTTAGACATTGGTTATTACACATCCGAAGCACTGACACTGCTTCAGGCATTAATCGGCATTCCTTCCATCAGCAGAGAAGAAGAGGCTGCTGCCGATTTTTTACAAAATTACATTGAGGAAACCGGCATCATGACCGGACGCTCTGGTAATAACATCTGGTGTATCAGCCCGATGTTCGACATCCAACGTCCTACCATATTGCTGAACTCTCACATAGATACAGTAAAACCTGTCAACGGCTGGCGCAAACAGCCTTTTACACCTAAGATGGAAAACGGCAAGCTCTACGGACTAGGAAGCAACGATGCCGGCGCCAGTCTGGTTTCTCTCTTCCAGACCTACCGTTACCTATGCGCTACCGAACAGAGTTACAATCTGATCTTTCTGGCTTCCTGCGAAGAAGAAGTTTCCGGCAAGAACGGAATTGAAAGCGTTTTGCATCAGCTGCCTCCTATCACACTGGGAGTTGTAGGCGAACCTACCGAGATGAATCCGGCCATAGCCGAAAAAGGATTAATGGTACTCGATGTAACCGCCCGCGGCAAAGCCGGTCATGCGGCACGCGAAGAAGGCGACAATGCCATCTACAAGGTACTGGACGATATAGAATGGTTCCGAAGCTTCCGCTTCCCGAAAGAATCATCCCTGCTTGGTCCCGTAAAAATGAGTGTGACACAGATCAATGCAGGCACACAGCATAATGTAGTGCCCGACCTGTGTACCTTCGTTGTCGATATCCGCAGCAACGAGTTTTATTCCAACGAAGAACTGTTCAAGGAGATTTCCTCTCACATCAGCTGTGAAGCAAAAGCCCGTTCGTTCCGCCTCAACTCGTCACGCATTGATGCCGACCATCCGTTTGTGAAACGTGCCGTCGAACTGGGTAAAGTACCTTTCGGCTCACCCACGCTTTCCGACCAGGCACTCATGCCTTTCCCCTCTGTAAAAATCGGGCCGGGAAAGTCTTCACGCTCACATACAGCCGACGAATACATCATGGTAGGAGAAATAGAAGAGGCTATCGGTACGTATATCTCCATACTGGACGGATTGAAACTGTAGTAAATCAACTAAAGAACAGAAAACAATGAAATTATCCCTAAAGACATTCAACCTGCTGGGCCTACTGGTAACCATATTGTTCTTTTCCGCATGCGGCAGCAGCAACAAGAACCGTCAGGAAAGTGAAACAGAAAACCAGCCGTTAGTAAAGGCTCCCGATTTCAATGCCGACAGCGCTTACCTGTATGTCAAAAAGCAGGTAGACTTCGGTCCCCGTGTTCCGAATACGGCAGCACACCGTTCCTGTGGCGACTATCTAGCCAAGCAACTGGAAAGCTTTGGAGCAAAGGTTTATAACCAGTATGCCGACCTCATGGCATACGACGGTACGATGCTGAAGGCACGTAACATAATCGGAGCCTATAATCCCGATGCCAAGAAACGTGTACTGCTGGCCGCTCACTGGGACAGCCGTCCGTATGCTGATGCCGATGAAGAAAAGCACCATCATACTCCTATCGATGGAGCCAATGACGGAGCAAGCGGCGTGGGCGTATTGCTGGAAATAGCCCGACACTTACAGCAACAGGCTCCTGCCATCGGTATAGACATCATCTTCTTCGACGCAGAAGATTACGGTATGCCCGACTTCTACAAAGGGGATTACAAGTCAGATACCTGGTGCCTGGGCTCACAATATTGGGGACGTATTCCGCATACACCCGACTACAAGGCACGCTTCGGTATTCTGCTCGACATGGTAGGAGGCAAAAACGCCACATTCTATTACGAGGGATACTCCAAGCGTACGGCCAACCAGCCCATGCAGAAGATTTGGGATATAGCACACAGCCTGGGATATACCCAGTATTTCATCAAGGACAACGGTGGAGAAGTGACCGACGATCACGTCTATGTAAACAACTTCCGCCAGATTCCTTGTGTAGACATCATCGATTTCAGCCCGAACAGTCCGGACGGATTCAACCCGACCTGGCATACGCTGAACGACAATCTGGATAACATTGACAAGGCAACCCTGCAAGCCGTGGGACAAACCGTCATGACCGTTATCTATAACGAAAAGTAACTACAGGAAAAACAAAGACTAAAAGAAACAAGATATGAAAACAATCAACGAACTCCAAGACGAAGTGATTGAAGAATTCAGTGACTTCGACGACTGGATGGACAAGTACCAGTTGCTTATCGACCTGGGAAACGAACAAGAACCTCTCGATGAAAAATATAAAACAGAGCAAAACCTGATAGACGGTTGCCAAAGCCGTGTGTGGCTTCAGGCAGATCTGGTAGACGGGAAAGTAATCTTTCAGGCAGAAAGTGATGCACTGATTGTAAAAGGTATCATTACTCTGCTGATAAAGGTTGTATCGGGACATACCCCCGACGAAATCTTGGACTCCGATCTGTACTTCATCGAGAAAATCGGGCTTAAGGAACACTTGTCGCCTACCCGCAGCAACGGACTCCTCGCCATGGTAAAGCAGATGCGCATGTACGCGCTTGCTTTCAAAGCCAAACAAGAAGAAGGAAAATTGTAATATACTCTCAAGCCAATGCCATTACTTTTGTCTACGGACGAAGGAAATGGCATTTTTCACATTTTATCAGTACCTTCTCTCCATCGGCAAGCGTGGTAGCAAACAGATAAACGTCTCCACCCTCCTTCAACTTCAGCTTTTTACGGAGGTCGGCCACAGAAGACGGGAAATTACGTACCGTCAGGTTGGCCTTGTCTACACCCGCCAAAAACGATTTCAACTCCTTCTTGCCGAATCCTGATACCGCAATTACCCGGAAGCAGCGTCCGGGAAAGTCAATCTCCGTATCGGAAGTATACAGATGACTGTTGGGATGAAGCTTCTTTACCCCGTATCGTTCCGACAAGATGCGGTAAGCCCCCGCTTTCAGCAAGGCAGCTCCCGGCTCATACAGATATCCTTCCACCTGTTCTGCCATGACACACGAAGCATTGCGCTCCTGTGAAAGCGTAAACTCCACATGTTGATGAACAAAGTTATTAACAACCTGTTCACAACTTATAACTATCTCTTTATTAGATTGTTCAGAAGATAAATCTTGTTTTTTGAGGATAATTATCAACTCTTTGCACTCGTTATTAACAGCCACAATGTGTATTTCACGAACATGCTTCAGATCGTTCAAAGCCGATGCCATATCGAGCATAGGCGAAAGTTTAATCATTACCACCCGTCCCCGCTCTATGAGTAGCGGTTCGAGCGCGCACACATTCGGTTCACAGTCGGCAATGGCCACTGTTTTTCCTCCATGACTGTCGCGTCGTGCCGGATCGAGAAACAGACAATCCACCGGATCCATTGTCCGGAGATACTCTGTTCCATCGGCCTGATGCACACGGATATGTCCTACTCCCAGCAAAGGAAAGTTATGCCGTGCCAGTTCGCACAACACCTCCTGCCGCTCTACATAGTCGGCCTGCCTGAACCGGCGGGCAATAAACGAGCAGTCCACTCCCAACCCAGCCGTCAGATCGGCAAACGTATCACCGCCGACCAGCGAAGCCTTATAGCGTGCAGTCACTTCCGACGAGCACTGTTCCATCGACAAATGCTGAGGATAACGGATACCTTCCGTCTGAGCCCATGAAGGCACCTTCTTTTCGGCAATCTGCCACCCGGCTATCTGCACCACAGCTTTGGTCATATCCACATCAGGATATTTACCAGCCTGCAAAGCAAGCAAGCGAACATCGTCGTGACGGTGCTCATCAATGAAACGAGAAGTTTCAGGAGATATTTCTTTCATTGCATACATAAAAAAATATCCCGCAAAAATCACAATTTTCGCGGGATAGAAATTTTAAGACTTGAGCGGTTTAAAAAAGTAACCAACCCTTAATTAATATTCTTCCTCGTTGAAGAAAAAATCTTCTTTGCTCGGATAGTCCGGCCAGATATCTTCTATGCTTTCGTAGATTTCATCTTCATCTTCCATTTCCTGCAAGTTCTCAATTACTTCCATCGGCGCTCCTGAACGCATAGCATAGTCGATTAACTCGTCTTTAGTTGCGGGCCATGGCGCATCTTCCAGTTTTGAGGCCAATTCCAATGTCCAGTACATAGTATTTAAGTTTTAAAAAGTTTTACATTCCAACTATTGAGCCACAAAAGTATAATAAAATCTTTCATGTGCAACTCTTATCCCAATAAATTTCATCATGTTGTGTTAATTGATTTAACTTTCGGGATAGAATGAACAAATAATCGGACAATCTGTTCACAAACTGCTTGACTTCCGGATCAATTTCACAGCTTTCATGCTCTTCGAGTGCCAGTATTCTACGCTCCGCACGACGGCAGACGGTACGGCAGACATGACAAAACGAAGCCGAAAGCGCCCCCCCGGGAAGTATAAAGGCCGTCAGTTTAGGCAACGACGCGTCCAGTTCGTCGATAGCCTGCTCTAGACGTGTCACGACTTCAGCAGATATTTGACTTGCAACCTGCAAATCGGTAGTCGACTGGTCGGTAGCCAGATAGGCTCCCAGCGAGAATAGTTTATGCTGAATGTACAGCAAGAAACTACGGATCTCCGCATCGTCGACAGAAGCAGCCAGTACTCCCAGATTTGCATTCAGCTCGTCTACCGTGCCATACGCCTCAAGGCGTGCATGCGTCTTGGATACCCGCATTCCCCCCACCAGGGAAGTTTTTCCAGCGTCACCGGTTCTTGTATAAATCATACTTTTCTTCATAGTATACGGTTTATGTTGTTAAAGGAAATTCACTATACGATGTTCTTTTACCCGTTTCTTATCGAAAAATACCAGTCCGACATCGTAAAGATCGAACGTTACCCCCGTACGAGGGTCACTGATAACTTGCTTCCACCATTCCCGCTTCTCTTTCGTGGCATACGGCGAACCGATAAAAAAGCATGTATGCGAAGAAACGGCAGGCAGCAACGCTTCGAAAACCTCCTTGTAATAAGAAGTGAAGGCTATATGTACGATATCGGGACAACCATGCTCTTCTACGTAGCGATGTAACAGCTGAGGTACATCTCCGCAGCGATAATCTACATGCGGACAGTCTGCCAGCAAGCGTATCACTTCTTCACGGCATTCTCCACCATCGAGTGTACACAGCGGAACATGTTTCGCTTCGGCCATATATCGTGCCGACAATCCGCTGCCGGTTCCCACTTCGAGCATGGCAGCAGGTTGCAGATAGTTGACCAGCCGGAACAGCAGACGGTCCACTTTCTCACGATAGTGAGACAAACGCACCACATCCTTCCTCTTGGCGTGCAGCAGGCTATAAGCATAAAAAGGCAGCCGCTCGTACACGACAAAAGTTATCAGAAAGAAATCGGACGGTGAATGCACTCCGTATCCACAACGATGACGAAAGCGACGGCACCAGTTCCATCCACGCAAAAACAGGTTCGACATAAATTCTTTTCTTCTTTAGTATGGTGAACAAAGATAGAGAAAAAAATATTGCCATCCGAGAAATATCGGATGGCAATACCCTCTAGAACTAAAAAAACAACCAAGTTTTTTTACTTGCGTGCACCCAGTTTATCGTCCAGATACAAGATACCGGCATGGTCGCCACATTTCTTCAGTTTCTCAACAATACCCTGAGCTGTTGCTTCTTCCTCTACCTGTTCGCGGACATATCCCCACAAGAAATCCTGAGAAGCTTTGTCCTTTTCTTCGGAAGCGACATTTACCAATTCGTCTATCAGTTCAGAAACATGACATTCGTGTTGATAAACATGTTCGAATACCTCGAGCACACTGCCCCATCCCTGCGGAACAACGTCTATCTTATCAACCAAAGCAACACCGCCGCGTTTTGCAAGATAGTCGGCAAGGTCGTAAGCATGCTGCAACTCTTCTTGTGACTGCAACTTCATCCAGTGTGCAAAACCATCGAAACCTTCTTTCTTCAAATAGAAAGACATGGAAAGATAGAGATTAGACGACCACATTTCTGCTGCAATCTGATCGTTGATTGCTTTTTGTAATTTTTCTGAAATCATGATATCTAAATTTTAATGGATAATAATTTTATTATTTTTCCAACAAACGAAATGCCAGCTATCTTCTTATCCTGCTGATTTTTATAAAAATTAAACCGTGGGAATCACCTTTTATGAGTTTCTGTCAAAATGTCACGACTACATAGATCCGGGAAATTGTAAAGACTTGACAAAAAGGCACGGTTATATCGGGAGCCTCTATACAAGCCTTGCGGATAAACAGGAAAACATACCGACTGAGTTTTGAAAAAACGCGCCGAGGTTTTCTGAAAATTTGTACAAACAAAAAAAGTTTTTGTACAAATCATCGGGTACTTCACAGGTGCTTTTTTCAAGATGCCCCGAAGCTGCCCGAAGTCCCTGACCGAAAGTTTTTTGTATCTCTTCCGTTAATCACTATTCAGAACACGACAATAAATAAAAACAGCGTGTTATCTTTGTAATCGGATAAACAAAAGACAAATACAACAATGAACAAACTTACCGGTTGGACTTCCGGTGCCACCCGCAACAACCTCATGTTTCACGTACTGGCACTGGCTATAGTCGCAATATGGGGAATTACATTCGTATCGACAAAGATACTTCTGAAATCGGGACTAAGCCCTTCGGACATTCTTTTTTACCGATTTGTGATGGCATACATCGGAATCTGCTTATGTTCCAGACCTTTCAAGCTTTTTGCCTATAGCCTGAAGGATGAATTTCTGTGCTTTTCCATCGGACTGCTGGGAGGAACTCTTTATTTCATTACCGAAAATACAGCCTTGAAGTATACCTTGGTTTCGAATGTTGCCCTGATATGCAGCACCACTCCGCTGCTGACCATGCTGATACAGTATCTTTTTGTCAAACGGACACTGCCTTCTGGAAAAATCCTCATGGGCTCCATTCTGGCTTTTGCGGGCGTGGGAGCGGTCATTTTCAACGGCAAGTTTGTGCTCAACCTGAACCCGACAGGAGATTTGCTTTGTCTGGCCTCAGCCTTGTCGTGGACTTTATATACTTTGGTTTCCAAGTATCTGACCGACAAATATCCTGCCATGTTCATCGTGCGCAAGACCTTCTTTTACGGTCTGCTCACGCTGATTCCTTTTCTGGCCATGCAGGGTTCTCTCACGACCTCACCTCACATCCTGCTACAACCGCAGGTGTGGAGCCAGCTCCTCTTTCTGGGAATCGTGGCTTCGTTTCTTTGCTTCATGCTGTGGAATGTCTGCCTGCGAAAACTGAACACAATTGTCCTGTCGAACTATATCTACCTGATTCCCGTCATCTCCATATCGGCCTCGAATCTCATTTTGGGTGAAAGCCTAAATGCTGTCATTATCGCAGGAACCGTGCTGGTAATCGTTGGAATGTACTTTGGCTCAATGTAAAAACCTGAGGGGTAAATCCGATAAATT
>FR887778.1 GCA_000432735.1 Bacteroides sp. CAG:443
CCAAAGCCGCTTAGGCTAGGCTAATGTTTAACGAACTATTGATTATAAATATGCAAATTTAATATTTTTCTTAATCAATCATATCATAAAAGCGATGTAACATTACGTTGAGTGAATATTTTTATGTGACGTGTATTTTATGTTAGACTTATCATTGAGATACGAAATATTTTTAATACCTTTCTGTATCGTTTAAAAAGTTAGCCGTTTTATGTTATGAAGAAACACGATTTTATTTTGTTGCTGGGGGTTGCATTGAATTTATCGGTAACTGCTGTATGCGCTGAAGAAGTAGAAACAGTGGATACGATAAGAACTACGTTGGGAATAAAAGTTCCGATTGAAGCTTGTTCGTTACAGGAAATAGAAGGAGTTGTTTTTACAAAGGCAAAAGATGCAAACTTCCTTCAGTCATTGGTTGGTAGAGTAGCGGGGACAACTATCCAGCCAAGTTCGATAGGAACTGGGGGAGGAGTGAAGATTGAAATGAGAGGGGCAAGGAGCCTGCGAGGAAATAACAATGTACTTTTTGTGATTGACGGAGTTCCGTTTCCCCAGCTTTCTGCTGAAGAATTTTATTCCATTTATAAAGGTTATGGCTTATCGGCAGATGGTATTGCTTCCTTTAACGCAGAAGATATAGAAAGTATGTCTGTCTTGTCGGGCACAGCTGCTTCGGTCCTTTATGGGAGTGATGCTGCCAATGGTGTCATTCTTATTACAACCAAACGGGGTCAGAAACTGCGTAAGCCTTCTATCACGGTATCGAATACCACGACCTTTGCCAAGCCTTTTGTGATGCCAGAGTTTCAGCATGTCTATGAAAGTTGGAAATCAGACACGAGAACCTCATTCGATTGGAATCCTTCCGACTTTTATCGTACGGGGCATACCATAAACAATGCTGTAACGGTATCGGGTGGTACGGAAGTAAATCAAAGTTATTTTTCTGCGATGACTCAAAATGCAGTCGGATTACTTGATAACAATAGTAGTAATCATTATAATCTGACGTTCCGTAATACGACAAACTTGCTGGATGGAAAGCTGAATATTGATGCCAGTTTGATGTATATCCGTACTAAAGAACGTAATATGCTGGCACAAGGTGATTACTTCAATCCAATTGTACCGGTTTATCTGCTGCCGGAAATCTTACGTGAGAAAGATGAATATAGTTGTTTCGAGCGGTATGATCCGGATAAAGGTTATGCAGTTCAGTATTGGCCTTATGCCAACTGGCAGAATCCGTATTGGACGGAAAAACGTAATTTGTTTGTGAATACTAAAGATCGCATACGAGCAGGACTGGGATTTCGGTATGCATTAACTGACTGGTTGGATGTTACAGCACATGTCAACTATGATAAAGACAAACAGGTACAAACTCAAGAATTATACGCTTCGACTAGTTATTTACTGACTCAGTACGGCTATTCTTCTTTGGGTGAATATGGAAAGATAAATGCTGATTTAAGTCAGGTTTATGCTGATGTTGCTTTTCATCTTCAAAAAACGGCAGGTGACTTTTCTTTTAATGCTTTGCTGGGGATGGTATTTCGCGATAGAAAATATGAATATGGTTTACAGGGAGGCGGTTTGGTACAACCAAATATTTTTTCTCTTGACAATTTGGATAGTACGAAAGGAAAAGATTGGAATGTCGATTTGCACGACCGTAGTGATGCGTTGTTTGCGTCTTTGCAAGTAGGTTACAAAGATTTCCTTTATATAAATATGGGAGGACGCAAAGAATGGCAGTATTTATGGAAGGAAGGGACAAGAGCAAGTTACGATGATGTCTTTTATCCATCGGCAGGGCTTTCGTTTATTCCAACTTCCATTATTTCGCATTCGGATGTATTGTCTTTCTTGAAGTTGCGTCTGGCTTATGCAGAGAGTGGTAATTTCCATCAGTATTGTTTGCCTAACGATAACAGAGATATGACAGCATTGGTGCAAGGGAGTTTCTTCAGTGACAAGACGAAGTCGTATGAAGCAGGGGTTGATCTGGGACTATTTAATAATAAGTTGAATCTATCCTTTACCATGTATACGACTTCTACGGATAATGAGATTCCAATGGAAACTTATTCAGTGAAAGCAGAAATACAGAATAAAGGGTTGGAAGTTTCATTAGGACTGAATCAGGATTTAGGACCTGTTTCTTGGAATTCTAGCCTGACGTACACTCTCAATAAAAATAGAATTCAGGATTGTTCTGAAATCGTAAATCCAATGACTGGTGAAGTGATGAAGGTCGACTACTTGAAACTTGCTTCATATGGCCAGCTTGCAGAAGAAAGACTGGTTTCTGGAGGTTCCATAGGTGATATTTACGTCAGTACCTTTCAGAAAGATGCAGCTGGTAATGTGATTTTCAATGCACAGACAGGTTTGCCGGAACGTAGTGATACATATCAGTATGCGGGAAATGCTTCTCCTGATTATATGCTAGGATGGGCAAATGACTTTGCTTGGAAAGGTCTTGAACTGGGATTCGTATTGCAAGGCAGCTTCGGAGGAGAAGGCCTGTCAATGACGCAATCGATGCTTGACCAATATGGCGTTTCGAAGGCTACAGCAGATGCACGCGATCAAGGCGGAGTGTGGATGGGAGAAAAGAAGATTCCCGTTTCCCGATATTATGCAGCAACTTCAGGCTTGTCGGGAATCGGTGATCTCTATATATACGATGCGACCAATATTCGTTTGGCGGAATTGACTGTAGGATATACAATCCCGATGTATCGTTGGGTAAACTGGATGCAGCATATAAAGGTTTCTTTTGTCGGACGAAATTTGGTTATGTTGTATAATAAAGCTCCTTTCGATCCGATGAGTACCGCCAGCATGGGAAATGATATGCGGGGTATTGATTATTTCCGCTTGCCTAGCTTGCGTAATATGGGCTTTTCCATACAGCTTACTTTTTAAATGCTTGTTGAAAAGCATGAGATTGAGTACTTAGAAAGAACTTGAGCAACTCTTTGTTGGCGGCACTGTCCAGCTGCGCTTCTTTTTCTTCTTCAAAAATATTAAGCGTGGCTGGACATTCGCCGCAAATATCTATGCCTATTGTCTGTTCATGTTTCAGAATGATAGATAACAATTGTTCCAGTTCTTCCAGTGTAAAAGATCCCTGATCCCAGTTGGTAGCGGCCGACTGAGGGTTGAGTACATCTTTGTCTACAGAAATATATACGGGCGTACTGATGACTTCGGCAGAGAACTTCTTCCAGGTAGTGTCTTGTTCCAGACTTTGTTCACTGTAAAATTCAACCTGATTCTGATACTGAGGAGCAACACTCTTGATTAACTGTTCGGAGGGTCCTATAATAATGACCTTTTTTAAAAAAGGATTGGTTTTGATGACATCTTCTACCCAGCTTCCACAGGAAATCATTTCTTTGAATAAGGGGGGCTGCATGTCGGGATGATGGTCGAATACAATTAGTGAGAAAGGTTGATGTATTTTATCCGTCCAGAATTTGGTCAGGTAATGATAGTTGCCGGAATCAATGAAATGAATTCCTTCTGCCGGATAGTTTTCGATGACTTTTTTCAGTGCACTGGCTCCGTCTTTATCACAATAGCATTCTACCCCTTGAAGATGGGTACAATCTATCCATGCAAATTTGGGATTGTGGGAGAATGATTCATAATCATATACTCCTGTAAAATTCATGATAACGATAGGTTTATTCATAGTTATAAATAAAAAAATCCCCGCTTCGGAACTGACCGGAGCGGGGATTTTACAGTTAGAATTGTTTATTTAATTTCAATCACTTTGTTGGCCTGTTTCTTTTCTTCCTGTGTCATCTTAGGCAACTCAATGTTAAGGACACCGTTATCGACAGATGCACTGATCTTTTCCTTATCAACGTCTTCCGGTAAAATCATGCATTGTTCGAATTTAGAGTAAGAGAATTCACGACGCAAATATTTCTTTTTATCGTTGTTATTTACTTCGTTTTTCTTCTCCATAGAAATAACCAACTGGTTATCTTCGGTAAGATGAATATTGAAATCGTCTTTCGTCATACCCGGAGCTGCAACTTCTATCTTGTAATTGTTTTCGTTTTCGATTACGTTGATTGCAGGGGCAGTAGCGTTAGCTCTTTCCATCCAATCGTTATCAAAGAAATCATTGAAAATACTTGGTAACCAATTCTGATTATAATTTCTTCTAGTCGGCATCATAGTTGTAATCTCCTATATTTTAGTTTTTTATTTTATCTTGTTTCTTCTGAACCGCTTCTCCTTTCGCTTCCGCGATTCACCCTTATATTTGCAAAGTCTGTGCCAAATAATTTGACTGACAGAAAGGTAGATTGCTTTAACCTTCGTTGAACGAGTGGTGAAGATTTTAAACTTTGATAAACATAGCGTAGTGTCAATTCGACTTGAAAATGGACAGATTGTCATTTTTATCTTTTAGCACAGACTATTTGTATTCTTACTATTTATTCCTTATTTTTGTTTCTGTAAACATTAATATTGTGTATTTATGAAGAAGATTTTATCAACCTTAATGATTGTGGCCTGTTTATTTTTAGCAGTGCCAGCACAAGCCCAATTACAGTTTGGACTGAAAGGGGGACTGAACATTTCGAAATTGACTTTCTCAAAGGATATTGTAAAGAGTGATAACCGTACCGGATTCTTTATTGGTCCGATGGCTGAGTTTACCATTCCGGTTGTAGGATTAGGTGTAGATGTAGCTGCTTTGTATAATCAGTCTGGAGCAAAGGCTATCAGTGGGGGAGAAGAAGTAGACCAAACACTTAAGACAATTGAAGTTCCTGTAAACTTGAAGTGGACACTTGGACTGGGAAGTACGCTGGGAGCTTATGTAGCTGCCGGTCCTCAGTTCGGCTTTAATGTGGGAAGCGGACATTTTACCGAGAATTTTGATATGAAATCCTGCAATACTTCGTTCAATGTTGGAGTAGGTCTTAAATTATTGGGACATCTGCAAGCAGGAGTGAATTATAATTTTGGCCTGAGTAAAATGGCAAAAGCTGTAGATGATGCGATGACTATCGAAATGAAACGAAATACTTGGCAGATTTCAGTGGCATATATGTTCTGAAAACAGAAAGGTGTTTATTAATAAATCAGCAATAAAGAAGAGGCCGTCTCAAAATGAATTGAGATGGC
>FR887779.1 GCA_000432735.1 Bacteroides sp. CAG:443
TGGGTAAGATCGGTGCTCTGGGTCGTGTTCTTGGTCCTCGTGGATTAATGCCGAACCCTAAGAGTGGTACTGTAACTATGGATGTAGCTAAAGCTGTAAAGGAAGTTAAGCAAGGTAAGATCGACTTTAAGGTTGACAAGAGCGGTATCGTTCATACTTCAATCGGTAAAGTATCTTTCACTGCTGACCAGATCCGTGACAATGCGAAGGAATTTATCGCTACTATCATCAAACTGAAACCGACAACAGCTAAGGGTACTTATATTAAGAGTATTTATCTTTCAAGTACTATGAGTAAGGGTATTAAAATCGACCCTAAATCTGTAGACGAAATCTAAAATTAAGGAGGAATCATGAGAAAGGAAGATAAAGGCGTAATTATCGGTCAGTTGGCTGATACCGTAAAACAATACGGACATTTCTACTTGGTTGATACAACTGCTATGGATGCAGCTTCAACAAGTGAATTGCGTAGAAAATGTTTCAAGGCTGGTATCAAACTGGTAGTTGTGAAGAATTCTTTGCTTCACAAGGCTTTGATGAGCTTGGATGTTGATTATTCACCGCTGTTTGATTCTTTGAAAGGTACAACTTCAGTAATGTTCAGCGAAGTAGCGAACGCTCCTGCTAAGTTGTTGAAAGAATACAAAGAAGGTGTTCCTGCATTGAAAGCTGCTTATGCAGAAGAAGGGTTCTATGTAGGTGCTGATCAGCTCGAAGCTTTGGCAACAATCAAGAGCAAGAACGAAGTTATCGCAGACATCGTGGCATTGCTGCAGTCTCCTGCGAAGAACGTTATTTCTGCTCTTCAATCTGGTGGTAACACCATTCACGGAGTTCTTAAGACTTTGGGTGAACGTGCTGAATAATCGTTTCCAGAGCTTAAGACTAAACCAAAACAACTTTAATTATCAAATAGTAACAAACAATTAAATTCATACAAAAATGGCAGATTTGAAAGCTTTTGCAGAACAATTAGTTAACTTGACAGTAAAAGAAGTTAATGAACTTGCAACTATCCTTAAAGAAGAATATGGTATTGAACCTGCTGCTGCAGCTGTAGCTGTTGCTGCTGGTCCTGCTGCTGCTGGTGCAGCTGCTGCTGAAGAAAAAACTTCATTCGATGTAGTTTTGAAGAGCGCAGGTGCTGCTAAATTGCAGGTTGTTAAGGCCGTTAAAGAAGCTTGTGGTCTTGGCTTGAAAGAAGCAAAAGACTTGGTTGACGGTGCTCCTAGCACAGTAAAAGAAGGCTTGGCTAAAGACGAAGCTGAATCACTGAAGAAAACTTTGGAAGAAGCTGGAGCTGAAGTTGAACTTAAATAAGATTATCCTGTAAATCAGGTAGTTCGGTTAAGAGTCCTCTGTAAAGGGGATTCTTAACCTTTTTGCGTCTATATTAAGTTACACAGGTTTCTCTGACCTGAATTTAATCATTTTAACTCCATACAGATGTCTTCAAATACTAATAATCAACGAATTAATTTTGCTTCTATTAAGAATCCGATGAAGTATCCGGATTTCCTGGAAGTGCAATTGAAGTCATTTCAAGACTTTTTACAGTTAGATACTCCGCCTGAAAAACGAAAGAACGATGGCTTGTATAAAGTGTTTGCGGAGAATTTCCCTATTGCAGATACTCGCAACAACTTCGTGCTCGAGTTCCTTGATTACTATATCGATCCGCCTCACTATACAATCGACGATTGTCTGGAACGTGGATTGACTTATAGTGTTCCCTTGAAAGCTAAACTGAAGCTTTATTGTACAGACCCCGATCACGAAGATTTTGACACTGTTATTCAGGATGTATATCTGGGTCCTATCCCTTACATGACTCCAAAAGGTACTTTTGTTATCAATGGAGCAGAACGTGTAGTCGTTTCTCAGTTACATCGTTCTCCGGGTGTATTCTTCGGACAAAGTATCCATGCGAATGGAACTAAACTGTACTCAGCTCGTATCATTCCGTTTAAAGGTTCTTGGATAGAATTTGCTACGGATATTAACAACGTGATGTATGCTTACATCGATCGTAAGAAGAAATTGCCTGTAACTACATTGCTGAGAGCTGTAGGCTTTGAAAATGATAAAGACATCCTCGAAATCTTTAATCTGGCTGAAGACGTTAAGGTTAATAAAGCCAACTTGAAGAAAATTATCGGTCGTAAGCTGGCAGCTCGTGTGCTGAAGACTTGGACTGAGGATTTCGTTGATGAAGATACTGGTGAAGTTGTTTCTATTGAACGTAATGAGGTCGTAATCGATCGTGAAACGGTTATCGAACCGGAACATATCGATTTGATTCTGGAATCTGGTATTCAGAATATCCTCGTTCACAATGAAGAAGCTAACTCTTCTGATTATTCAATTATTTTCAACACATTACAGAAAGACCCGTCTAACTCGGAAAAAGAAGCTGTATTGTACATTTATCGTCAGTTGCGTAATGCTGATCCTGCCGATGATGCCAGTGCACGTGAAGTTATCAATAACTTGTTCTTCTCTGAAAAACGTTATGACCTGGGTGAAGTAGGACGTTATCGTATCAACAAGAAGTTGAATCTGGATACTCCTATGGATGTGAAGGTGTTGACAAAACAAGATATTATTGAAATCATCAAATATCTGATTGAGCTGATTAACTCAAAAGCAGATGTTGATGATATCGACCACTTGAGCAACCGTCGTGTACGTACCGTTGGTGAACAGTTGTCTAATCAGTTCGCTATCGGTCTGGCTCGTATGTCACGTACCATTCGTGAACGTATGAATGTCCGCGACAATGAAGTGTTTACTCCGATTGATTTGATTAATGCTAAGACTATTTCGTCTGTCATTAATTCATTCTTTGGTACAAATGCTCTGTCACAGTTCATGGACCAGACAAACCCGCTGGCTGAAATTACTCACAAACGTCGTTTGTCTGCGTTAGGTCCTGGTGGTTTGTCACGTGACCGTGCCGGATTTGAGGTGCGAGATGTACACTATACTCACTATGGTCGTTTGTGTCCGATTGAAACTCCTGAAGGTCCGAACATCGGTTTGATCTCTTCTTTGTGTGTATATGCAAAGATTAATGATCTTGGATTTATCGTCACTCCTTACCGTAAGGTGAAAGATGGAGTAGTAGATTTGTCACCGGAAGGTATAGAATATTTGTCGGCAGAGGAAGAAGAAGACAAGATTATCGCTCAGGGTAATGCACCGTTGAATGATGACGGAACATTTATCCGCGACAAAGTAAAAGCTCGTCGTGATGCAGATTATCCTGTTGTTACTCCTGATCAGGTTGAGCTGATGGATGTATCTCCACAGCAGATTGCTTCTATCGCTGCATCTTTGATCCCGTTCTTGGAACACGATGATGCTAACCGTGCGTTGATGGGATCAAACATGATGCGTCAGGCAGTTCCTTTGCTGAAGACTGAAGCTCCTATCGTCGGTACTGGTATCGAAAAACAGTTGTGTGAAGATTCACGTACACAGATTGCCGCTGAAGGTGATGGTGTAATTGATTTCGTAGATGCAACAACTATTCGTATTTTGTATGACCGTACAGACGATGAAGAGTTTGTAAGCTTTGAACCGGCATTGAAAGAATATCGTATTCCTAAATTCCGCAAGACTAACCAGAGCATGACTATCGACTTGCGTCCTATCTGCTCAAAAGGTCAGCGTGTGAAGAAAGGCGATATCTTGACCGAAGGTTATTCTACTGCTAATGGTGAATTGGCATTGGGTAAGAACCTGCTGGTAGCATACATGCCGTGGAAAGGATACAACTACGAGGATGCTATTGTATTGAATGAACGCGTGGTACGTGAAGATATTTTGACTTCTGTACACGTTGATGAATATATTCTGGAAGTACGTGAAACCAAGCGCGGTATGGAGGAATTGACTTCTGATATACCTAATGTAAGTGAAGAAGCTACAAAAGACTTGGATGAAAACGGTATCGTCCGTGTAGGTGCTCGTATCGAACCGGGTGATATTTTGATTGGTAAGATTACTCCGAAAGGAGAATCTGATCCTTCTCCAGAGGAAAAATTGCTGCGTGCAATCTTTGGTGACAAAGCTGGTGACGTGAAGGATGCTTCTTTGAAGGCTTCTCCTTCTTTGCGTGGTGTTGTTATCGGCAAGAAGTTGTATTCACGTGTCATCAAGACTCGTAGTGAAAAGAACGCAGATAAGGCTATTTTGCCGAAACTGAATGAAGAATTTGAAGAAAAGGCTGCTGCACTGAAGGAAATCCTGATTGAAAAATTGTTGGTTCTGACTAACGATAAGGTTTCTCAGGGTGTAAAAGACTATCTGGGTACAGAAGTTATCGCCAAAGGTGCTAAGTTTACCAAACGTGATCTGGAATCATTGGATTATACAATCATTCAGCTGAGTAAATGGACTTCGGATGCTCATAAGAATGATATGATTCGTGATTTGATCATGAATTACTTGAAGAAATACAAAGAACTGGATGCTGAACTGAAGCGTAAGAAATTTGCTTTGACTATCGGTGATGAGCTTCCTTCTGGTATTATTCAGATGGCTAAAGTATATATTGCTAAGAAACGTAAGATCGGTGTTGGTGATAAGATGGCAGGTCGTCACGGTAACAAGGGTATTGTTTCACGTGTCGTACGTCAGGAGGATATGCCGTTCTTGGCAGATGGTACTCCGGTTGATATCGTATTGAACCCGCTGGGTGTGCCTTCTCGTATGAACATCGGTCAGATATTCGAAGCTGTATTGGGACGTGCCGGTAAGGAACTGGGTGTTAAGTTTGCTACTCCTATTTTCGATGGTGCGACTTTGGATGATTTGGATAAGTGGACTGACAAAGCTGGCTTGCCACGTTATTGTAAGACTTACTTGTACGATGGTGGTACTGGTGAACAGTTCGACCAGCCTGCAACTGTCGGTGTGACTTACATGTTGAAACTGGGTCACATGGTTGAAGACAAGATGCATGCTCGTTCTATCGGTCCGTACTCTCTGATTACTCAGCAGCCGCTTGGTGGTAAGGCACAGTTCGGTGGTCAGCGTTTCGGAGAAATGGAGGTTTGGGCTATCGAAGCATTCGGTGCCGCTCATGTACTTCAGGAAATTCTGACTATCAAGTCTGATGACGTAGTAGGACGTTCTAAAGCATACGAGGCTATCGTGAAAGGTGAACCGATGCCTACTCCGGGTATTCCTGAATCTCTGAATGTATTGCTGCACGAGTTGAGAGGTCTTTGCTTGAGCATTACATTGGAATAATATATTAATAAAGGTAGGAGACGAGAAGTGCTCCTCCTTTATCTTAAATTCTTCATTTTATAAAATATAAAGTATGGCTTTTAGAAAAGATACTAAGATAAAGAGTAATTTCTCAAAGATTACAATCGGACTGGCTTCTCCTGAAGAGATTCTGGAAAACTCTTATGGGGAAGTGTTGAAACCGGAAACAATCAATTACCGTACTTATAAGCCGGAACGTGATGGTTTGTTCTGCGAACGAATCTTTGGTCCGGTAAAAGATTACGAATGTCATTGTGGTAAGTACAAGCGTATTCGTTATAAAGGAATCGTTTGCGACCGATGCGGCGTTGAGGTTACTGAAAAGAAAGTCCGTCGTGAACGTAGCGGTCACATTCAGTTGGTTGTGCCGGTTGCACATATCTGGTATTTCCGCTCTTTGCCTAATAAAATTGGCTATTTGTTAGGATTGCCTACCAAGAAACTTGATGCTATCATTTACTACGAACGCTATGTAGTTATTCAGCCGGGTATCAAAGCTGAAGATGGTATCAATCAATATGATTTGTTGTCTGAAGAAGAATATCTTGAAATCATCGAGAATCTTCCGAAGGATAATCAATATTTGGAAGACAGCGACCCGAATAAGTTTATTGCTAAGATGGGTGCTGAAGCTATCTACGATTTGCTGGTTCGTCTGGATTTGGATGCATTGTCATACGAATTGCGTCACAAGGCCAATAATGACTCATCTCAGCAGCGTAAGAATGAAGCATTGAAACGTCTGCAAGTTGTAGAATCATTCCGTGCTTCAAGAGGCCGTAACAAACCTGAATGGATGATTGTACGTATCGTTCCGGTTATTCCGCCTGAATTGCGTCCGTTGGTTCCGTTGGATGGTGGTCGCTTCGCAACTTCCGACCTGAATGACTTGTATCGTCGTGTTATTATCCGTAATAACCGTCTGAAACGTCTGATTGAAATCAAAGCTCCGGAAGTAATCTTACGTAACGAAAAGCGTATGTTGCAGGAAGCTGTTGATTCATTGTTCGACAACTCTCGTAAGTCGAGTGCAGTGAAGACAGACGCCAATCGTCCTTTGAAATCTCTTTCTGATAGCTTGAAAGGTAAACAGGGACGTTTCCGTCAGAACTTGCTGGGTAAACGTGTTGACTACTCTGCACGTTCTGTAATCGTTGTAGGTCCGGAACTGAAAATGGGTGAATGCGGTATTCCTAAATTGATGGCTGCCGAATTGTACAAACCGTTTATCATTCGTAAACTGATTGAACGTGGTATTGTCAAGACCGTTAAGTCTGCAAAGAAGATTGTAGATCGTAAGGAACCGGTGATTTGGGATATCCTGGAACATGTAATGAAAGGACATCCGGTATTGCTGAACCGTGCGCCGACTTTGCACCGTCTGGGTATTCAGGCATTCCAGCCTAAGATGATCGAAGGAAAAGCAATCCAGTTGCATCCGTTGGCATGTACAGCGTTCAATGCCGACTTCGATGGTGACCAGATGGCGGTACACTTGCCTTTGAGTAATGAAGCAGTTCTTGAAGCACAGATGTTGATGCTTCAGTCACATAATATTCTGAACCCTGCCAATGGTGCTCCTATCACAGTGCCGGCACAGGATATGGTTCTTGGTTTGTACTACATTACCAAGTTGCGTAAAGGTGCAAAAGGTGAGGGGTTGATTTTCTACGGACCGGAAGAAGCATTGATTGCTTACAACGAAGGAAAGGTAGATATCCACGCTATCATCAGTGTTGTAACCAATGACCTCGATGAAAACGGCAATATCGTTAAGAAGATGATCAAAGAAACTTCTGTAGGACGTATTATCGTTAACGAACTGGTTCCGGATGAATGTGGTTATTTGAATACCATTATTTCTAAGAAGTCATTGCGTGATATCATCAGCGATGTTATTAAGCGTGTGGGTGTAGCCCGTGCATGTGAATTCCTGGATGGTATCAAGAACTTAGGTTATAAGAAAGCCTTTGAAGGTGGTTTGTCATTCAACTTGGGTGATATTATCATTCCGAAGGAAAAAGAGGAACTGGTTAAACGTGGTAACGAAGAAGTTGAACAGATTATGATGAACTATAACATGGGTTTCATCACCGACAACGAACGTTACAACCAGGTCATCGATACTTGGACGCACGTAAACAGTGACTTGTCTGATATCTTGTATAAGACAATTAAGAATGACGATCAAGGTTTCAACTCAGTATTTATGATGCTGGATTCTGGAGCCCGTGGTTCTAAGGAACAGATCCGTCAGTTGTCTGGTATGCGTGGTTTGATGGCGAAGCCGCAGAAAGCAGGTGCCGAAGGTGCTCAGATCATTGAAAACCCGATTCTTTCTAACTTTAAGGAAGGTTTGTCAGTGTTGGAGTACTTTATTTCTACTCACGGTGCTCGTAAGGGTCTTGCCGATACTGCGTTGAAGACAGCCGATGCCGGATACTTGACTCGTCGTCTGGTTGACGTATCTCATGATGTCATCATCAATGAAGAAGACTGTGGTACATTGCGTGGTTTGGTTTGTACAGCTTTGAAGAATAACGATGAAGTTATTGCTACGTTGTATGAACGTATATTGGGACGTGTATCTGTACACGATGTTATACATCCTACGACTGGTAAGCTGATTGTAGCTGCTGGTGAAGAAATTACAGAAGCTATCGCACAGGAAATCGAAGATTCTCCGATTGAAAGCGTTGAAATACGTTCTGTATTGACTTGTGAATCGAAGAAGGGTGTATGTGCTAAGTGTTACGGACGTAACCTTGCTACTAGCCGTATGGTTCAGAAAGGTGAGGCTGTCGGCGTTATCGCTGCTCAGTCAATCGGTGAACCGGGTACTCAGTTGACTTTGCGTACCTTCCACGCCGGAGGTATCGCTGGTAACATGGCTGCCAATGCAAGTATCGTAGCGAAGAACGATGCACGCCTTGAATTTGAAGAATTGCGTACGGTAGATGCTGTTGAAGAAACAGGTGAACCTGTTAAGATTGTTGTTGGTCGATTGGCTGAAGTGCGTTTCGTAGATGTGAATACAGGCATTATCTTGTCAACGCACAACGTTCCTTATGGTTCTAAATTGTATGCTTCAGACGGTGAAGTCGTAGAAAAAGGCAAACTGATTGCTAAGTGGGACCCGTTCAATGCCGTTATCGTTACGGAAGCTGCTGGTAAGATTGATTTCGAATCAGTGATTGAAAACGTAACTTATAAGGTAGAATCGGATGAAGCTACTGGTTTGCGTGAAATCATTATTACTGAATCTAAGGATAAGACGAAGATTCCTTCATTGCATATTCTGGATGAGAATGGTGGAATTATCCGTACATATAACTTGCCGGTAGGTGGTCACGTGGTTGTTGAAGACAAGCAGGTGGTTAAAGCGGGTGATATCTTGGTTAAGATTCCGCGTGCCGTAGGTAAGGCCGGTGATATTACCGGTGGTCTTCCTCGTGTTACCGAGCTGTTCGAAGCACGTAATCCGTCAAATCCGGCTGTTGTTTCGGAAATCGACGGTGAGGTTACAATGGGTAAGATCAAACGTGGTAACCGTGAGATTATCGTGACATCTAAGACTGGTGATGTGAAGAAATATCTGGTTGCGTTGTCAAAACAGATTCTGGTTCAGGAAAACGACTATGTACGTGCTGGAACACCGCTGTCGGATGGTGCGATTACTCCTGCCGATATTTTGGCTATTAAAGGTCCTACGGCTGTACAGGAATATATCGTGAATGAAATTCAGGATGTATACCGTTTACAGGGTGTGAAGATCAACGATAAGCACTTCGAAATTATCGTACGTCAGATGATGCGTAAAGTTCAGATTGACGAACCGGGAGATACACGCTTCCTGGAGCAGCAGGTTGTAGATCGTTTGGAATTCAACGAAGAAAACGACCGTATCTGGGGCAAGAAAGTTGTTGTTGATGCCGGTGATTCTCAGAACTTGCAGCCGGGACAGATCGTTACAGCCCGTAAGCTGCGTGATGAGAACAGTATGTTGAAACGCCGTGACTTGAAGCCTGTAGAAGTTCGTGATGCCGTACCTGCTACATCTACTCAGATCCTGCAGGGTATTACACGTGCCGCATTGCAGACATCAAGCTTCATGTCGGCTGCATCATTCCAGGAAACAACTAAGGTGTTGAATGAAGCTGCTATCAACGGAAAGGTTGATAAGCTGGAAGGTATGAAGGAAAACGTAATCTGCGGTCATCTGATTCCTGCTGGTACAGGTCAGCGTGAATTTGAAAAGATTATTGTTGGATCAAAAGAAGAATACGACCGTATCTTGGCAAACCGTAAAAATGTACTTGACTATAGTGAAGTAGAATAATAGTTTGCCCGATAGGTTGATTGTATAGAGGGGAACCACTTCGTCAAAGGTCTACTTTGATGGAGTGGTTCTCTTTTTATAAATAGGGGTTATCAACTCAATCTTTGTCTGCAAATTTGAATCCCTTCCTTAAAATTCTGGTTGAAGACTTCGAATGATTCAACTTTTTCCCTACATTTGTGGTACTAATGAGAAAAAATAAATACTTAATATTAAAATTTAGTCATTATGGAAAACGAAAACAAAAATAACCAGCTCCAGATTGAGCTGAAAGAAGAAGTTGCTCAAGGTACTTATGCCAATCTTGCTATAATCACTCATTCTACTTCTGAATTTATATTAGACTTTGTACGTATTATGCCGGGATTGCCTAAGGCAGGTGTACAGTCACGTATTGTGATGACTCCAGAACATGCAAAGCGTCTGATGTATGCTCTACAAGACAATGTCGCAAAATATGAGCATAATTTTGGTCCGATACGTATGCCGGAAGAACAAGCTAACGGTAGCAAGACTTTCGTTCCACCATTGAGCGATTTTAAAGGAGAAGCTTAAAAAAATATAAAAAAGCCATTTTGAAGTCCATTTCCTGCCTTTTTACGGGAAATGGACTTTTTTTATTTTAAAACAGTTTGTCTATTAAAAAGTTATTTGTAATTTTGCAGCCCGAAATGTATAGTTTCGACAAGGATTGGAAAAACAATAAACAATATATATAATAATTAAAATCAAAACAAAATGCCTACTATTCAACAGTTAGTAAGAAAAGGAAGAACGGTTTTGGCAGATAAGAGTAAATCACCGGCACTGGACTCATGTCCTCAGAGACGTGGTGTTTGTGTACGTGTTTACACTACAACTCCGAAAAAACCGAACTCAGCAATGCGTAAAGTAGCTCGTGTGCGTCTGACAAACTCTAAGGAAGTTAACTCTTATATTCCGGGAGAAGGACACAACTTGCAGGAACACTCAATCGTATTGGTACGTGGTGGTCGTGTAAAGGACCTTCCGGGTGTACGTTATCACATCGTTCGTGGTACATTGGATACAGCTGGTGTTGCGGGTCGTACACAAAGACGTTCTAAATACGGTGCTAAGCGCCCGAAACCAGGACAGGCTCCTGCTGCAAAGGGAAAGAAATAATTCGTAGCTGAGTACAATCCTTAGTAAAAGAACTTTTATTAATTCGTTTTGGTTTGTAGGAAAAGCTTTAAGGTTGAGTAAATGCCTCAGAGGAGGTGTTGAAGTAAACAGAGATGCAGCCCCAAACTAAACATTATTATCAAACAAAATGAGAAAAGCAAAACCCAAAAAACGTGTGATCCTGCCGGATCCAGTATTTAATGATCAGAAGGTTTCTAAATTCGTAAACCACCTGATGTATGATGGAAAGAAGAATACTTCTTACGAAATCTTCTACAAT
>FR887780.1 GCA_000432735.1 Bacteroides sp. CAG:443
CTGTTGCATTTGCAAGTTGAATTCAGCATTTCATTGCTTTCTAAATTCCCCGAAAAAGCGGATAAAAAAATAAGGTGTGGGAACTATATTGCTTTATCCTACATTCAGGTCTTCGCACTACCTCTAGCATAGATAAAACAATAGCCCCACACCAAAACGGTATATAGAAACCTTATAGGGATAAGGTAGGTATATATCAAGTGTGGGTGCTATTGCCATCATCTTCATGCTAGTAATCAAAGTTGCGAAGTTTGAATGTAGAAGATAATATCAATAACACCTCTCGTTAATTATGTCCTTTCAGCGTCCTAACTCGATAGGACACTGGAATTGCTGCAAAGTTAGCGAAAGGTTTTTTAACAAACAAATTAAAGTGATAATAAATATATTATTAATACTAGTACAATGTATTGGATTATATACAGGCTATTATATATTCAGTAACCTACATTTTCTTTATTTTCTGTATTGGGTATAGCAGAACAAAAAATCACAGTAATGTTGGTAGATTTTCAGAACCTCTCCATTAAAGAGAATCTTTTCCGAAAAATCTACCTGACTATTATTTAGAAGCTTAAAGATTCATAAGTCTGCAATATTTCTTCCTGTCTCAGTCCCAAGTATCTTTTAGTAATGGCAACAGAACTATGATTGAAAAGTTCCATCAGCTTTACTAATGCTAACTCTGAATTTTCATTATTCATATTATAAACCTGTCTGCCAAAAGTCTTTCTAAGTGAATGGCAGGAAAAGTTCTTAATCTTTAGTCTGTACTTCTTCTTCACTTCTTTAAGAATGATATTTATTCTCTGAACTGAAAAGACTGTACCTTTCTGACTTATTAATATAGGTGCATTGATTCCAGCTGGATTTATATGCTCGTAACATTCTCTGATATGTTCCTGTAGCTGGGGATTCAGTCTTATAGTTCTCACCTTACCAGTCTTTTTCTCAATTACAGTAAATTCGTCTGTATCTAATATCTGCTTCCATCTTAAAGCCAGAATATCAGAAATCCTCAATCCTGTAAAACAACCTAAAGCTATAAGAAGTGACATTTTATAATTATCATCTTTAGCCAATTTTCTGATAAGGTTCATTGCATCTGACCAGACAAGATAGTCTGCTGTTGTACTTGAATATTTAAGTGACATAATGTTCTGTTTTGTAAGTTAATGAATAAAAGTGAATATTAATTTTGAGCTATATTTACTAACTAATTGATTTATAGCTAAACATTCACTAATCCACAAAGTGAATATTAATAAGAGGTGGCAATATTTCTCCACCTCTTATATGCCTTGCTTAGAATGGTCTGTTCCCATATTTGTAGTCCAGTATAGAATTACAGATTCTATCATAAAAGGAGAATCCGCAACCTGTATAGAAATAGCTATGATAGGTTGCTTGATATTCACGCTGCAATTCTTGATTATTTCTAAGCATATCATCCAATTTATCTAAAGAATGTTTCAATGCCTGTACTACCTTTATATATCTAAGGTTGTTATCCACTTCGCCTAAACGGTTTTCTAAATCTCTGATATGGTCTATAAGTTTATCTATCTGTTTATCCATGATTGTAAGTATTGGTAGAAATAAAAAAGGACAGCTAACCGAATAGCTGCCCTCTCTTCAATAAAGCCCATTTAATCAATGAACCATTTATATTTTTCATCGCCATGTAAAGCTGAATTGATTCCCAAAGCCATTTCTGTAGCATTAAGAGAACGGTCTAGGAATGAATCAATATAGCTTGACTTGTTGGCTCCAGTCAACAGGTTGTAGAACTTCCACATATTAAGCTCACTTCCGAAGCTGCCAAAGTTTTCATCATTAATGTACGCTTTTGCTACACTGTTTATCTGCGTATCAGTAAGTAACATTCTGGGTAGTGCTTTCTGGTAGCCTGTTGGTAAGCATTGATAAAGTCGCATTCTGCCTATTATCTGACAGAACTGGTGTTCACTCATGGAAGTGTTACCTAACTGCTGCATCAGATAAATATGTCTGGCTGGATTGTAGTTACTGAAAAGTTCCAGTGCTGCACGATATAGCTCTGTAGTATTGCTTACTCTCAAATCATCCTTGTAACCATCCGTAAAGATGCACATGTTACAGCAGACTTGATTCTTAAAGCCTATAGCCAAACGGAAAAGTTCAGGAACTTTCTTTGAATATAGATTCATCTGGTTGTAAGCTCTTACTCCTACGATGGAAAGATTCAGCTTGTTTCCTCCCACAGTTTCATAGATAGTAGGAATATCAATGCTGAAAGCACACCTTTCATAGTAGATAGTCTTATCTGATTCCAATAGTTGGTTGGCTGGTTTGTGGATAGCTTCTGGGATTCTGCCTTTAATAATGTGGCTTGCTCTGATTGTGGCCTGTTCCACCTTTTCACCACTAAAGAAAGACTGTGCTGCATCCTGTATTGTTTCCACAAACTGAGCATGATTGATTGTAAGTTCATTGTCTTTAGAGAACACTGGAGTAATGCAATCATTCTTTAAATGATTCAATGTTACTTCCTGTGTGTTGGCTTCGATAAAATGATTGGCTGGCTTTACTGGATCATCCATGATAACGGTAGCTTCTTCTGCATATTCACCCAGATTCATTCTCTCACGATTGTCTGCCATAGCTGGCATGATAACTAAATTTCTCATATTGATAAAAGTTTAAACGTTTATAATCTTATTACTATATAGATGTTTAGGACTATACTGGCTATTTTACATTTATCTATGAGAGGGGGACTAAAAGGGTGTGCACCGCCTTTCCAGTCACTCAATAATATTGGGACTGTTGACAGAACGGGAGGGGGAATTTCATATAAGACACCCCATACCCGTTTCTTTGACTTTCAGATAAACTGAATATATGAGATTCATGTATCAGACTACTTTCCTTATGTTTATGTATATATGTGGTATATTATAAAGTATGTGTTATATAATCTGTATTAGAACTGAATTTGTCTGGAATTTATAATCTGAGAAATAGGTAGCTAAAAGTTCAGCACCGCATCTGCCAGAAACAGGTATAATTATGCTATTACTATATTTAATGGCTTAGTTTCAGTCTTTTGTATAGTTGCATTTAATGCTTTAGCTATGTATTCCAGAGTAACATCTTTGGAAACTATCCTTTTGGTTAGCAGACTGCGAATTTCATCATCGGACATATTGGCTGTCTTGCACAGGATGGCATTCAACACAGGATTGTTTCTCTTTGTTTGTCCGTTTGCAGACTGGGTAATCTTATCGTTTCTGTCTGGTGGGATAACGTCATTATCCAGACACCAACCATATATAATATGGTATAGTCTGCTTGACTGGTCATTACTTTTAAAGTCTGGAATTATGGATTTGTTGAGAATCAGAAGTCCTTTAGGTATCATTTTTATCTGTCCCTCTTTAATTGCTTCCTCCAGATATTTATCTAGCGTCTTGACATCTATTCCTAATTTGCTGGCAAGTTCAGAATGATTAAGCGCTCCTTTATAAGGTTTCTCACTTATGTATTTATTCGTTTCCTGTTTGCATACGGACTTTATAAGTAGTAGCAATCCTTTTATTTTAGTATCTGTAGCTTTATTGAAAAAGCCGTTTAAGACGAAGAAGTAATTCTCTTTGTCTTTTTTAAAATAGTATCTGTTCGGGAATTTGATTCTGGTTTCTATCTTGTCAAATATAAAATCTGCATTTTCCATCAGTCTGGGAACAATTGATTTTATTGTGCGGAACGATATTCCTGTTTTTTCGGCAATGTATTCCCTTGTGGTTTCCGCTATATTGGCTTTATAGTTTCCTGTGGATTTTATTCCTGCTATAGCCAGTATTGTTTCCAGCTTGTTGTTCCCCTTGATTTTATGAATGTCTTTTGTCAGTGTTATATATGATTCCATTGTGCGCAAAGGATTGGTTATTCATTTCTTCTAGGTATATGTTATAAATATCTCCGTTCTTTAATGCTTTGTTGTATCTGCCTGTTCCGCCTAAATATTGTTTCAGTTCCTTTCTTGAACCGAACAGTTTGTTGTGTGGTTTGTAAATCATCATAGTTTTATTAATTAGTTAATTAATGTAGGTTGAATCTGATAATGAAGTGAAACGAATTATCTGTTATGTAATGTAAGTAATGTATGTAATGATATGTGGACGCTTTTTCCGTGACTTATAGGACGCTTTTTCCCTAAGTTATGGGACGTTTTTTCCGTACATTTTTGGAAAGATTTCTGACCTGTTTTCAGAAGAGTTTGGATGGATTTTTCTTCGGTGTTTACTATGTTATTCATAGCATTAAAAAGTTCCAAGTAAAATTGGCTCTAATATCTGTTATAGCGAAAATCGTCTTGTTTCATTAGTTACCAAGGTTGTGACCAACATTTTCTCAAATTTCTGTATTGGGTATAGAAAGACAGAAAAATGAAGTTTTGTTGGTAGCACTTAGATTAGTTCAGTAATTAATTGATAACCTCTGTTTTTACCTACCCAGCAGGGAACGGCTTGATAATAGGAATTGATAAGTTTAGGCTCTATCTTTTCTTCGGGATGAATGTTCAGCATCTTAAATATCCTCGTCAACTCATTAACTATATTTTCATTGGAATATCTATTACCAACTTTAAATATATTCTTAATCAGTCGGATAACCTTATTCCCTTTGCGCTGTATAAGAATCATCTTTTCTCTGATTTTTCTTTCGTTGTATTTAAGTTCTTCTATATTCTCTTTACCCAGTATCTCAAAGGCTTCCACAATGAACGGGTCTATCTTTCTCATATCATTTATGTAGTCCAAAGCATATTCAGAATAGGGAACTTCCATTTCACTGAGCTGCTGTACCATAATTCTGCGCTTCTCTTTTACCGAGCGTGCACTTCTTATTATTTTCAATTTCTCATCATTGGGGTTATATTCACAATTGCTAAATGTAGGATTGAAGAAATGACAGTCGTCGTACCATTTAGTTACCAATTCTACAGACTGGTATCTGTTCCTTACCAGAACCTCATTTATCTCATTATCTATGGCAAACCAGTTTTTTGTAAAATCGGGATATAGGAACTTACGGAACGGCATGGTTTCAAGAACGGCACTGAAAGCAAATCTGCTCTCCTTGTTGTCAGCACTGTTATATAAAGTCTGTACTATTTGATAGGCAAACTCATGGGCGGATATTTCCCATTCAACCTGTTCTCTATCTTTGATAATGATTTCCGGATTTACCCTGTAGATGTGTGTGGCGGAGTTTATCCCGTTGCGGAACCTTCCACAAATCTGTATGCAGTCTGTATCAATATCAAGCATGGTATATTCAGAAATATAAGGGTCTGTCACCATTACCAAGTCCGGTTTATAGGGCAAATCCAAGTCAAATGCAGTAAAGAATCTTCCGGTGAAGAAATTATATTTCTTCATGGTATCTGCGCTCCAGTTCTTATAGGCATTATCAAAGGAGTATTCATTTCTGAGTTTCATGCGGCTTTTGGGTGCACAATAGACTGCTGAATCTTCCAGTATGTTCAGCTGTTTCATTATGGCATAGATTTCTACTACAGAATTAATGAAGAAACAGATTGTACCATCATGGTTTTTCAGATATTCGTTTACCGCTTTCTGTATGTTATAAGTATGGGTGACTGTAATCTCCTGCCTATAGTCATAATCAGCATTCACTTCTATTGTCCCAAACTCTTTTAGCCGTGGGTCACTGAATCCGATTGGAGTAGCCGAAACCAGTGCTTTTTCTTTGAAGCGGAAAAAGTCGGTCATGGGCAAGACTATATCTTCTCTATAGTCTACATCTTTAATTAGCTGGTGGCATTCATCCATCAGTAAAAAGAAATGGGAATAAAGGTCAATTCCGCATCTTGCACACGCTGTTTTTACCTTGCCGAAACTTTCGGGAGTAATCATAATCTTATGCAGCGTGTTACTTGTCAGATAATTGCATATCTTATCTGCTGTCACATTTTCATAGACACCCAGCAGATTATCATATTTGCTACATTTGCTTCTGATAACAGGAACATTGGGAACTATGATAATGGAACTTCTTTCAGTATTAAGCTCCAGAGTAGTAGCTCCACAGCCGGGTATCTTCTTGGAAAGAATGCAGTCAGACGGTATTTCATTCATTACGTCTGACAGGTATTGACCTTTATGTATTGTAATCATAAGCCTTTGCTGTTTAAATAGTCTATAAATTCATCACTTCTCTTTATGCTAAAGTATAGCTTGCCAAATCGGAACAGTCCTCTGAGTCTTATATAGGCTTCTGTTTCTCTGAGAAACGGTATTCTTGCGATGTTGCATTTCTGCTCGATAAGTTCTTTCAGGCAGGTCGTTTGAGTGTCCTCAATTGTTTTAGTAATATCGGATGGGAAGATACCGAAGTCTTCATAATCACCTGTTTGCAGGTAGTTAAGAATCCATTGCCATGTATCAGTTGTTATCATGTACTGAATATTGGTTATTCCTCCAGTACTTACTAAGGCAAAAGATTCATCTAAACGTATATCAAGTATTCTATGTTGTATCATAAGTATTTTAACCTGTCTGTGAGAAATTTCATTATTACGGACTGTAAATTGTATCATTCTTGCTGGGTATTATTAAGGGGATGGTAACCCCATCCCCCTTATTCCTGTTATGCAATATTTATATTTGCTGCCTTGAGCTGTGTAATAGCTTGATTATCATTTGCTTGGAAGTAGAATTTGACCTTCCTGAGATAACCCAACTGGAAGACAACCTCTAGAAGCTGCGTTTCATTATCTTTTAGTGTAATATTTCGCACTTGTGGTTTTAAGTCTTTTACAGCCAGAAAAGAAGTAAGAAGCTCATATTTGAGCCCATTGCCTTCCTCTGCATATTGATTGGTAGGGTCAAAACTCCTAAGTTCTTCCAGATTTCCAGTCATTGCTTCGAGTATTGCATTTAGGAATTTCTCGTTAACTCCAAACTCGTCAGAGAATGGAAAGCCGATATTCTGGATGGTGATTTTTGCGGCAAGCATGTTATCGCACTCCTTAAAGCACAATTCTATCATACGTGTTCCGTCTTTAATAGAATCCTTGATTCTTTCAACTTTTGCTACATTCATCTTATATGCAATTTTGTTCTCAGTAGCAATTTTAGTAAGGGCTTCTAATTTAATCATGATTTTATGCTTATCCGCTCCTTAGGGCGGAGGTCTTAAATTAATAACTGTGTCTGTAGGTAACTACTGAAGCTATGCGCACTTGCTCGTTTGCTTCCTTTTGACAATGCAAAGTAAAGCATAATAAAATTGATGATAAAGGAATTATCCAAAAGCACATGTGGGTAGAAAAAGTGATAAATTCAGTACGTAAAAAAAATGCGTACCCAAAAGAATATCTTTTAAGTACGCATCATCTTTAAAACAGGTAATAATGGTTAGCAAAGTCTGGAAAGTCTTCATTTCTATATTTTCGAAGTAGATTTGACAGCATCCTGTTCTTGCTACCATCAGAATCATATTCTTCGTTGTAACGCTTACCATCATATCCAACTGTGTAGATAAGTCTTGAAATAAACATCATTTTATCTGCTGAGACTTTTACATTTATGTGAGATAGTTTATTCTTGTCGGCTTTCCTGTCCTTTAAGAAAAACTGGAACATGTCTGCAAACTTCCATTTCTTGAATGATATAGCAAGATTTGTTTTGTTTTCAAAATCTATAGCTTGTCCATGTTCTAGGAAATGGTTTAAGCCAATTTCTTTAAGAAGTTTAAGTTTATCTTTTGGTGATAAATTCCGGTTAATTATATCGTTGTATGTTTTTATGTAATAATCTAGTGCCAGCTGAACAAATTCGATAGTATTCTTTTCACTGGTATCAAAGTTCTTCTTTTTTTCATTGGTTAAAGTTAAAGTAATGCCGGAACAGTTTGATAGACTATCTACAAAGTCACCTATATCTTGAACTTCACTTTTTTTCAGTGATGTACTAAAGTCCTCGATATAATCATGAACAAAAAGAAGCAGATACCAAAGTTTACTTACGTCCAAACCAAATGCTTTAATTGTGTTCTGCAAGTCCTCATTTTCAAGAAATTTATCTTTGAAAGACATATCCATCTTTTTGAAATTAGGAGCCATAAAGTCTTCTAAAGACTTATCTACTCCCATTTCTTTTAGTCTTAAAACATTTTCCTCTGGAGTTAATTTACTTGTTATATATCTGTTGACAAACTTAGCTGGTGCTATAGATATATCTCCTTCGTAGCTTACAAAATGGTTGGCTACTTCCCACACATATTCCAGAAGTGGTTCATCAAGACATTTATAGCTTTCACACCAACCAATCTTTAAATCTGGCAGTTCTTCTATTAATTGTAATTGTTCCATTGACATAATATGTTATCATTAGTAATGGTGCAAAATAAAAGAAAAGTCTGCAATCCTTTTCAGACTACAGACTTCTTTTTATTATAATAGATTCTTCATTGCATCATCCACCTGTTTATTTTCAAAACAATCCAAATAGATTTGAGTTACCTTTTCAGAACTATGTCCCAAAGACTCACTGATAATAGCTGTAGAAACTCCTGCACGCTTTAGGACGGTTGCATAAGAATGTCTGGCAACATAAGTAGTTATTTTCAATTCTATGCCTAAAGACTTACCAATCTCATTCAAATGATGATTTATATTAGCAAGCACATCATAAATACGGTCTTTAACCTGTGTCATCGTACGGTTCTTATTGTCAAGTACTGGAAACAAATATTTTCGTGTGGAATCACGATATTTATCTATTATTTCTTTTGCCTGCTCTGACAATGGTAGAATAATTCTCTTTTTTGTTTTCTGGCGCACATATATCAACCTATCGTTATCAATATTATCATTAGTCAGCAAAGACATATCTGTGAAATTTATTCCTCCCATCAAATAAGAAAAAGCAAACATATCAACAGCCAGTTTCTTATAAAAGCAGGACGAACCAGTATTATAAAACATTATTTGCTTTACTTGTTCTTTCGTAATAGCACGTTTAGCCGTTATTGTGTGTAGCCGTGAAACTTTATATTTTCTGAAAGGATAATTATCTGATTTTACTAATCCTTCTGTTACAGCCAAATTATAAACAACACGTAATGTTCTTAAACGTATGCCTATCGTATTCTCTGCAAGTTTCTGACCACGTAACCAAAACTCATAGTTTTTCAACCAATTCACATCAATTTCTTGAAAATAAATATCTAAATGACCATTGAATTTCACCAGAGAAGAATAAACTTGACGAACAGAAAGAGCATACCCTATCCTATTTTCTTTTTTCAATTGTTCAATATATTCAATGAACAAACCATTAACTGTTTTCGCTTTTACAGATAAATCAACTGTTTCAAGTAATGTAGTTAACGTATAATCCTTATTTCTGGAAGAAAAATCAAGAATTTGCTCTGAATATTTTTGTTCCTTTTCCTTTATCAAGGTATTTATCTGCTCCTTATTAGGACAATTCCTTTTAGGTCTATTCTTCTCAAAGTCCCAATATTGAGGTTTTACAGAGATACCAAGGCTCACATATTTCTTTTTACCGTCTTTACACACACGAATCATCAAAGGATGTTCGCCATTACTTAGAGTTTTTGACTTGTAACACAACACATTAACTGTAGCATTCATAATCAATTTTGGTTTAACTCTTGGTTTAACTTTCGGTTTAACTTAGAGCCTCAGAAACACATAAACTGAATATAATTAAGATAAAAGTACAGTGTCGTGTACATAAAGAAAAAGCTCCGTAAATCATTGATTCACAGAGCTTTAAACCAGTACTCGAAGCGGGACTTGAACCCGCACA
>FR887781.1 GCA_000432735.1 Bacteroides sp. CAG:443
CCAAAGCCGCTTAGGCTAGGCTAATGTTTAACGAACTATTGACTATAGAACATACAACACTTTCAATTAATATATGACAATTTACTATAGCGTGATAATTTATAAAAACGTAATATGTAATATACTCAAATACACTTCCCAAACTCCAAGTATCGTTTTTTGAATTTCTTATAGACTTGTACGTAATATTCCGGTAAATAGAGAATCATTGTATCTACAAAATTTTCCAGTGTGATTGCACTCAGCTTATAAGCATATTCCGGTTTCAAATATGTTGTAACCGACCGGATTTCTTCTTCCGTTGACGGATGCTCCTTAGGAGAAAGCACTACAGAATACGAGTCTTTCAGTCCTTCAACGATTCTGTACCGTTCTGTAAGTAAAAGATTTCTATAAATTTGTGTAAGCTTTATTTTATGATCTATTAATAGCCCTTTAAATATATCGTCGAATAAACCTGTATCAATGAGCATTTGTTTCTGCTCCTCACATTTTTGTGCTTCGTTTACTCCAAGCACATCCGTATATTTTGTTTCGATTGCGATGATATACTTATCCCCCTTATCATCCAGAAACTTAATATAAGCATCCATAGCCGATTTGTCTTTCGTATATTTTTCGGTCGGTGTCGGTATAAACTCCAGACCTATCTCCGTTACATTGGATATTGGAATATTTTTAAAAACAGATTTTATGGCAAGCGTTACCTTATCCGGATTTTGTTTTAAGAGTAACATTAGGGGATGAAATAAATTGAATGCCATTGGCATACTCGAAAGTAAATTATTGAACAATCGGAATTCATCTATTGTTTCACCATTTTTCCTGTTTTTGACTCTCTCTTTGGCATATTCGAAAGTTTCCTTCATCAAAAAGTTTTTCCCAGAAACTTCGCCTCCAGTAATCATATTTCCATATTTTCGTTTGGAAGTTCTTGTGGGTCCAACCCCTTCTTTTTCTCCGATTTCTACTCGATACATTGACTGGAGCAATCTTGCTTTTTGAGTAAAAGCATTATCGCTTCTACACTGGTTTCCATATATATTATCCATCATTTCTAAATATTATTGTGAATTACTTGCAATAAATAAAGCCTAATGTATTTTCCAATCCTCCGAACTTCTTTTCAAGACTATTAAAAATAGTACCTGACCGAACCTTCGTAAGATATTACTGCCTATTTCTAATAGTTATTGAGCAGCGAATCATCTTCCCCTCTCATGCTGATAAGAGAATTATTGTCTTTGCTTATTTTTTCAGCAGATTGATTCAAGATGATAAGATACAATTTACCCCTCACCTCCTTCACAGATACTACCGAGTTCCGATTGTTTCAGCAGCAGTGTGAAGGGCGTGAAGGGCAAAAAAAGGTAATAAAATTCTTAAAATAGACTTATTTTACCGGAATGCGGATAATTCCAGCCTTCACACCCTTGGCTGTGGCCTGAAGTTCTATATCGCCAACCTTTTCTCCCGACTGAACGATCACCGTAAGCATACCTCCGAAAGCATGCATTTCCGGCTTGTGGAATAAATCGAGACAGGTAGGATCGCCGTTTGCCGAAGCACGGTACTTACCTGCTCCCTTCACTTTGAAGTTGACCAGCCGTCCGTCGTTCGGACACAAGTTACCATCCTTGTCGACAATACGTAGCGTAATATACGCCAAGTCCTTACCATCCGCCTGAAGCGAAGTACGATCCGTTACCAGTTCAATGTGATGCGGCTTGCCTGCTGTGCGGATAGTCTTTTCGGCAGCCGGATTACCCTGTTCGTCATAAGCCACCACTTTTACCTCTCCCGGCTGATAAACCGCATCGTACCACATCAACCGGTAGCGGTTTTCCACCGTTCCATCCTTACGTTTGGTCTGCCGTCCGTAACTCTTTCCATTGATGAATAACTCAGCTGAAGGGTAATTTGTATAGACAAACACCGGAGTCTTTTCTCCCTCACGTCCTTCCCAGTTCCAGTGCGGCAGGATGTGCAGCGTTTCAGCCTCCTTGTTCCATACACTACGGTACAGATAATAACGATCTTTCGGAATAGATGCCAGATCGATGATACCGAACATCGAACTATGGTTCGGCCATGCGTCCGTGTCATACGGGCTTGGCTCCCCTAAATAATCGAACCCTGTCCATACAAACTGTCCGATGGTCCAGTCGTGATCCTCTGCACGGGCAAAATCAATGTCAGGAATGTTCGACCAGCTGCAATACTCCAGATCGTACGACGACGACTGATGGTCATCGTACATCGCACCCGCCTTACGCTCCACCGGGAACTTATATACGCCGCGAGAGCTGACGGTAGACGACGTTTCCGACCCAAGAATGAGATTTTGCGGCAAACGTTCGTAAGCCTCGTCGTACATGTGTGCACGATAATTCAGTCCCGGAATATCCAGCATCGCAGCAAAGCCGTTTGCCAGCACACTCTTCACCTGATCCATACCGCAAGTTACCGGACGCGTCGGATCCTCCCGATGGCAGATATCCTGCAAGAACTTCGCCACCTTGTAACCTTCCGGACTCCATTGCGTAGGCACCTCGTTGCCGATACTCCACATCACGACACACGGATTGTTCCGGTACTGGCGAAGCATGTTCACCATATCCTTTTCCGCCCACTCGTTAAAAAAGCGGTGATACCCGTTGTCGCACTTGGCAATATCCCATTCGTCGAACGGCTCAAGCATCATCATGAAGCCCATTTCATCGCAAAGCTCAACCAACTCGGGCGCAGGCATATTATGTGAAGTACGGATCGCATCGCATCCCATGTCCTTGAGCAACGTCAACTGATGACGGAGTGCCGCCACATTGACAGCCGCTCCCAAAGGCCCCAGGTCGTGATGATTGCACACTCCCTGAAATTTGCGGCGTTTCCCGTTCAGGTAAAAACCTTTGTCGGGCACATACTCGATGGTACGAATACCGAAACGTGTAGTATACGTATCGAGCAACGTATCGCCCGCATAGATTTTCGACACCGCTTTATACAATACTGGAGTTTCGGGCGACCAAAGTTTCGGCTGCTCCACAATGAAATTCTGCGTAAAAGGCTGATCGTGATTAATGTATCCCTTATTAGTCTTGGTCGAAACCACCTGTCCATCGGCATCCACAATGTCCGTCGTCACAGTCAGCTCCGTCTTTCCCGCATTCAGAATCGTAGTGTGAAGGCAGACAGAAGCATATTCATCCTTCACAAACGGAGTCGTGATTTGAGTACCCCATACTGGTACATGAATTTTTTCCGTCGTTACCACATGCACATTCCGGTAAAGTCCTGCACCCGGATACCAGCGCGATGACTGAGGACGATTCTCCAATCTCACGGCAAGTACGTTATTTTTACCATCTTCATTTACTAGTCCAGTAACGTCACAATAAAACGAATTATAGCCGTAAGGCCAGAAGCAAGCCTCTTTCCCGTTGACGAATACCCGTGCCTCACTCATTGCCCCGTCGAAAATCAGCGTGGTCTGTTTGCCGGGAGTAGAATGGAATGTTGTACGATACCATCCCGTACCCACGTATGGCAGCCCTCCCGTACGTCCGGTCTTCAGGCTTGCCTGAGTTTCAAAATTCTGTGTAACAGCTACGTTCTGCAAATCATTATTCTTGTCGAAAGGTCCGAAAATAGCCCAGTCGTGCGGAATGGTTACAGTTTCCCACTTGGTATCATTAAATGAGGGAGCTTCGGCGTCGCTCACCTCTCCTTTCGTAAACTTCCATCCTTTTTCCAGCAAATATTCACTTCGCTGAGCATTGAGATTTAAAGTCAGGCAAAATCCCATTGCCATGAGATAAAATGTCTTCATTCTTGTTTTTCTTGATATTAAATGTTAATGAATTTTTATATTCTTTCCCTTGTTTCATCTATGAAAGATAAGTCTTTCTAAGTATAGATGTGCCTATGTCTCAGCATCTTTCTCACCATCAGATTATAGGGACTCAACAAAGATACGATTTCTTGGCAGAAGAAAAAGTATAGTTCATGGAATATTGTCTAAAACTCTTGTGGATTCAATGGCGTAGAATGATTGGATGAGTGTGAAGTGAGGTTTGGTTAGAAGAAAAAGCATTCTAATACATACTGATAAATTTATTATACATTTAGAATAGAATATTTAAATATGCAACCTCGCTATATCCATAGTTTTTTAGAGGCATACAGACTATCAATGCTGTTTTGTATTATTTATTATTCAAAAGTTTTTCAGCCTTTGACCTAATCATAAAAGGGACATTTCCACTTGAACTTATAATTCTCAAAGCCTCTTCAGCCAAGCCCCTTCTGAATATACTTTTTGCACTTGACAATCTGCTTTTTCTTGCATTATCAGAAAAATTAGCATATTCTTCATATTTCTCAGATAATTCAGATTCGGTAATATTCATATTCTTCTTTAGTTCAGGATAAATGCACTCAACAAAAACTCTTTTTCCTATGCTCCGTAATGTTATTTCAACCTACTCACTATAATTTTCTTCTTGTTTTCTCATCGGCATGTTTACCGGTTGTTCTGGAAGTATGCCTGGAATGATCTTTACATACTTAGACAACTCCATACCTTGTCTAATAAATATTGAATAATAGGAGTTTGGGATAATGGACTCCTTTACCAGTATTTCGGGAGTTATTCCGTAATTTTCAATCTTATTAGCATATTTTACACCAAAACATATAAGCAGTTCATTACAATTATGGTTCTTCATTCCATCAGAGTAGCATAGGTTAAGTATTTCTACCAGTTCATTCATAGGTTCAAGGGTTATATAGTCGTTTCAAAGGTAATATATTTTGTAAAAATATGTATAGAGATAATAGAATTTTCATGTTTTGGAAAATTTATTATATTTGTCATCATAAAAACTGTCAATATGAAAAAGTTCTACTCCCAAAATAAATACACAATAATAGGCTATTTTTTTATGATAGTAAGTTCTCTCATTCTTTCTTTATATGTGAATAATCTACTCGAAAACCAAAGAATATTGACTGCCCAATATTATTTTCTTTTTGTTTGGGATATAAAAATATATCTTTTATTCTTTGTGAAGAATTTGTTTATCTTTTTATGGGGAATAATAACTGCCATTTATGTTTTTTTCCTATTTATTCTTCCACTATGTGCAAAAATAAAGTTCAAGAAATATGTTCCATTAGTAAAGAAAGCAATAAATGAATCTGAAGCTTTACGCAATCCATTGACATTATTTACAGACAGTCAACTTGTCATCTTCAATGCTGGGCTTGTTGTTGCCGCTTGGATGATTGTGACAAAGAATCAGAGAAACGGCTTCACAAAGAATGGCTTCTTTCAGAATGACTCTCACATCTACGGCACAAACCGAATAACCGCCGGCAGATACACGTATTCTTTTTATGACTCTGGCAGATTGGTTCATCAATACGACCCAACACTCTTCTGTTCTGTTATCACCCATGATTGGCTGCATATAGTCGTAAATGTCTGTACTGCACTTAATGGTCGGTCTTTGACTCTTCATGGCGTTGCTCCTTTTATAAAGTTCAACTCCAGCCATCACCAGCGTACGCTTACCTGGTGTCATTTTCTCCAATATATCCTCAAAGCTACATTCTTCGCCATATACCACTTCACGTTCCTGTACTTTGTTTACCATCACTGCGTTGTTGGTTAGGATGTACACAAGTTCTGAATTATCCATCAGTCTGTAATCGCCATTCACTTCGAAACCTTTTCTCATATCCGTATGCTTTAGAGGGTTAAAACTTGAATTATTCTTCAGCGAGATTTAGACCTTTTTTTAAAAACCTTTGTCTTGGTTTGGTCTTTTGTCCGCTGACTTTTTTTTTAGATTGAGAATCATTCCCCATCTGAGTTTGAGCCTTTTTTTACGGCTTAAACAGGTATGGGAAAGGGGAATCAGAAAAGTTTTGAACGGAAAAAATGTTGGGGAGGCATGACGACATCGTTATTTTTTCCAGGGCAAAGGCCGTGGCCGGAACTCTTTCATTTCCACTGACCCTTATACCTTTGCCGTCAAAAAACAAAGGCTCTCAGATGGGAAATAATGAATTTCTTAGGAGGAAGCGGACAGCAGAAAAGAACAATGAAAGACAATCGGAAAAAGAAAGAATAACCTATTGAGTTAGGGATAAGTCCACAGAACCAAAGAATTGAAGCAGATAGCTCAATGGTTACAAACCATGAACGGCTTGAGAAGATGAAAGCCGAATGGAGCCGGGATCTTCAGGAATCGCACCAGGAACAAGACCGTGAAGATTTCCGGCACCGCAGCGGAAGAAGCGTAACCAACCGTTTCTGGGGCTACCCCATCTTGTACATCATGTTCGAGGGCACCTTCGTGCTGGGTGAATACCCGCAGCGCCTCATCGAATGGATAGTGGAACTCATCGGACAAGGAGCCGAGAAATTCCTCAGTCCGGGCCCGCTGAAAGACATGATTGTGGACGGTATCATCGGGGGTGTGGGAGGCGTCATCGTGTTCCTGCCCAACATCCTGTTGCTCTACTTCTTCATTTCGTTCATGGAAGATTCCGGCTACATGGCCCGTGCCGCCTTCATCATGGATAAAATCATGCACAAGATGGGACTCCACGGCAAGTCGTTCATCCCCCTCATCATGGGCTTCGGCTGCAACGTGCCGGCCATCATGACGTCGCGCATCATCGAAAGCCGCAAGGCCCGGCTGGTCACCATGCTGGTGAACCCGCTCATGTCGTGCAGTGCCCGTCTGCCCATCTACCTGGTGCTGATTGGGGCCTTCTTCCCGGGCAAGGCCAGCCTCATCCTGTTGTCCATCTACGCCATCGGCATCCTGCTGGCCGTACTCATGGCCCGCATCTTCACCAAGTTCCTGGTGAAAGGTGACGACACGCCCTTCGTGATGGAACTCCCGCCCTACCGCATGCCGACGGCCAAGGTCGTGCTGCGCCACACGTGGGAGAAAGGAAAACAATACCTCAAGAAGATGGGCGGCATCATCATGGTGGCTTCCATCATCATCTGGTTCCTAGGCTACTACCCGAACCACGATGCCTACGCCACACAAGCCGAACAGCAGGAGAACTCCTACATCGGGCAGCTGGGAAAGGCCATCGAACCGGTCATCGAACCGTTGGGATTCGACTGGAAGATGGGTATCGGCATCCTGTCGGGTGTAGGCGCCAAGGAACTGGTGGTCAGCACACTGGGAGTTCTCTATACAAATGACGACGACATCGACTCAGTGAACCTCTCCGAACGGATTCCCATCACGCCGCTCGTGGCCTACTGCTACATGCTGTTCGTGCTGATTTATTTCCCGTGTATCGCTACCCTGGCTGCTATCCGGCAAGAGTCGGGAAGCTGGAAATGGGCTGTCTTTGCCGCGACCTATACCACCATACTGGCTTGGATTATTGCCTTTGCGGTGCACCAGATAGGAAGTTTGTTCATTTAAAACCCTTACCATTATGAGTATGCAAGATCTTTTCGTATATATCATCGTAGCCGGCTGTGTACTTTGGGCCGGCAGACGCTTTCTCCGTCAGGTCATCCGGCGGAAAGGACACGCAGGCGGATGCGGATGCAGTGGGTGTCCTTCCCGGAGAGAGTGAAAAGTGCAGACTTGTGAAGAGATAAGTAGTGTTTCTGACGAGTTTTGTTACCTTGTAAAAAACGTCTAAGCGTTTTCTTCGAAACGCCTAAGCGTTTGAAGTAAAACGCTTAGACGTTTCAGGCAAAACGCTTCGACGTTTTGATTCGAACGCTTAGACGTTTTAGTTTGAACGCTTAGACGTTTTCTAGTTAACTTAGGCGGTGTGTCTCTGATATATCAAAAGCCTCACAAATGTTCCAGCAAGGACATACTCTGTTTTTGCTGTATCACTATCTTTAAATCAAAGAATGAATTTTGCCGCTATGACAAAATCGATTGCTTCATATAGTCCAATGATAACGAATACGAAAAAGGGTGCACTTCATTTTGAACTGCACCCCTTATAGACAAAGTTACCTAGGATAACCGCACTGTCACTCTCAAGCAGCTATCAACTGTATGTCCTCATAAGTATATTGTGACTTAATGCTGCCATCGGAAGAATAAATAAGGATAGTCACATCATACACACCTCCGACAGTCAAATCTGGAGTAATATTAAACTGAATGATAAACGACTGTGTAATGGCTCCGGTTACAGGCAGTTCATCCAGACTAATTTCAAATGCTCCTGTAGTCTCAATTATTTGTCCACCTGTATAGGTTGAGAACAACGTCGGGTCTTCTTTGACATACCAGTTTTGCCATCCATGAGGATCTCCATACAGATTCAGTCCACTATTATATACTGTATAAACCACTCCCTTTGAAGAATCCCAATTATAGTCCCCAGAATCCTTGTTAACGGTTAAGACAGACCATGGTGCATTACCACCCGGCTGATTAGGTTCGTCTGTGAAATATACGTAAAAACGGTTGGCACCTTCACGGAAAGTAAAATTCTCATCGGCATAGTGCAACATAATACCCCCACATTCTCCACCTGCATTGGTATAGCCCTGAGCTTTTTGTTTCAAATCGGCCATATCTGCAGGAACGTGAGTAATAATATGGCACAATATTCATAGCATAATTTCTCAGGCTTTTTATTCAATACAAGCTATCGTTACGTCATCAAATTCATCCATATACTCAATGAGACGCTCATTATGGTTGCCACGTTTTACCTTTATTTCCATATTTGCTTCATAAATCTCACCGTGGGAAGTATGCCGTTCACGCAGTTCGTAAGAGTAAAGTTCGATGCAGTCATCCTTTATCCGGTCTACCACCCGTTTCACACTTTCCTTTGTAGAAGCGGTGAAAGTGAGTTGTACCGTAGTTGTACCGAAAGTAGGAATAAATGAATTCATCACTTCAAGTCCGAAAAGCACCATCACCGTAACAATGATGGCCACCACATACATCCCAGTTCCACACGCCAGTCCGATGGCAGCAGTCACCCATAATCCGGCCGCCGTAGTAAGGCCACGCACCGCATTCTTTTGAAAAATAATAGTCCCGGCTCCGAGAAAACCTATTCCGGATACCACTTGTGCCGCCACCCGTGATGAATCTTTCAAATCAACGCCAAACCCGTACTGTGACACGATGCAAAAAAGAGCACTTCCCAATGCCACAAGAAAATGTGTACGAAAGCCAGCTTCTTTTGAACGGTATTCCCGTTCTATTCCAATGACCCCTCCCAGCAAAAGAGCCACGAAGAGCCTGAGGGTTATTTCTAAAATCATATTCATTCTCAATCAGTTTTTTATCATCTTAATTCACCTCTTTATGCCGCCTCGCAATGTCACATAACTATCGGGCAGCCGGCTGTTCAAACTTGTGTCTTCAACCTGCTGCCGATGGCTTTCATGAAACTGAGAACCTCCACGAAGTAAGAATAGGCAATACTTATTTATTGGGAGCAATAAATGGTGGTTATCCCTTTCGGACAATGCCCTGAGTGATACGGTCCAAGATGACAGCCAATATCACGAGGGCAATGCCCCCTTCAAAACCAAGTCCGATTTTCATTTGTGTAATACCCTCCAATACCACCTCACCCAATCCACCAGTCGAAATCATGGCAGACACCACTACCATGGAAAGGGACATCATGACAGCCTGATTGATGCCAGTCAACACAGTGGGGAAGGCCAAAGGCAACTGCACCTTGAGAAATAGCTGCCGGGGAGTGGCGCCGAACGCCAGAGCTGCCTCTACGACATGCCCGGGCACCTGCCGCATTCCCAATCCCGTAAAGCGTATCACCGGAAACATGGCAAAGACAATGGTGGCAAGGACGCCAGGAACCGTACCCAACCCAAAAAACAGCACCGCAGGAATCAGAAAAACAAAAACGGGCATAGTCCGCATACAGTCCAAAACAGGACGGAATATCCGGTTACAGCGTTCATTTTTCTCTGTCCAGATGCCGAGCGGGACCCCAATCAGCAACGCCGCAAATGTGGAGAAGAGCACCAGAGCAAGCGTTTGCATGGTTTCTTTCCAGAATCCCATGCCCCATACGAGCAATAATCCCAAAAGAGTGAAAAGCCCCATGCCTTTACCCGATTTCCACCAAGCCAGCAAAGCAGTCAGTGAAATAAACACATAAAACGGGATGGCATACAATACCAGCTGGAAGCTGTCGATGACGCCTTCTACGTATACGTTCCACACATCAAAAAATCCTGCACCCTTCTCAGCCAGCCATTCAATGGCTACTTCTATATAATGTCCTATGTTTATCATTGCAACTGTTGTTTTCTGTTTATAAATCAATCTATGACCGAGGTAATACCTTTTGCCTTCGTCACACGCGACTTCACAAAATTCCGGACATAGTCATTGGCGGGTTTCGTCAAAATTTCCTCCGACGTACCAATCTGCAGAATTTCACCGTCACGCATGATGGCTATACGGTCTCCCAACCTGATGGCCTCTTCCCAATCATGGGTAACAAATACAATCGTCTTCTTCTTTTCTGATTGCAAAGCCAACAGTTCGTTCTGCATCTGAATACGACTCAATGAATCAAGAGCCGAGAAAGCCTCATCCATGAGTAAGATTTCGGGATTGTTCGCCAAAGCACGTGCCAAACCCACACGTTGCTTCATGGCTTCCGAAAGTTCATTTATCATCTTATTTTCACATCCGACAAGTCCTACGGTCCGCATACTTTCCAACGCCTTCTGCTCACGTACCTTTTTCCTGACACCTTGCAGCTCAAGCCCGAAAGCAATGTTCTGCCACACGGTGCGGTGAGGCAACAATCCGAACTGTTGGAACACCATAGCCAGTTTTTTACGACGGACAGTACGTAATTCCTCGTCTGTCATGGTAACGATATTGCTGCCATTGACTACAATTGCTCCAAGAATAGGTTTATCAAGTCGGTTGATACAACGTAACAGACTGGACTTTCCACTTCCACTCAACCCCATAATGACAAAAATCTCACCTTCATTGATGGCAAAATTGGCACCATTTACAGCGATAATACACCCTGTTTCTTTCTTGATTTCCCATTTACTCTTCCCTTTCATCAACATTTTGAATGCTTTATTCCGTTCACGACCGAAAATAAGGTAAAGCTTGATTATTTCTATTTTCTTTTTCTCATTCATAAAATAAACCTTCCTTTCATTCGTTCATATTTTTCTCCAGTTAAACACAAAAGCGATTTGAATGCCTGTCTGCCAAACAAACAGGCACGTAGCAATTTTATTGTCATTCTCTAAGAACAACAATCATTTATTTTTTTATTGTTTCAGGAAACAACTGCAATAGGGGGAATGACAATAAGTCTGAATCTCATGAAATAAATGGTCAACAAAGAATTATCCAAACGATTCTGCCCTCTAAAGACTTTTTTCGCGATGTTTCGCAAAGATAATAAAAATATCTGATTAAACAAAGTCCATCGGACAACAATGGCAAACCTTCCAGTCCCCATACGTAGTATGGATAATTCGCTAAAAATCAATAATAATGATCAGAAGGCCAAAAACAGAAGCAATTTATTCTTTTTTCTTTTCCCCAAGTAAAGGTCATCAATTTCTATTGAACGATCAAGTAAAAGACATATTTCAGAATCTTTTTTAGATTTCCCAGAAAGGACTTGAATTTGCTCATAACTGCATCTGTTTTTATATCCTTCGTTACAATCGTTACACAATGCCAAAAAGGAAAGGTTATTAATTGAATTACGAACAGAAAGGATTAAGACAACAGCGGAAAAATCAGCGAGTTAGCATGAAAATCGTTACAATAATCAGACATCGGTTTTGTAAGCATTCGTTAAACTACAGGTATTGAACTTTATATACAACAATAGCGACTGTCACTATAAACCTAATAGTTGCAGTCGCTATTATTTTGTTGAACCTATATGTTGCAGTCAGCACCGGTTGCCGGCTTCCTCCTCTTGTTTTGTCAATGCACTTTCCGGATGTTGCAGCTTCCATTTATGTGGAAGCAGTTCCAGCAGTTCCTCATGAGTAGCCTTTTTGTGATAGGGCATTCGGGCGATGACATCATTCAGATAATCCCTTGGATTTACATCATGTGCCTTACAGGTAGCCAGCAAGGAAGAGATGACGGACATATTGGCCGCTGCCTCATGGTTGCCGCAGAAGAGGTAATTTTTCCGTCCTTATGTTGGCATTATATTTATGTTGGCATCATAGAATAAAATATTGTAAATCAATCTATAAGAAATTTTTTTCACTACATAAAATTACGCATATTTTTATGGGACCTCAAATGGAACCACAAACAATATGCTGGAATTATTATTTAAAAGTGAGTCAAATCTCCTTAAGCATAGAGGTGTTCCTCTATTAAAGGAAAGAGAAGATTTTCTCGTTAGGAAGCAATCGGAAGGATGCCAAACAAGAGAATTGCAAATTCTTGCATCTCTTTTATTAGAAGCTGTAAATATATTATCTCTTAAGGATAAAGATAAGTCTATTATTACTCTGGATGAGATTGTAGAAAAAAGTTCTCTTTTCAAAAATCATAAGCAAATCAAATTCTTCATCAGTACAACCATCAATTGGTTAAATGAAATAGGGCGTCTCGACCTGAGGTATTGTGATCATAATTTATTATTCAATCATTTTAGCACAATATGCCATTATCGCATTAGGTATATCACCTATCCCATGTATCACGAAAGACTGTCTTATTTAAATTATATGCAGTCACTTGGAATGTCATTTAATAGACTTCGGGAACATGCAGAAATGCAACTCCACATTATAGATGAATTAGGAATAAGTGAAAAAAAGATAATACACCAACATGTCTTAGACAAGACAATTGTCAGGTTAGCTGCGTATAACAGTCTTAAATGGATGAAAACCTTTAAAGCGGTTTCAATAAAATGGCTAAGTTTTATTGGTATACTTGAACGTTCTCAAGAGCAACTCCCACGTGATAATGATTTAATTATTGAATATATTAATTGGTCTAAATCAATGAAAGGACTTTCTGATATTACATTAAAAGGAAGACATTCAAGGATAAATGATTTCTCTTTCTTTATTCAGGATAAAACAGACTTGGCTCATTTAAATATTTCTGTGATTGACGAATATATACAGTATAGACACAACGCAGGATGTTGCAAACGAACTCTTTCTCTCCTTACAACAAATATCAGAGAGTACGTAAAATTCTTAAACTTCAAAGGAATCTGTGATATTTGTGTAGAAGGAATACGCCATCCTAAAGAGTACAGTTTATCAACATTGCCCTCTGCACCTTCTTGGGATATTGTAGAGAAATTGTTGTCCTTTTATGATACCTCTACAATAGTAGGCAAACGTAATACCGCGATATTAGCCCTACTTTCAATTTATGGCTTAAGAACGAGTGAGGTCACAAGACTTAAATTGAGAGACATAGATTGGGATAAAAGACAGCTATGTTTCTATCATGTAAAAAATGGGCATGTGCAAAGCTTACCATTATCACCGTATGTCTACAATCTTTTAATTGATTATATCGTAAATGGAAGGGACAATAAAAGAAAAGTTGAGGAGGTTTTTATGACTACATTCATGCCATATAAGTCTTTAACAAGATCATGCATTTATAAGATTGTTTCGGATGCATACAAAGGACTTAAAATACCAATCAACATAAAACACATTGGTGGACATTCTTTGCGCCATGCGTGTGCTTCCAATCTAATCAACAATGGTGTTTCTTTAAAAGAAATCGGGGACATCCTGGGTCATCGATTACAAGATACAACCAGAATCTATTCAAAAATAGATATTACTAATCTGCGCAAAGTCTCACAAATAGAATGGGAGGTCATGTTATGAATATAAAAGAAGCCATTCATCTCTATCTTCCCTATAAGGAAAGTTTGGGAGAAAAGATTAGAGATGTAAGATATTTATTATTGCGTTTTGAGAGATATATAAATCCTATTGTTGAACTTGATGAGATTAAAGAAACAGACTGCCAGAACTTCTTAAACTGTAAAGGACGTAAAAATAATAATTATACTCGGTATTGGGATTATCAATTCTGCAAGCTTGAACGCTTCTTCGTGTGGGCATTTTCCAGAAAGTTTATACATTCTATCCCGTTACCCAAAATCCGTCCTACAATCAGACATGATTTTACACCGTATATATATAGTACGGATGAATTGAATAAAATTTTTGCTACTGCACTTTGTTACCGACAACGATATAATATTGAATATCCGTATGTCATACAAACAATGTTGAAATTAACTTACTGTCTTGGTTTGCGTTCTGGTGAAACGACACGACTATTAGTTGAAGATATAGATCTAAATAATGATTTGTTATATATCAATGAAACGAAATTCCATAAGAGTAGACTGGTTACAGCAAACGCTCCAGTTATGAAAATGCTAAAATTATATCTTGACTGGCGAAAGAGTATAGTAAAAGAAAATCATTTTGTCAACAATCATTTATTCCTTGATAAAAGAGGGAATGGAGTACCTCAACATGAATTACAACAAGCATTCCGTCTTATTTGTACTAAAGCAAATATTGTTCGTAAAGATGGTAAAAATGTGCGTCTCCATGATCTCAGGCACAGTTTCGCCACTCACAGATTAGTAAAATGGTATAAAGAAGGGGCGGATGTCCAAACTTTATTACCTGTATTATCTACTTACCTAGGACATAGTCATTTAGAAGATACATCAATATATCTTTCAATGACTCACGAACTATTAGACAAAGCAAATATCCGTTTTAAAACTTATGTAGAATCTTGATTATGAATAAATCTGATGAAAAATTATTAGTTGGGTATTGGTTAAAACTTTATCTGGCAGACTATCTTCCTATTATTAAAAATGGATCCCAGAATACAATCAAAAGCTATAGCTATTGTTTCTGTCAATTATTGAGTTTTATAAAATCAAAGGGACTTGTTGTCTCTAAGCTTAAAATAGAAGACTTGACATTAAACATTATATCCGATTTTTTAAATAGTATAGAAGTAGTCCAAAAGTGTTCTGTTACAACTAGAAATCTAAGATTAGCCGCTATACGTAGCTTTGCTAAGTACGTATCGTCAGTTGAGCCCCAATATCTATTATGGTATTCAAGGTTGAAATATATACCGAATAAAAAGGAAAATATTAAAACCTTTGAAGGTGCTGCACAACCTAAAATCCATTATCTTGAGAAAGAAGAAATGCAGGTATTGTTAAATGCACCTGATAAAACTACGAAGCAAGGGATGAGAGACTATGTACTTTTAATGTTTATGTATAATACAGGAACCAGAGCATCTGAGGTTGTTAATGTTAAAATCTCAGATATACATATCGGTTCTCCAAACACAGTTTCGGTTGTATATGTTCGTGGAAAAGGGAATAAAACAAGACCATGTCCACTATGGGATACGACAGTGAAACTTATTGAACCTTTTCTACATAGATCCAAGGATGATGCTGTATTCCTTAATAAATATGGTAATCCAATCACAAGGTTTGGAATATATGAACTAGTAACCAAATATGCAGCAAAAGCGGCTGAATTAATGCCTAGCATAGCTAAAAAGAATGTCAGTCCACATACAATAAGACACTCAACGGCAACTCATTTGTTGGAATCTGGTGTAGATATTAATACAATTCGTTCATGGCTAGGGCATGTTTCTATAAATACCACAAACATCTATGCTGAGACAAACTTAAAGATGAAAGCAAAAGCTATAGAATCTTGTAATTTGAATAATCCAGACTTGAAAGTAAAACCAATAACGGATCAGTCTATTATTACTTTCTTAAAATCTTTACAGTAATATATTTTATGTTGGCATCAAAAAAGGTAAAAGTACTGTTAATTATGGACTTTAATTATGATGCCAACATAAATATAATGCCAACATAAGGACGAAAGAATTACCTCTTCTGCGGCAACCATGAGGCGGCAGTCAGTATGTCTGTCATCTGCTCCCTGCTGGCCACCTGTAAGGCACATGATGTAAACCCAAGGGAATACCTGAATGATGTCATCGCCCGAATGCCTTATTATAAAAAGGCAACTCATGAGGAACTGCTGGAACTGCTCCCGCACAAATGGAAGCTGCAACATCCGGAAAGTGCATTGACAAAACAAGAGGAGGAAGCCAGCAACCGGTGCTGACTGCAACATATAGGTTCAACAAAATAATAGCGACTGCAACTATTAGGTTTATAGTGACAGTCGCTATTGTTGTATATAAAGTTCAATACCTGTAGTTTAACGAATGCTTACTTCGATTTATTATATATTATTAGGAAACAGATCAATATAAAGTATTGATAATCAACTATTTTTTATCTTTAGATGTAAAAGTCGTATCAAACTTTGTTTTTAAAGTAATGATACGACTCTGCCTTTTGTCCTTTAAGGATATTCAAAAATTTCAGAACCTGCATTCAACTTTACTAAAATCTAATTCTGCCCCACACTTCATCAACGGACAACGCTTTTAATCCAACTCTGCAAGTCATTATTATTTACTCTATTCAGTAATTTGCCCGTTTGCCAGTCCAAGTCCGGATACGCTTTCTTCAGTTCGGCTACACTGTTGCTTATACTGCTACTACCGGACGTAGCAAAAGGGATGATTGTTTTTCCTTTCAGGTTATGACTCTCGATAAATGTATTGATTATCCGTGGTGCGCAATTCCACCAGATTGGATAACCTAGGAAGACAACATCGTAATCTGCCATGTTTGCCTTCAGCCCTTTCAGTGCCGGACGTGACTTGACGTTGTTCATTTCGATCGAACTACGCGACTGTTCATCATGCCAGTCGAGATCAGCACGAGTATACGGACTTTTAGGCTCTATGGCAAACAACTCTCCCCCGGTAATGTTTGCAATACTGCGGGCAACCTTGGCTGTTGTTCCAGTCGCAGAAAAATACGCAACAAGCGTTTTTGATGACAGTTCATTTGTTGTTTGTTTTTCTTCCTTTTGGGCACATACGGTACAGCATATCATAAGAAAGGCTGCCAGAGATAATAAAATTTTTTTCATATCACATATCTGTTTAACGTTTTTCTCAAAGATACAAATTTCCTTCTCTTATCAGCATGCTATCGCTATCAGAATCCAACTTGTTTTTGCTGTTCGGCATTATACCGGTCACCCGTTACGGGAATTGCGGCTACTGCATCTTCCAGTTCTTTCCATTCTTCAGCTGCAAGCGTGAAATCCAGCGTGCGTAAATTCTCTTCCAGATGCGAAAGTTTTGTCGTACCCGGAATGGGAACAATCCATGGTGCCTTTTGCAAAAGCCATCCCAGCGCCAGTTGAGCCGATGTCATGCCACGTTCCCGTCCGAAGCGCTGAAGTACATTTACAATACGATAGTTGGCACGCATTGCTTCCGGAGTAAAACGAGGAAGAGTCTGTCGGTTATCATTGGTCGGATCGAATTCGGTATATTCATTCAGATCGCCCCCAAGGAAACCGCGGTTCATCGGACTATAAGGTACAAAGCCGATACCTAATTCACGACAGACATCCAGTACGCCGTTTCTCTCCACTTCCCGATGCATCAGGTGGTATTCGCTCTGAATGGCGGTGAGCGGACAGACAGCATGTGCCTTCCGAATCGTATCGGCACTGACTTCGCACATGCCCCAGTGTAAGACTTTTCCCTCTTTCATCAAATCCTGAATGGTATCTGCCACTTCCTCTATTGGAGTATTCGGATCAAAGCGATGTTGGTAAAATAAAGGTATCACATCGGTACGCAAACGTTTCAGTGATTCTTCACAATAACGACGGATGGTTGCAGGACGACTGTCTTGCCGCCCCGTAGCCTTACCCTCAATAACTTCGTGACCGAACTTGGTCGTAACATTCACCTTCCCATGAAAACTCCCTAAGGCCTTCCCTGCCAGCTCTTCGTTATTCAATGGTCCGTAGATGATGGCAGTATCGAAGAGAGTCACCCCACGATCCATTGCTTCGTGCAACAAACGGATACACTGCTGCTTATCGGGGTGATAACTCCGGTTGTAGGTCATTCCCATAACTCCAAATCCCAAGGTAGAGACCTCGAAGGCAGCTTCTCCCGTACCTAATATGCGATGTGTAGTCATACGGGCAGCTTGTACTTTTTCCGCTTCCTTCATCTTTTCTCCTGTTGTCAAGGAAGTAGCAGCCTGCACTTTATCCAAAGCTGGCGAAACGGTCAATGCCGCTCCCACAGCCGTCGCTGTTTTTAAAAATTCGCGACGACTGCAACCTTTCTGCGTATTCATCTCTTCCATATCTGATTCGTTTAATCAATGAATAGAGAAAGCTCCATCAACCAGCAGTGCATGTCCGTCGACAAAACTTGCTTGAGAACTACACAACCATAATACCGCATTGGCTATTTCCTCCGGATTACCCAATCGACCGGCAGGAATGTCGCGTACTAGTTCTGTTTTCAAAGAGGGATTCCGACGCATCAGTTCTTCTGCCATCGGCGTGCAAATCGCTCCCGGACACACCGCATTGATACGAATACCCTTTGCGGCGTAATCAATGGCAGCTGTCCGTGTTAGCCCGATTACCGCATGCTTGCAAGCAATGTAGGCAGCCTGTCCGGGGAAACCTGTCACTCCACCTTGAGAAGATGTATTGACGATAGCTCCTCCACCTTGCGCCAGCATCTGGCGAATCTCGTATCGCATGCAGTTCCATACCCCTTTCAAGTCGACAGCTACGGTACGGTCGAACTCCTCATCGGTGATTTCAGCCATTGGCCGCTGGGGAGTCTGAATACCCGCATTGTTGTGAGCAGCGTCCAGTCGTCCATACGTCGCAACAATCCAGGCAATCATCATTTCTACAGCCTGCGTATCCGAAACGTCACACCGGTAGGCTACGGCCTGATAGCCTTCTTCCACCAGTTTGGCAGCTTGCACTGTCGGCTCTTTAATATCTGCCAGTACAGTTATATAGCCAGCTTTGGCAAATGCCTCGGCACAGGCAAGGCCGATACCCATTGCGGAACCGGTAACCAAAGCTACCTTTCCGTTTGCTACAGTTGTTTCCATCTTTCTAATTTTTAATGTTCATCATTCTGACGTAAAAGTAGCAGGTATCGGAAAGAAAACTTTTGCTTATCGGCTCAAAGGCATTTGTTTTAAAGCTCACTTCGAAAAAGATTTCGTGAAGCAATTGTAACAACCCTTTACTAGCAGCCTTAGATGTTTATATGCTGTTTATTGGAGAGCAACCATACATTTCTTTGTAGACTTTCGAAAAGTGGGATAGGTTCTTGAAACCAACATCGAAACAAACTTCCGTTACTTTCCGTTTACCCGACCGCATTAGTGCATGGGCAGCTTCCAGTCGGCGACGAATCAGCCATTTCTGCGGAGGCAAATCACTTATCTTTTTAAAATCACGCTTGAATGTGGCAAGGCTGCGCCCCGTATATTTCGCAATTTCCTCCAGAGTAAGATCGCACATGTAATTCTTATTTAGAAAGTCGAGAATATCTATTTTCCACGGATCGACAAAATCGAATAAAGACGCATACAAACTCTTGTCAGTATGCAGTAGCAGGTACAGTCCTTCCATCATCTTCAATTTCAGAATTTCATCCGATGGCTGGACTCCTGCTTCAAAATAAGGAATGACGGATTCGAACAGACTGCGGACATCCGGACGTTCGTGAGGAAATACATACAAGCTTTTCTTATTTCTTTGAACATCAGGAAATTCTTTCTTATCAAACATCTGATAAGCCTCACGCAGGAATTGTCGTGAAAACTTCAATACAATGGAACGATAGGGAGTTTTGTTTTCAATATGCTTTTGCAGCCACATGCGATGATCGCGGCGCATAAACGCACAGTCTCCTTGCCGAAGAATGGTTTTACGACCTTGTTCTTCTGTTATTTCCAGTTTGCCAGAGCAGAGATAAATCAGTGTATGTTCACGATTCTCGTGCGCACATTCCTTTTCATCCGTAAAATAACTGGCTATCAGAATATTCGAGCAATTGAACACATCTAATCTTTCCATAGTTTTCTTTTGTCTTCCGGCAAAGATAATGCATTCTCTTCTTATCTATTTTGCTGGAAGGCTCATTCCTTACCATAAAAATAAGCCGCCGTAGCTCCTCCATCTACAAGAAAGTCTGATCCTGTGATGAATACTCCTCGATTGCTCATCAACAATTCTGCTACATTCGCTACTTCGTCTGCGGTTCCCGGACGGTGTGCTGGACATTGCGCAAACATCTTCTTATAAAATTCACCACGCACACCATTAAATTCGTCAAGAGCCAGTGGGGTAACAATAATACCAGGAGAAATGGAGTTAATACGCGCTCCTCTTCTACCCCATTTTACAGCCTCCGACATGACACGTTTTACATTGCAGCGTTTAGCCAACTGGTAGGCATGGAGTGTATCGCGGATCTGTTGTGACTGCAAGACATTAAGTTCCAATAACCTTTCTGTCGGTGTACAAGCCAGCAGTTCATCGGTTTCCGCACCGAGTGCAGGCAGACGATGTCCGGACTGACTGGATACGGTAACACCTGTTCCTCCTTGCCTGATGACTTTCCCTACCTCTTCCAACAAGACTGCGGTACCATATAAATCAACTTTCAGAATGGTTTCTACCGATGCCTGCGAAGGAGAAACTCCCGCCGCATTGACCAGCATAGCGATTTCTCCATATTGCTGCGCCGTATCAATCAATTTTAGGATAGAGGTTCGAGATGACAGATCCATTTCTACCGGAAGTACATCAAATCCGGCGCGATTCATCGTATCGGCTACGGCTTGCGCATTTTCAATCCGCTTGTCGCCGACTACAATTTTCATTCCATATCCCATTCGCCGGGCTATCGCCATACCGATCTGTCCGGCACCTGTAAGCAACATCACTTCTTTTTGCATATCGTATACAATTTATTTTATTGATTTCTAGTGCAAAGTTATCCCTTGCTATTCTATCTATTGTTATACAAAACATAGAATTACTGCATAAAAACACCGTTTTTCTTTTATAGCACAACGATGGAACAAGAATCCTTCTTACTTTTGTAATATAAATAAATCCCGATGAAAACAGACTTATTGAATATTGAAACTATAACGGAATACGATGATATGCTCGGTGTAGAAACCTTGCATCCACAAGTAAGTGTAATCGATCTTTCGAAAGCGAAACCCATGCATCATTTACGGCATACTTTCAGCTTTTATGTAATATTCCTGAAAGACGAAAAAAACTGCGATTTGATTTATGGCCGTCAGCGGTACGATTACCAAAAAGGATCGGTAATCTGTCTTGCTCCAGGACAAGTCATCGGCATAGAAGATACGGGCGAAGAATTTCAACCTCAAGGTTATGCCTTGTGTTTTCATCCGGATTTGATTCGTGGCACCAATCTTGGCCGTAGCATCAAGGAATACACTTTTTTCTCGTATGAAGTGAACGAGGCTCTCCATCTATCGGAACGGGAACGCCATACTTTCATCGACTGTCTCATGAATATTCAGGAAGAACTGCAACATTCCATAGACCGTTTAAGCAAAAGGCTGATTGCCAACCATATTGAACTGTTGCTTAATTACTGTCTGCGCTTCTACGAACGGCAGTTCATTACCCGCCAGAATGCCAATCGTGATATCCTGACTCGTTTCGAAAGATTTCTGAATCTATATTTTGTCGATGAGAATGCCATGCAGAAAGGGTTGCCTACGGTGAAATACTGTGCTGCCGAACTTTGCCTTTCACCTAATTATTTTGGTGATTTAATTAAAAAGGAAACGGGTAAAACGGCTTTAGAATATATACAAGACAAAATAATCGACATTGCCAAAGAACGACTGCTCCTTCCCGATCACTCTATCAGCGAAGTAGCCTATCAACTTGGCTTTCAGTATCCGCAACATTTTACTCGTGTTTTTAAGAAGGCTACCGGAATGACACCTCATGAGTATCGGAAACAGCCGGAGTAAAGAATAGTGTATTAAGACGGAAAAAGATTTTAGCCCGCATTTCTGAAAAAGAAAACACAGAATTCATTACATTTGCAGTAATCAAATTCTGATCTTATGAACCGCAGATTACTATCCGTTGGCGTCTTTCTGACGCTCATGCTGACTTCTTTGTTGGCTGGACATCATAACTATTGTACTGCCAGAAATGAACTAACAGCCGATTTGAATCAGGCGCTGGCTCAGACACTTAAAGAGAATAGGGATTATATCATTACACAAGATACGATAAAGACTTACAAACACCTTCGTCAGACTTCGGGCGGACAGGTACTGATTGCAGTTTCCGACGAACGCTTTTGCCACCATCTGAAGAATAAACGGTTGCAGAAAACGGCATTTATTACTTTCGATGTGGTAGACAATCGCTATCGAAACCAATCACTGGATGAGCATGTTATTTGCAGCGACACACTGATGGTGCGTGACAAGCATGCGGGAGAAATACTTGCACTGAAGGGATATGCCCGCTTGTCGGTCGCCAGCGTGTTCGGTATGTCGGATCAGCGTATTCCGGCTGCTTGCATGATTTCGGCTTTTCTTTGGGCGATGCTGTCGTGGCTCTATCTGAGAAAGAAACAGGAAGAGCCGGAAGTTGTTACCGGCTTCGGGGGACTGGTTTATTCAGAAGCGGACCGGCGGTTTTATACAGCGGCACACACTCCTATCCGCTTTACTCCCATGCAACAGCAACTCATGCTGCTATTTTGGAATGCACCGTCACATTCATTGACTAAAGAAGCCATCTGTACGGCACTCTGGCCCAAGAAAGAGGATGCCAATGATACGCTTTACACGCTTATTCGCAGGCTGAAACCAATAGTAGAAGAGTATACAAATCTGAAAATCGTGGCAGACAGAGGTCGAAATTATTCACTGGAAATCAATAAGGTAGAAAACTGACATCGAAATGTCAGGCAAATGTCAGTGTTTGTTCTGGCAGTAGTCTGACTCAACCCTCTACATTTGTTTCCAAAACATCAAAACAGAAACAAATGGAATGGTTAACAAATCAGTTTCAAGGTAATGTCTCTACGGAGCATTCCTTACTATATGGTATCAGTTGGACTGCTCGAAGAGCCTGCGTCGGCATCACGTTTATACTTTTTTCGCTTACCGTATCTGCACAGACTACTGATCAGAGTATCGAACTAGGAGAAGTAGAAGTAAAAGCTGCACGGATTATTCATAAAACAGACGGCTTGTTGCTCTACCCTTCCGATGCTCAGAAAGAAGCATCCAGCTCGGGGTATAGTGTCTTGCAAAAACTTAGTCTGCCCAATATCCGCATCAATGAAGATGCCCGTAGTATATCTGCTATCGACAATAAAGGAAGCGTGCAATTACGCATCAATGGCATTATTGTAGATCAGGCGGAAATGTTGTCACTCGATCCGAAAAGTATTCTCAAGATTGATTTCGTCGACAATCCCGGCGTGCGTTACGGTGAGGGAATCGCTTACGTTATCGATATTACGACACGGCGTGCAAGCAGTGGATATACGGTTGGTACATCCCTAAGCCAGTCGCTGAATGCCAAAAACGGAAACTATACGGTTTATGGTAAGTGGAATACGGGGAAAAGCGAATTTTTGTTGAACTACGACTTTGGATATAAGGATTTCGAAGGAGACCGGATGGAGGAAACGGCTTATTATCACTTGAGTTCAACTTATAAATGCAACTTTTTGGGTGCGGATA
>FR887782.1:0-505 GCA_000432735.1 Bacteroides sp. CAG:443
TGGTTTGTTCTATCTGGCTGCGTGCTTCGGCAATAGTCTGGTAGATTCTCTCCAGAACTTTTTGAGCTTGGTTTTCTTTTTGCGCCACGATAAGCCAGCGCGGGCTTTCGGGAATGAAGAAAATGGTTATCAGGAAGATAATAGCAGGAACCGATTCCATGCCGAGCATTCCTCTCCATACTTCCGAAACAAAGATCTTATGGAACCATGCTCCTTCCAGTTCAACTCCACTTTGTGAAAAAGTCAGCAAGTAGAAATTGACAATGTATGCGCCTAAAAATCCTACGGTTACTGCCACCTGATAGAGAGAAACCAGTCTTCCCCGGTAGTTGGCTGCAGCCACTTCGGATATATATAGCGGAGAAACGATGGATACGACTCCGATAGCAATGCCACCTAAGATACGTGCGGCGATTAAATGATTGAAGTCGGATGATACGGCACACCAGATTCCTGATATGGAAAACAGGAGGGCTGCAATAATCATTACCCATTTCCGTCCCAG
>FR887782.1:584-5132 GCA_000432735.1 Bacteroides sp. CAG:443
GGAACCTACCAATGCACAGCCGACATACCATCCCTGCTGCAACGCATCAAGTTGGAAGAGATCGGTTACCTGACTGATAGTACCGGAAATAACGGCTGTGTCATATCCAAAAAGTAATCCTCCTATGGCCGCAACGAAAGAGAGGAAAATCATATATCCTATGTTGAATTTAGTTGATGCCATCATAATGCTCCTTCTTATTTAATGTCGAAATATTCTTTGTATCTGTCGTAAAGATGTCCTGCCTGCAGGTAAGCCGATTGAGGACTCATAAAGTGAGAGAATTCAAACGTGATGGCTTTGTCGTAACCGGCTCTCTTGGCAGCTTCAAGCTTCATTCGTAGCTTGTCGAATTTGATAGGCAAGAAACGGATAGGCATGTCACGGTCGAATGATTCTGCATTGGTCCAGCACTGCATACCGTATTTATCTGCCAGTTTTTTGTTCACACTGAAGAAGGCATCCAGCTCATCGTAGTCGATATGACCGTCTTGAAAAGCACAGGCATCTACTACATCATGAATACCATCAAAAATCTCGTTCCAGTCACGTTCATGCTCTTGTACTGAAATAGATTCCTCACGCGACAGTTTATTGGTACCCATTACGGCTTTCTTACCATCTATCCACGGTGAGATAAATGTTGGAAGCCCTCCTGATACATCCTTGCATTGTTTCCCCATTGCCTGAAAAGCACCGATAGCTCCCTTGGTCTTCCGGCTGATCTCTCCACTGATATACCATCCTCCGAAGCTTTTATATTTGGTACCATACTGTTCCCATACCTCATCGATGACATATTTATTGTCTTCTATTTCCCATGTCAAGTCTCCCGTATCCCAGTATTTGCCGGAGTCATACAGACCGAAGTAGAATTTCATGTTATATTTCTGTGCCAATCTCAGAAACAGGTCTACCAAATCCATCGAAGGCATATAGCATCCTTTTTTCAAAAGGTATTTCGAAGGATAGGTAATAAACTTGCGATATCCCGAGCGGATCAGAATGACAGTATCAATGCCTATGTGTTTCATGTATTGAAAATCTTGGTCCCATTCTTTGGCTCCCCAGTTCTGATGTGGAATGTCATGTGAGATTTCATCCAGAAAAGTTCCCGTAATGCGTAAACCATTGTTCTTGGGAACGATTAGTGGATTGCTTTCGTCTGCCTGTGTGTTTACATCGTTTGTCAGGGTGTTAATAGCAGGTATTTCGTTTTCTGAGTGCAGAAGGGAAGGGGCTGTAAAAGCTGCTGCACCTGTCAGTAATGTCTTTTTTATAAAATCTCTACGGTTTGTCATAGTGCTTGAATTTTTTCTGTTTTATATTTTAATATAGATATGTTTTCTGTATAAAATGTATCCTACTATTCCGATAACGGCTGCCAGTGACAATGCCATGAGCAAGGAAGAAAAACAATTATCGCCGAACCAAGATGCCAGTACATGCTGATAATACCAAGTATGTAATGTCTTTCCTCCTACAGAGATATGTATCAGTGCGATAAATAACAATTCTCCTGCTGTGTAGCAAAACAAGGGATTGATGCCATATATGTTGAAGAGTTTGAATCCTTTTTGATAATTTCGGATGTCGATCAGCCAGATAAGCAAGGACAACAATAAAATTCCGGCGCCGCAGGTTACGAGTACAAAGGTGGGCGACCAGATTTTCTTGTTTATCGGACATCCATAGCTGAATAGATATCCGGCGAACAAGAGCACGGTTCCTGTCAGGAAGAGTTTTTCCAGTTTGTTGTGTATATTTTCTTTTTCGATGCAGATCTTGCCGATATAATATCCGATGAGTGTGTGAGCTATAGAAGGAATGGTACTTAATATTCCTTCCGGGTCAAGCCCGTTGTCATTATAAAGATGTGAGATTCCCATTACTTGTTGGTCGACGAGGGCTATGATATTTTGTGGTCCCTTGACAAAGCCGTTACCCATCATTAATATAACTTGATAGGCAATGAGCAAGACAGCTATAAGAATAGGAATATATTTCTCACGGATGTTTGTACATATAATGACTGTAAAAAAGTAGCAAACAGCCAGACGTTGTAATACACCGGGTATTCTTAACTCCTGAAAGCTGCATAGCCCTTTGGCACACCAGTTGAGGAATAATCCGATAAGAAACAACAATACGGTACGTTTAATTACCTTTTTAACTAATGATGTACTATATGAAAAATGAAATTTTTTAAGTGATATGTAGGTGGATATACCCATTATGAACATGAAAAAAGGAAACACCAGGTCTGTAGGAGTCAATCCGTTCCATTCGGCATGAGTCAAAGGTGCATAGACATGTTTCCAAGAGCCAGGATTATTTACGATAATCATGCCCGCGATTGTAATTCCTCTTAAGATATCTAGTGAGATGAGGCGTTGTGCTTTTTCCATAACGGTAAGGTATTATCCGTTTAAAAGATACAGATTATCTGTCTTTTTTGATAATCTGTATCTTTATAAAAGGTTTATTTATTGCTGAACTTCCTGCTGACGGTTAGTATCCCACCATACGTGTACGGTAGAGCCGTCTCCCTGATTTTGGTTCAATGCAGAGCTTGTTGCATTTTCGCTGTTTTCACGGCGTTCATCGTCTGTATATCTCAATTTTCTGATGAACTCATGATTGGCAGGATTAATGTTGGCATCTTCGCTATGCAGTACTGGAGAAAGTTTCGGATATCCAGTTCTACGGCATTCTGCCCATGCTTCTATGCCATTCGGATAGAGAGCCAGCCATTTCTGAGTAGCAATTTTTTCCAGTTTCTGTTCTTGAGAATCATTTTCGTTCCATGCAACGTTACCGGTTGTCATATAGGTTTCATCGTTGTCTGTTGGAGAAAGAGATGCATCGCTCAGGAATGAACGTTCATCTGCGAGAGAAGCTTTGATGCCTTCCTTGTAATTTTCTCCAGCATCACCGGCTCCATTCCATCCCAGCAGAGCTGCTTCAGCCTTTAACAAACAAACTTCTCCATAAGTCATAATTTTTAGCGGGAGAGTCACAGTTCCACCATCCAGCACTTGGGCTTCATCTGGCACTGTTTGTGAGTTCCAGTCCGGATAGGCTTGTAATCCTAAACATACGGAATGTCTTCTTACATTATTTTCAGGAAGTCCTATTTCGGTAGCATTCATACCATTGGGTAGACCAGAGAATTGTTCTCCGTCGTATGTATCATCTCCATTTCTCTTTGCTGCTACGTAGTCTTGCGTTTGTCCGAACCAGAGAGTCATACGTGGGTCTACTACGGTACTTTCATGTTTCAGAATGTTCTCCATGGTCTTGCTCATGCTGAATCCGTTCCATAAGCTCATCATGTACAACGGATGTCCCCATCCCCAGTCACCGGTAGCGGAAGCGGTCATATAAGCATTGTCATCGTTGCTGGTCATGACTCCACTTGCCAGGGCTGCTTCGCCTTCAGCTTTTGCACGTGCTGGGTCGATATATGAAATTCTCAAGGCGTAGCGCAATCTCAGCGAGTTACCGAAACGAATCCATTTTTGTATATCTCCACCGAATACAAGGTCGTTGTCTGAGGTACAGGTGGTCTGACCTTCTCGGTTCTCTTTTAAGATATTTACGGCTTCTGTCAGTTCTTTGAAGATATCTTCATAAATGGACTCCTGAGAATCGTATTTATTCTGTGTTTCTCCTAATCCAGCTTCAGAATATGGAATATCTCCAAAAGTATCTGTCATACCAGCCGTGTTATAAGCCTGTGTAATACGAATCATCTGACAGATATTGGTTTCTTCCGGTTTATCTGTTGCGGTCTGTTTGGCTACCTTCATGTGTTTCAGAGTCTTGTAATAAGGCTGCCAGAAACCTTCGTTCGACCATGAGTCATTGTAGCCATAACGGTCGGATGCAAAGCCTGCATCGGCATTGGCGAAGTATTGGCAGTACATCTGGGCATACAGATTGTCGGCTCTCTGGTAAGGAGTACAATCAACATGAGCACCTACTTCCTGTACATACGGTAAGATATATTTTAAACTTGCCTCTGTGACAGCACCTGGGTTGGTATTCATGGATTCAAATTTATCTGTACAGCTACTGAACAGCTCCATGCCAACCAAGAATAAACTAGATAATATTAAAGATTGTTTCATAGCTCAAAATTTAGAATTTAACATTTAACGAGAATCCGAAACTTCTAGTCGGAGGCATTGAACCATATTCGAATGCCTGAGCATAATCGGCGCTTGATATAGCTGATTCAGGGTCTACCGGAGCATCTTTATAGAAGTAGAACAAATCACGTCCTACAGCTGAAATTTTTACAGCCTGCAACTTGATGGGTTTGAGCCAAGAAGAAGGAAGGTTCCATCCGATAGATAATTCTCTCATTTTTACGTAAGTTCCTTTGTACATAAATTCTTCGGCAACACCACTTGAGCTACCTATTTTAGTATAGAACTCTTGAGCTGTCACAGGAATGGTATTAACTTCACCTGTCGATGCCAAGAATCCGTCTACTACCATTTCATCACGCCCTTCCAATGTACGTGCGGATGTTCCTGCTGA
>FR887782.1:5150-81509 GCA_000432735.1 Bacteroides sp. CAG:443
TACGGGCGGATGTTCCTGCTGAACATGCATTGGCATCGGTCATAGAGATGAAGTCACCACCATAACGTACATCAATCAAAGCATTCAGAGAAAGATTCTTCCACTGCAAGCCTGTTCCGATAGAGCCTGTCCACTTCGGCAGCATGTTACCAATGACTTTATCTGTTTCGGTAAGAGGCAGTCCGTCGTCACCTATCAGGATATTTCCATTAGCATCTCTCTGATAAGCATTGGTCGCGACAATATCACCGTATTTTCCACCTTCATTGACAACTACGGACGCAATGCTGGTGCTACCCAATGTATAACGTTTGATACCTCCACCCAGTTCTATACAATCGGTACGGTTCGATCCCCAGTTCAAAGTGATGTCCCATTTCCAGTCTTTAGTCAGAATAGGGGTACCTGTTACAGTCAGTTCGTAACCTTTACTGCGAATCTTACCTGCATTGATCAGCTTGCTGGTATATCCGGATGGAACCGGAGTATTGATGGCAAGAATCTGGTCGGTAGTTGTACTTTGATAATAAGTAAAGTCGACACCCAATCGGTTCTGGAACATACGCCATTCCAATCCGGCTTCGTATGAATTGGTACTTTCCGGTTTCAGGTCGCTCAGTGGAAGCTCATCCGGCAACTGCATTTCAAGAATGGTTCCTCCATTTACCAAGCTACCATATTTGCTGTATGCATAAGCCAGTTTATAAGGATCAGTATCATTTCCGACTTTTGCCCATGATGCTCTGACTTTCATGTAATCGGTCCAATCCGGCATTTTCAGCATTTCAGAGATAATGCCACTCAAGCTGACTGATGGATAGAAATACGATCTGTTTTCTTTAGGCAACGTAGAAGACCAGTCGTTACGTCCGGTTACATCCAAGTATAACATACTTTTCCAGCTCAGAGATGCGTTACCGAATACAGACTGGATTTCTTTTTTATAGAACGATTCAGATGCTTCTCGTTTGTCACCGTTACCCATCCAGATAAAGTCGGTAATCTGGAAAGTACCTGCATCACCTGCAAGGCCTTCGTATGATTGGTTCTCGACAGAAGTACCGAGGTTGGCTGTAACGCCGAAATCTCCGAATGTCTTGTTGAAGTTCAATATTAAATCGGCAGTAAAGTCTTTATGAGAAGTTTCACTATGAACATATTGTGAAGCTGTCGATCCATCAGATTGATGAATAGCGTATTTCCGGTATTGGTCGTTGTACCAGTCTACACCTACTCGTCCAGTCAGGTTCAGGTAACTGGTCAGCTTTAACGATGCCTTGATTTGTCCTAAGAAACGGTTTCTGGTATTTTTATTTCCGTTATCGGGCAATATCATTCCATAAGGGTTGGTATAGTTTTCTGCCGGTCCGGTCCAGTTTTGTACCTGTCCGTTTGATTTAAACATATCGGTGCTAAGGTCGGACAAACGGATACCACGTGGCATGGTAATGAACTGAGACATCAATCCGTAACTACCTTGTGCCGGAGAGTTGTTAGTTTTTTCTATCATGTAATTGGCTTTTGCTCCGACGGTAAGAAAATCGTTCTTGAATTCGGTATTCAAGTCGAAATATTGACGGTTGATAGAGTGATTAGGTACGATACCACTGTTTCGGCTGTCGGTGAATGATAAACGTCCAGTGAGTTTATCGCTTCCGGCAGATGCTGTCACTGTATTCGAGTATTGTACGCCGGTGTCGTAGAATTCCTTGATGTAGTCATCTTGTGGAAGTAACGCGTATTGACCGTAGTCTGTATTGCCATAGATGACATTTTTCCAGTTGTCGACCATCTGACCTTCCATCTTCGGTCCCCAGCTACCTTTGGCAGAAGTACTGAACACACCGCTGGAACCTTGTCCGTAAACGTTCTGATAGTCGTATGGGTTATATACTTTGCTGAATTGGATATTACCGTTGTATTCTAATTGTAGAGGTTGTCCTTGCTTACCTTTCTTAGTTGTGATGATAATGGCTCCACTCTGAGCTCTGGACCCGTAAAGTGCGGCGGCGTTGGCACCTTTCAGAATAGAAATGCTTTCAACGTCTTCGGGGTTGATCTGCGAAGCTGCGCTGGCGAGGTCGGTACCTCCGTATTCATCTACATCACCGCTTGAATCATCGTTGATAGGAATTCCGTCGATTACCCAAAGTGGCTGGTTCTTTCCACTCAATGAGTTTAGACCACGCAAGATGATACGTGTTGAACCACCCATACCGGAACCGGATTGCGCTATTTGTACACCGGCAATCTTACCTTGCAACATGTTGCTGAGGCTGATAGATTTGTTTTCAGTCAGGTTGTCGGTATTGACTTCCTGCATGGCATATCCTAGTGCTTTCTTTTCTCGCTTGATACCCAATGCGGTAACAACAACTTCGTTAAGTTGTTCTGATTCAACACTCAGCTGGATATTGAACTTCCTGTTATTTCCGATGGCTATTTCTTTTTCCTTATATCCGATGAAAGAAATTTGCAGTATGTTTTGCCCGGCAGGAACTTGCAGTTCGAAGTTTCCATTCATGTCGGAAATAGTGCCTATTGAAGTGCCTTTTACAAGAATGTTTGCGCCAGGAATGCTGTTCCCTTGTTCATCGGTTATAGTACCCGATACCGTGCGGCTTTCCTGTTGTACGATGGATGATGCTATCGCTGAACTGGATGGTACATCATCAGCATAGACTGCGTTTTGGCAGGCTAATGCAATGGTAACAAGTGATATCCTTGAAATCCATTTTTCGCGTTTAAAATTTTTTTTCATAAGAATGTGTTTTAAAGGTTACGGTAAAGAGGATTGTGCATTATAACTTTTCCAATGTTTTCCAACATTGATAAAGTCCTCTAGGTACATGGAAACATCCTTTCCATTTGCCTCCTTTGAGTGGAAGCAAAACTTCACCTCTTCGGTTCAGATAACCGAACCATTCAGGATATTCTGGGTCCTTGAAATGACTCCAAGTGTATTGATGGACTCTTTCGAATACTTCCAGGCATCGGCTGTCTTTAGTAAGTTGATAACCTTTTATCATGGCTATCAGTGTTTCAATGTGAACCCACCATAGTTTTTGGTCCCATTCCAGTTGCTGAGGAGGGAAGCCCTTGCGGTCCATGAAATAGTAGATTCCTCCAAATTCTTTATCCCAGCCATACTCGAACATTTTTAGGGCTGTGTCTTTGGCTTTTGTTATCAGGTCGGGACGGTTCAGGCGTTCTCCCAAATCCATAATGAACCACATGGCTTCGATAGCATGTCCTGGAGTGATTTGCCGTCCTTCGAAGCAATCGGCCAATGTTCCGTCGCTGTTTACATTTTCAACAATAATACCTCCTAATTCTGGCCGATAAAAAACATCCATTACTTCGTGAATACAAGTATCTATGGTACTTTGCAAGTAATCTTTATCAAGTAGATGTTCTATTTCCAGAGCTAGGTTGCACAGAATCATCGGAAGGGCAAAATTCTTTAAGTCGCGTGTTCCTGGATGGAGCTTATTCCATTTTCCTTTGGGATTGTCTGTTTTGGAAAGGATGATGTCGAATGTCTTCTTTGCAATTTCGGCATATTCTTCACGTCCGGTCGCTAGACTTAACTGACCGAAAGCCATGGTTGCGAATGTGTATGAAAAAATATTATATGGCTCTACCAAAGGTTGTCCTTGTCTGTTCAATGAAAAGTACCAGTTGTAGTTACCGTCATGTCCGTATTTCTTCAAGAACTCTCCACCTTGTATGGCACAGTCTAGCCATTCTTGATTTTTCTCCAACTTGTTGTATAACATGGAAAACATCCAGACTTCTCTGCCCTGTAGCCAGATAAATTTGTCTGTATCGAACACTTTTCCTGTTCGGTCCAGGCAAGTAAAGTAACCACCGCATTCTTTGTCTTGAGAATGTTGGATCCAAAAGGGAAGTACGTTATTGAGTAGTTCTTCCTTGTATTGTTCTTTTAATTGTTTTAAATCGGCCATAATACTTTATTTATCGATTTAATCATATTAATAAATGTAGAGTACTCTTATGTCGCAAATATATAAAATAATTTATTTAATATTGCATTTATGTGTCGTTTTATTCTATTTTTATTTAATTATTTCAATTTGTAATCAAAAGTACTATATTTGTTTCTTTATGATAAAATATATCGATTTATCGTGATAAATTATTTGTTTTATTGCTTTCTGTGAAGTTTTTTGCTGTTTTGCGAGAGAAAACTGCCTGTACAGAAGAAAAATAGAATCTTTCTTCTGACAGGCTTTTATATATGGAGTCGAGTTTAGTCTACAGAAATTTCATCTACAAAGATGAAGGCTGGTGTAGCAGGGAAGCCACTCCATGCTGGCATTTGTTTTACGGATATTGCAGAAATTCTGATATATCGGGCAGTTTGAGTCGAAAAAGTGAGCGTGTGTAGTTTGACCCCTTTCTGATGCTCTGTTGGCATAGGGCAGGTTTCGGATGCCACCTTGTGATAGACTTTTCCGTCGGTTGACAATTCTACATAGATTTCACGTGCGTCGAATACTCCGTCTCCAGTAGCTATACATGTGTGAAGAGATGCCGATGTAATGGGCATTTCTCTCTTTAAGTCGATTGTGGCAATCATATCCTTTCCATTGCTGAATCCTAGCCATTTGCCACTTCCGAAAGTTGCATTTCCTGAAATTCCGTCTACTAATGTACCGTTCCCTTGTCCGTTATATTTCTCATCTGCGGAATCGCGCAATGTAAGAGGTTTGTTGGTTGCCTTGTTGAAATAAAGTTGCTGTTTGTAGATTTCACTATTTCCTTCCGGACGAATAGCAATGGCCTGTAGGGTAGATGTTTTGTTTATTTCTATTTTCTTTTGATATACAGTAGATTGTGAACCAGGTATGCTACCGTCGAGTGTATAGTGTATCGGTGCATTTCCCAAAGTAGACAAGGATACTTCTGTACAGCCGGTTTCTGGATTGGATGTATATGTGGCATCTACATTCAATACATGTTTGGCGTAGTTGTATTTCTCCAGCTCATATAGTTTGAGCATGTTACCCAGCCGGTTGAGGAAATTATCGTAATTTTTTTGTTTCGGATTGCTCCATTGAATTTCGGCTAGTGCTGCCCAGCGTGGAAGTACCATATATTGTACATGGGAGAAATCGGGGATGTATTCAGTCCACAGATTAGATTGTACTCCTAATATGTGTTTCCTCTGGCTGTCTGTCAGTTGGCTGGGAACTGGATTGTAATTGTATATCTTTTCAATAGGAATATATCCTCCTATAGCCAAAGGTTCTTTTTCGGTATCCAGTGCCTGATAGAAGTCAAAGTACATAACGCTATTGGGAGTCATAATGACATCGTGTCCCTGCTGGGCTGCTTTAACTCCGCCTGCTTCTCCTCGCCAGGACATGACTGTAACTTGAGGATCGGCATCTCCTTCCAATATTTCGTCCCATCCAATTGTTTTTCTACCTTTTTTCTTAAGATATTCGGTTACATGTTTCATGATGAAACTTTGTAGATATTGTTCTTTTGTGTATTTTGAGTCTGATTTGATTCCTTGTTTCTGCATGAGAGATTGACATTTAGGACAATGCTCCCATCGTATTTTAGGGCATTCATCTCCTCCTATATGTATATATGGAGAAGGAAATAACTGGATGATTTCATCGAATACATCATCTAGAAACTGTAAGGTTTCAGGGTTGCCTGCACAGAGTACATTCTCCGAAATTCCCCATTTGGTCCATACTTCGTAAGGGCCTCCTGTACAGCCTAATTGCGGATATGATGCCAATGCTGCCTGCATGTGTCCCGGCAGATCTATTTCCGGTATAATCGTGATATGATTCTTGGCTGCATAATCGACTATTTCTTTTATTTGTTCTTGAGTATAAAATCCTTTATAGATTTTACCATCGTATTTTTCCGGTCGGTCGTTGAGGTGTCCGATTAAGGTTTCTTTTCTTTCGGAGCCGATTTGTGTCAGGCGCGGATATTTTTTGATTTCTATACGCCATCCCTGATCGTCTGTAAGGTGCCAGTGTAAGGTGTTCATGTTGTGCAGGGCCATCATGTCGAGATAGGTTTTAACCTCATTTACACTGAAAAAATGTCTACTTACGTCAAAGTGTGCCCCACGGTATGGAAAGCGGGGAAAATCATTGATATGTACTGCCGGGAGTATAATGTTTTCGTTACCTTGGGCTATGGGCAATGACTTTCTCAGGTTCTGTATGCCATAAAAGACGCCGGCCTCACTGTTTCCGTTGATAACGATGTGCTGGGTGCTTACTTCCAGCTGGTATCCTTCCGGATTCTTGTCCTTCGGGAGAATTTGAAGGAGTATGGCGTTGTTTGTATCCTTTCCTGAGCCTATTGTTATTTCTTTGTGAGTCTTGTCTTTTATATATTGTGCCAGCAATTGCGCACAATCTTTAAGCCCTTTGTTTTCTTCCGGATATAAGATACGTGTTCGCTCGTTGAGGATAAATGGTTTTTCGTTAGATACTATTTGTATCTGTTGTGGTAGCGGAATGATTTGATAATCGGCTTCTATGCTTTCTTTTTGACATGATAAAAGTATTATCAGAAGTGGTATTAGGCAAAAAATGGAGATTGTGCGTCTTTTCATAATGTGGTAACTTAGTGTATAGTTAATAAAATTAATTATTAAATGCTGCAAATATATAATTTATTTTGTTTTAAGCATGCGTTGATTGATAGTTTAATCTTTTTTATAGATTCGTGTTCTTTTAATAGCTTCTTAGTGAATTAGTTGATGATAAATTTCTTTGAAAAATAAGTAGAATTATTATGGATGAAAGCGGTGCTTTCTGAAAAATGTTATTATATTTGGAGGGAGAAATAATTAAAAGGAAATATGACTCGAAAGTTATTGGAAGAAATAGAAAGGGGGTCGAAGAATGCGCTGACCAAAAAACGGATTATAACTTATTATATGTATAACCGTTCGTCGACTATTCCTGATTTGTCAAAAGAGCTCGATTTAAGTGTCCCTACTGTAACCAAGTTTATCATGGAGATGTGTGAGGAAGGATACATTATGAGCTACGGAAAACAAGAAACAAGTGAAGGACGTCCTCCCACTCTGTATGGCTTGACATTGGATTCTGGTTATTTTATAGGGGTGGATGTAAAGAAATTTAGTCTGAACATTGGGTTAATGAATTTTGTAGGCGACTTTGTTGACCTGAAGATGGGAATACCTTATGAATCTGATAACAGTCCGGAGGGATTAAATCGGTTATGTGGGTATATTGTCGATTTTATAGCGCAGGCAAGTATTGACAAGGAGAAGATTCTGAATATCGGAGTCAATATCTCCGGTCGGGTAAATCCGGAACTGGGGTATAGTTTCAGCCTGTTTAATTTTGAAGAGCGCCCGCTAGCCGAAATAATGACCGAAAAAATAGGTTATAAGGTGACAATTGACAATGATACCCGTGCCATGACGTATGGAGAAATGGTGAAAGGACTTGTAAAAGGTGAGAAGAACATCATTTTCATTAACCTGAGTTGGGGGCTCGGGGCTGGATTAATAATCAATGGAGATATATTTACCGGCAAATCTGGATTTTCTGGAGAATTCGGGCATTTCAATGTGTTCGATAACGAAATACTCTGCCATTGCGGAAAGCGCGGATGTCTGGAAACGGAGGTTTCTGGCGCAGCTTTACATCGTAAATTGATACAATGCGTACAGGATGGTAAGCAATCGATTCTATCGAAGCGGATTTTGCATGGAGATGCACCTTTGACTTTGGATGAAATAATATCAGCAACCAACCGTGAGGATTTGCTTTGCATTGAACTCGTTGAGGAAATCGGTCAGAAATTAGGACGCTATCTGGCAGGATTGATCAATCTGCTGAATCCTGAACTGGTCATTATCGGAGGTGTACTGGCGCAGACGGGAGACTACATTCTGCAACCAATAAAGAGTGCAGTGCGCAAGTATTCATTGAATTTGGTCAATAAGGATTCGGTCATTACTCTATCAAAATTGTTAGATAAAGCAGGAGTGATCGGGGCTTGCATGCTATCTCGTAGAAGCATGTTTGAATCATAATAGCCTGTTTTTCTCTCTTTTTTGCCCTTCACGCCCTTCATGTTATAAGGTATGAGCGTATTGATGCAGCTTAATATAATAGGTTGTGAAGGCTGTGAAGGGCAAAAAAACATAAATGATGTTCGTTTTTAAGGGGTGTTTGCCTGTTTCAGGATATTTCTCTCGACACTTATTAGAATTTTGTACAAAAAATAAAAACTTTTGTACAAATGTTTATTCCTTTTCAATCGTGTCTTGATTATCATTCTTTTTTGTTTTGTTTTTATCTTTCTGCTGTTTGAGCGGAGGAGATTGATATTTTCATGCAAGTCGAGGTGAAAGGTGCTTATTCTTGTTTTGTATGGATGAAGATGTAACGTTATGATTATATTGCAGAATAAATATATTTATATAGAAATATAAATGTCATATATTGTATTAAAATGAAAGTATTATATGATATTTTATAGCAAAATATTATAATAAAATGAACAATGTATTGATTTTTTGTTTTTCTTTGCAATTGAATACAAGATAAAATAAAACTACAGCTACAATATACAATATAAATTGACAACGTTATGGATGCATTGATTGAGAGCAGAGATAACGTGAACAAGTGGATGGAAAGGTTTGGAGTACGCTTTGGAGTGTATAAAAACGGAGTATTTAAGGAACAATTGTTTCCTTTTGATTCTATTCCGCGTATCATCTGCAAAACAGACTGGGACAAACTGGAAAAAGGACTTATTCAGCGTGTCAATGCGCTGAACCTTTTTCTTTATGACATTTATCATGAAAAAAAGATTATCAAAGACGGGATTATTCCTGCAGAGTTTGTCTATTCATCGAAAGGATACTTGCCTGAGTGTGAAGGAATCTCACCTGTTCATGGTGTATATGCCCATATAGCAGGCATCGATCTGGTGCAAAGTAAGGAGGGAGAATGGTTCATTCTTGAAGATAACTTGCGTATTCCTTCAGGGGCTTCTTACCCGATGATAGCACGTACTATTACGCGTAAAGTGTCGCCTCAGACTTTCCGGAATCATGCTGTGGCGGATAACCGGAATTATAATGACTTGCTGCGTGACATGATGGATTATATGAACGACGGACGGGGTATTTCGGTTATTCTTACGCCCGGACGTTATAATTCTGCTTTTTTCGAACATTCGTATTTGGCCGAGAAGACGGGAGCCGTACTTGCTTTTCCGGGTGACTTGATTGTGGAGAACGATAGTGTTTACTATGTCGGATTGTTTAAGGAGAAGCAGCGGGTAGGATGTATTTACCGACGTGTCAGTGATGAATATCTTGATCCGCTGGTCTTTGAACCGTCTTCTCTGCTAGGGGTTCCTAATCTGGTACAAGCATATCGCAAAGGAAATGTCGCATTGGTCAATGCTTTGGGAAACGGGGTGGCAGACGATAAAGGTATCTATTATTTCGTACCCAAGATGATAGATTACTATTTGCGTGAGGAACCTGTACTTCGTAATGCTCCTACTTATCTTCCTTACTATAAGGAGGATTATGAGTATGTGCTTGCCAATCTTCCCAAATTGGTAATTAAGGAAGTGAGTGAGGCAGGAGGATATGGTGTCGTATTCGGTCGCGATTTGTCTCCTGAGAAACTGGCGGAACTGAAGCAAATGATTGTCGATGAACCGCGACGGTGGATTGCGCAGGAGGTGATTGACTTCAAGGATCTTGAGATACTGGAAGGAAATGAACGGGTAGAACGTAAGGCTGACTTACGTGCTTTTGTCATCAGTGGCAAACAGACCAAGGTCTGGAAAAGCGGGCTGACTCGTTTTTCCCGGAACCCCGATTCATTTGTGGTAAATTCTTCACAAGGAGGAGGGTTTAAGGATACATGGGTGATGGAAAAATGATAAACAACTAAAAACTATAGACTTATGATGACATGTTATACTATATCTGCCACGAAGGCAAATCGCCTTTACTGGCTGGGGCGATATGCTGAAAGAGTGTATATCAGCCTACATTTGTTGCGTCGGTATTATGATAAAATGATAGATGGACTACCGGAGGACTACGAAGGATTCTATGAAAAGCTGGATGCTAATAATCCTTATCCTGATATGGAAAGTTTCCGGTTGGGATATATGTATGACGACAAGAATCCTTGCTCGCTGATTTCGGGATTGACTGCCGCTTATGACAATGCGGTTGTTTTACGCGAGGAGATCACCAGTGAAACCTTTTCTTATATAGAGCTTTCGCTCAACTTCCTGCGAAAGTTGGCCGAAAAGAAGGACGCAAACATTACCGATTTGCAGCTTATTACCGACTATCTGCTTGCTTTCTGGGGATCGGTAGATGAACGGGTTTTCAATGAACAGGTGTACAATATCCTGAAGATTGGGAAACTGGTGGAAAATATCGACATGCATATCCGGTTCGATTATCCGTTCTTCCGAATTAAAGAGGCATACGAATCTCTGATAAAATGTGGTGAAAATGAAGAAGAACTGTTTGATCACATGATCGAAAAACATTTGGGTGAACTGCTGGTGGAGGACGTGTATGATTTGTATCACGTACAAAATATGGAATATAAGGCGAAACTTCTGAAATACCTCAACCATCTTGTCTTGCTTTGATGCTTTACAACTGATAGTACAATGAAAAAATACTTTTATAATTATCAGGCAATTACCCGTTTCAGCAAACCTGTCGACAGGCATTATTTTCTGTTGCGATGTATGCCATGTGTCAATGCTTGTCAGCAAACGGGTAAACGGGAGCTTTTCATTCATCCGGGAGGAAGTGTGATTAATGGTGCCGATGCATGGAAAAATCCGATTCAATATGGCTGCCGGATGGAAGAGCATGATTCGTTTGTGTTTGTAAGTAGCGGAGAAATAAGGCTTAGTCCTTACCGTATTGCCGAAGATGATTTTACCGACATGTTCAGGGTATCGTCTCGGCTGACGGCACTTTCGGTACCGATGAAGCAATTACTGGCCGGTACGGAGGCAGGCTATCCGCTGGAACGTGCCGTGCTACTTGCACGGAATATTCATGACTACATGCACTATGCTTCTGGAAAGACTGGTCCCGGGACTTCGGCAGCCGAGGCATTCGAGCTGCGGGAAGGAGTGTGTCAGGATTATGCACATATTCTTATTGCTCTTTGTCGGGCGTCGGGCATAGCTGCGCGTTATGTAAATGGATTCATTGCCGGTATCGGTGCTACTCATGCCTGGGTGGAAGTGCTGGATAATGGATGTTGGTGGGGGATAGACCCTACGCACAATTGTCGGATAGAATATGGATATATCAAGGTGGCTCATGGACGCGATGCCATGGATTGTCCGGTTAACCGGGGAGTGTTTACGGGCATGGCTACTCAGCAAACTGATATTCGTGTTATAGTAGAAGAAATATGATAAGAACGGTTATTTCTATTGCGCTTCCTGTTGACGAGCGCTTGTTGATACAAAAAAATGTTATTAGCCATGGTACGGGCAAGAAGCGTATCTGTATCGTGACAGGTACCCATGGGGATGAACTGGAAGGTCAGTATGTATGCTTTCAGCTTAATAAGATTGTACAGGAAAATCTTGACAAACTGAATGGTACGATTGAAATATATCCGGCACTTAACCCGTTGGGGATTGATTCCATTACTCGTGGCATTCCCAATTTCGATCTTGATATGAATCGTATTTTTCCGGGAAACCCTGATGGAACGATGGCCGAACGGGTTGCATACGCCATTTTTCAAGATTTGCAGGGGGCAGATATGGTAATCGATATTCATTCGAGTAACATCTTCTTGCGTGAGATTCCTCAGGTCCGGGTAAATGTCAATACGGCAGAACGTCTGGTACCTTACGCTAAGCTGCTCAATACTGATTTTATCTGGGTACACGAAGCGGCAACGGTTCTTGAGGCTACCTTGGCACATTCGCTCAACACTGCCGGCACTCCTACACTTGTGGTAGAAATGGGGGTGGGTATGCGTATTAATCATGGATATGGAAACCGGTTGGTAACGGGCATCTTTAATCTGATGCATGAGCTGGGAATGTGGAGTGAACAAGACGAATCTCATCTCATTAGCCGTCCGGTGGTGTCGGTAGCCGATAAAGTAAGTTTTCTGAATGCTGAGGCTTCGGGTATCTTCCTTACCGAGATTCGGAACAATATCATTGTAGACAAGGGAGAAGAGATAGGTTGCATAGTGAATCCGCTTACGGGTGAAGTGCTTCAGGAGGTAACAGCTACCGTACATGGCTTGCTGTTTACACTTCGTGCCTATCCGGTGGTGTATCAAGGTTCGTTGCTGGCCCGCATACATCAGTTGGATGAGTCGTAAATAGATACGGCGTGATAAACAGGCTATGCCGGCTTTTCTTTTAAATGCTTTGATAAGATGAAAAGAAGAATACTTTACGTGGAGAGAATGTATGAAAAAAGAGATTCTATTTAGTATGAAATCTTCCTTCCGAGATACTTTTCGCATTCAGGGTTTTCGTTTCGGATCGGGAGAAAAGAGCCTCGCTATTGTAGGAGCTATGCGAGGGGATGAAATACAACAACAATATATCTGCTCGCAGCTTGTCCGGCATCTTGCTCAGCTGGAAGCGGAGGGCAGACTGGTGCCGGGACATGAGATACTGCTCATTCCTTCTGCCAATCCTTATTCCATGAATATCGGCAAGCGGTTCTGGCCCATGGATAATACAGATATCAACCGGATGTTTCCAGGATACGATCAGGGAGAAACAACACAACGTATCGCCGCATCGCTTTTTGAGGCGATACAGGGATATACGTACGGTATACAATTTGCCAGCTTTTACGTTCCCGGTGATTTTATTCCTCATGTACGAATTATAGAAACCGGGTACGAGGATGTACAGACTGCGGGTCTTTTTGGCTTTCCTTATGTCTGTTTGCGAAAATCATTGCCTTTCGATACGACTTTGCTGAATTATAACTGGCAAATCTGGAATACGAAGGCGTATTCGATTTACGGAGGGCAAAACGGACAGGTGGAAGGAACTATGCCTTTTTATATTATCAGTTCCATTTTACGTTTTATGCAGCGTGTGGGTATTGTTTCACATTTTGCTTCTGCCCATCCTGACTACAATTCGCAAGTTATCCATGAGTCGGACCTGACTGACGTAAAAGCGCCTGTTTCGGGCCTCTTTTATCGGCTGAAGACGGCACGTGAGGACGTGCGGAAAGGTGAGTTGCTCGCACGTATCATTCATCCGATAGAGGGAAATATCTTGGAGGAAATTTATGCTCCGGATAACGGTGTTGTCTTCTTTGCTCATAATCAGCCGCTGACTTTGCAGGATGCTACGCTGTATAAAATCTATAGTCTTCGATAAGATATGCCGTTTATCGGGTATGCAATCTTGTTTTAGTCGATAAATGGAATGACTTCTTCGTGTTCTTCAGGCGGCTGCTTGAAGATTTTATATCCGATTGCTGCAACAACGATACTCATGATCGGACTGAGTATGTTGAAGAAACAATAAGGCAGATAAGTCAGTGTAGGGACATTCAGGATTGTAGCCTGTGTCATACCGCATGAGTTCCAGGGAATCAGTACGGAGGTCACTGTTACCGAATCTTCGGTTGTACGGCTTAACAGTCGGCTTTCGTATCCCTGTTTCTTGTAAATGCTGCCAAACATACTACCTGTCAGGATGATGCTTATATACTGGTCGGCAGTAGTCAGGTTCATGAATAATCCGGAACATACGGTCGATGAAACCAGACTGAAACGATTTTTCATAAAGCGTACAAAGACGGATGTAATGCTTCCCAGCATACCGCTGGCCGTCATTGCCCCTCCGAAACACATCGCACAAAGTATCAGCCAGATGGTGTTAGTCATACCTGCCATGCCTCGGGTAGCGATTAGTTCAGTCAGAGCGGCATTGTCGGTCTGGAGGCTGGTGCTTCCGTAACAGGTTATCATAACTCCTTTAAACAGATTTTGTTCTCCGGCTATTTCGTTCAGCAGGTCGGGCTGGAAGATGACAGCTGCTATGCAGGCAAGGAAGGTCGAAATGGCAAGAGTGATGATGGAAGGAACTTTGCGCGCTATGAGAATACCGGTTACTACAGGGACAACCAGCAGCCAGGGAGTGATATTGAATTTGCTTTCCAGACTGGTCGCTACTTCGGTCATGTGCCCCATGTTGTGGGTACTGTGTGTGAATCCCATAATGGTAAACAGGATCAGTGTGATGACCAGTGAAGGAATGGTGGTAATAAGCATGTAGCGGATATGTCGGAATAACGGGGTTTCTGTGATGGAAGAAGCCAGAACGGTTGTTTCCGACAGTGGAGAAATCTTGTCGCCGAAGTAAGCTCCCGAGATGATGGCACCGGCTATCCAGCCTTCGTTGAATCCTTGTGCTTTACCTATCCCCAGCAGGGCGATTCCAATTGTAGCAATGGTTGTCCACGAACTGCCGGTCATGACCGATATCAGCACGCAGATGATGCAGGTAGAAGTCAGAAAGAATGTCGGATGAATGATTTGCATTCCGTAGTAGATAAGTGTAGGTACGATACCGCTGATCATCCATGTGCCGCTCAGTGCGCCAATAATGAGCAGGATGATGACGGCCGTGGCTACACCACTGATGTTATTTGTAATGGCCAGTTCATAATCTTTCCACGGAATACGATAAAAAGCCATTCCTATAAATATGCAGACTGCGGTGGTTACTAGCAGAGAAACTTGGCTTCCGCCGTTCAGTGAGTCACTTCCGAAAGTACTGATGGTCGCAACCAGCATGCATATCAGGATGATAATCGGAAGGAAAGATACCAGTGGAGAGGGAAATCTTTTTGTTGAATTCATTATATCATTATTATTTGCGGGCACAAAGATATAATAATTCTGTTTAAATATGCAGTATTTGCAGGTGAAATATGCAAAAATGGGTCAAAACTGCATGAATATGTATATAAAAAACACAGACTTTACGAAAAGTACGGCATTTTGTTCTTTCAGAATGAGTGCAGAATTGCCGTATGCGTAAAGTCTGTGTCCGACTGGTTACAGTTTATATCCCCACTGGTCGAGTGCGAATGACCAGTTCTTTTCTACCAGTTCTACCGTTTCGGGCTTGTACTGGTATTGGTTTTTCTTATAACCTTTCTTTTTATTTACGTAAGCTTCTATCGCAGGACGAGCTTCGTCGAAGCCCGGAAGAGAAAGCTTCTGATAGATTTCCTGTGTCAGGTCGAAGGCATTTTTCTCGTAGTCTTCGAATTTTACTTCTACCAAGTTGCCTTCCGGAATGTATTTCTTGTCGGCTTCATACTTGTGATACAATTTAGCATAAATTGAAAGTATGTTCTCCTGCAACTGTTCATTGCTGATATCCTGCAACTTCAGTGGCTGGATGGTATTGGTAAAGAAGCTTCGTGTTGATTCGAAAACCGTATACGGATTACGCATCAGGTAAATGAACTTGGCATTGGGGAACATTTTTACCAGTTCTTTCACACGTCCCGTATGTGGAGGATTCTTGCTCAGGAACTGAGTTCCGTGAGTATTCCATAACGAGATCTTGATCAGTTTGGTAAATGTTTCTTCAAATACTTTCAGTTCTTCATCACTGATATCATCGAACAACAGGTATTTGTCGGCATACTCCTGCATGTGTTTGGGCAAGAACCAGAAATTATAATACGTATACGGCATCATGTTAGCCAGCGCAAATTCTTCTTCCTGTGGCAGGTCGACAGCCAGTTCCATGTTGTCTGTCGGACGCTTGTCGGGCATCAGCCAGCTCATGTTCTTCTTGAAGAACGGTTGTCCCCACATCATCAGGTGTGGAAATACCGTCTGGTATGTCGTGTTGTAACCAAAATGCTTGTCGCATGAAAAGACACTGTGCATAAAGGTTGTTCCACTTCTCCAGTGTCCCAGAATGAATACCGGATCGTGTTCCAGCGGCTGATCGGCAAGCAGCTTTTCGTAACGCTTGTCTTGCAGTGGTTTCAAGGTCGAAAGCAGGCGACATACCGCTTTGGTGAGGCGATATTTTCCTTTATATGCCTGGTCGATCGTTCTACCTTTGGTAATTTGGTTGAATGTCTTCCAGTCTGCACCTACCAGGGTATTGATTGGCAATTTACTGAATTCGAGTAATCCCATTGTATATATTTAGTTGATACTGTGTTTAAAACTTATTTTTTCACTTCGATGGCGATACCTTGTCTGGACAGTTCCTTTACAGCTTTGTCGATTGCTTCGTAGTGTTCCGGTTCAATACCCAGTTTCGGCAAGTCGAGTACCGGCAGTTCCATGGTATTGTGCATATCCTTATCTTCCACACGATCCAGAATCATACCTACGGCACTGGTGTTGTTGGTAATCGGGTCGATCAGGATAAATGAGCCGGTTGCCTTGTTCTTGGTATACGGATCGAAGAACAATTCCTTGGAAGAAGTCAGTACTACACGGGCGATCTGGTTCAACTGCATCGGAAGATCCTCTTTCTTCAGGCGTCCGTTTTCCACGCTCAGGTGTTCCATCGTATTGATGTCTACCTTGTATTTAATGCTGTCTATACGGGTACGGCTGGTGTTGGTCGTTTGTTTCAGGAAGAATGACTTTTCCATGTCCATCTTTTCTTCGTCCATCCATACCAGCATGGCTTCGAAGTTACGGCCAATCATAGGCATATTGTCGGGGTGAACCAGCATTTCACCGCGGGAAACGTCTATTTCATCTTCCAGCGTCAATGTAACCGACATGGGCGGGAAGGCATAATCCAGTTCACCGTCGTAAGTAACGATGCTCTTTACATGTGACTTCTTTCCTGAAGGAAGTGCCACAACTTCATCTCCCTTATGTACAACTCCCGAAGCAACCTTGGCACAGAATCCGCGGAAGTCGAGGTTCGGGCGGAGTACATACTGTACCGGATAGCGGAAGTCTGTCAGGTTATGGTCGTTGCCGATATGTACGGTTTCGAGGAATTCCAACAATGACGGACCGCTGTACCACGGGGTACGGTCGGATTTTTCAACCACGTTGTCACCATCGAGTGCCGACAATGGGATACAGTTTACGTCGGGCACGCCCAACGGTTCGATAAATGCCTTGTAGTCGGCAACAATCTTGTCGAATACTTCCTTGGAGAAATCGACCAAATCCATCTTGTTGACAGCCAGAACTACATGCTTGATTCCCAGTAAAGAAACCAAATAAGTGTGGCGGCGTGTCTGTGTGATGACTCCTGTACGCGCATCGACAAGAATAATGGCAAGGTTAGCCGTCGAGCCGCCGGTAATCATGTTACGGGTATATTGTTCGTGTCCCGGAGTATCGGCAATGATAAACTTACGGTTGTTGGTAGAGAAATAACGGTAAGCCACATCGATGGTAATACCCTGTTCGCGTTCAGCCTTCAGTCCGTCCAGCAGTAAGGCATAGTCGATATGCTCTCCCGCATTACCCATTCTCTTGCTGTCGCGTTCCAGTGCATCGAGCTGGTCTTCGTATAATTTCTTGCTATCGAAAAGCAGGCGTCCGATAAGTGTAGACTTTCCGTCGTCTACCGAACCTGCCGTAAGGAAGCGGAGCAAGTCCTTTTGCTCGTCTTTCTTCAGAAATTCTTCGATAGACATAGTCCCTCTGGCTTCGCCTTCCATCGGGTTTCCTGATTTATTTTTATCTAGTTCTTCCATGATCGTTTGTTTTGTTAGAAGTATCCTTCACGTTTTTTCTGTTCCATACTTGCTTCCTGGTCGAAGTCGATGACACGGGTTGTACGTTCACTCTTGGTAGTAGTCATCATCTCTTCTACGATTTTTTCAATCGTATCGGCTTCGCTTTCGATGGCTCCGGTCAGCGGCCAGCAGCCCAATGTACGGAAACGGATTTTTTTCATCTCTATCTTATCGCGGTATTTTTCCGGTAGGCGGTCATCGTCCGGCATAATGAGCTGTCCGTCGATGTTGACAACCGGTCGTACTTTGGCAAAATACAACGGAACGATAGGAATGTTCTCCAGTCGGATGTACTGCCAGATATCCAGTTCGGTCCAGTTACTTAACGGGAACACACGGATACTTTCTCCTTTGCGGATACGGGTATTGTAGATATCCCAGAGTTCCGGACGCTGGTTCTTCGGGTCCCACTGGTGGAACTCGTTACGGAACGAGAAGATACGTTCTTTGGCACGTGATTTTTCTTCGTCACGGCGTGCACCTCCGAAGGCTGCATCGAACTTATATTTGTCGAGTGCATGCAGCAGAGCCTGTGTCTTCATCAGGTCGGTGTGTACTTTACTTCCATGAGTAAAAGGACCTACACCGGCACGGAAAGCTTCCATGTTGCTTTCTACTATCAGGTTCCAGCCATATTTCTTGGCATATTCGTCGCGGAACTGAATCATTTCCTTGAATTTCCATTTAGAGTCGATGTGCATCAAAGGAAATGGAACTTTGCCTGGAGCAAAGGCCTTTTCGGCAAGGCGTACCATTACTGAAGAGTCTTTTCCGATGCTGTACAGCATGACCGGATTCTCAAATTCGGAAGCCACCTCACGGATAATATGAATAGACTCGGCTTCGAGTTCTTTCAGGTGACTTAATTTATATTCTTCTTTCATATCTGAATTATGAATGTTTTTTATTAGGGTTACACAGACTGTTGCTGGTTACTTGTTTTATAAGCTGTCGGTATACGGAACGAATGGATATAAAATAGCATGAATCCCAAAAACTTGCGCAAAATTACTCATATTATTTCATAAACAAGTGATTCCTTGTGTTAAAGTGGCAGCATGGTTTCCGCTTACCGTTTTACTCTGGGTAAGATTAAGTCCAATAGTTTATTGACCGATTCTTCTACCGAAAGCTTCGAAGTATCCAGCGACAGAGCAGGATGTTCCGGTGCCTCGAAGGGGGCCGATATACCGGTGAAGTTCTTGATTTCTCCTTTACGTGCCTTGGCATACAAGCCTTTTACGTCGCGGCGTTCGCATTCTTCTATCGGGGTACTGACATAGATTTCCATAAAATCTTCCTTACCGATGATGTTTGCGGCCATTTCGCGGATATCGTTGTTCGGACTGATAAAGGCTGCAAGGGTAATGATACCTGTGTCGACGAATAACTTGCCTATTTCTGCAATGCGGCGGATATTTTCCACACGGTCTTCGGCCGAGAATCCCAGGTTATTGTTGATACCGCTGCGAATGTTGTCACCGTCGAGTATGCGGCAGAGCAGCCCTCGCTTTTGCAGTTCCCGCTCCAGGGCGATAGCAATGGTACTCTTACCTGAACCACTCAGTCCGGTAAACCAGATCATGACGCTGTGTTGCTTCAACAATTCCTCCTTGTCTGCACGAGTCAGCATGCGGTCGAATATCGGGTAAATATGTTTGGTTTCTTCCATATCGTTGTTAGTTAATTAAAAAGGCCATATCTGAGGTATGACAAATATTGAAATCAAAAAAGTAATAATGTTCAGCGGTAATCCGATTCGTACGAAGTCGGTAAACTTATAGTTTCCGATACCTTGCACAATCAGGTTGGTCTGATAGCCTATCGGAGTAGAGAAACTGGCAGAAGCCGCCATGCAGATTACCACAAAGAACGGCATGGGGTTCACTCCCAGTTGCTGCGACAGCGAGAGTGCAAGCGGGAAGGAGAGAGCGGCTGCGGCATTATTGGTGATCAGTTCCGTAAAGATATTGGTGATGATAAACAATACAGCCAACAGGATATACGGACCATGGCTGCGGCTCAACTCGATGATGTAACCCGCCAGCAGGTCGGCTACTCCGGAATTTTCCATGGCTTTGCTGATAGCGAAAGCACAGGCGATGGTAATCAGGATATCCCATGAAATATATTTGGTATACTTCCGGGGAGGAAATATCTTGGTCCATGCCATGATAACCGTCGTGATGGATACAAAGAAGAACATATCCAGCTTGATGCCTTCAGGCAACAGTTTCTGTATGCCCGGCAGTTCACCGACTGTGGCCCCGATAATCATGAAAAGCAGCAGGAACAATGCGAACCAGCGCTTTTTCTTGCCGGCAGGCTCATAGTCTTTGCCATTGGCAAGCATGATGAAGACCGACGATTCTCCCCAGGTCTTGATGAAGCTGTCGTCGGCAAGCAAGATCAGCGTATCACCCTCGCGGAAGCTGATTTCGCTCAAGTTTTTGTACGTGTTACCACCGCGCCGGATTTCTTTTACTTCGGCACCGTAGTGACGTTTGAAGTTGAATTCACTTACCCGTTTGTTGATACCCGGGAAACGTGCGCCGAGGACAGCTTCCACCGGATGAAGCGAAGAGTTGTTCTCTTCTTCTTCGGCCGAGAGATTATCTGGACGATCGGCAGGCAACAACTTGCTGGAAAACAAAAACAGGTAAATGATGCCTGCAATGGCAATGAAAATGCCTACCTTTCCCAGTTCGAACATGCTGAATCCTTTCATTCCGGCATCTTGTATCATGCTGTGTACTACCAGGTTGGTGGACGTTCCTATCAAGGTACAGATACCTCCCAGAATCGTTACGTACGACAATGGGATAAGGAAGTAAGTGGCAGGTAATTTTACATAGTTTGCCCATCGCTTGATGATAGGAGCAAAGATAACGACAACCGGCGTATTGTTTAGAAAGGCCGATATAAAGGCAATGGTAGGCAGCATGCGCACCTGTGCCTTGAATACCGTAGTCTTGGTTTGTGGCAGTAGTTTCTTGATGACTTGCGTCAAGGCTCCGCTCTGTCGGATTCCTTCGCTGACCAGAAACAACATAGCAACGGTTATCATTCCCTTGTTGCTGAAACCTTCCAGCATTTCTTTTGGGGTAAGGATTCCGGTACAGAGAAACAGGACGACGACCGAGAACAGAATCATTCCCGGACGCATCTTATCCATAATCAGCGCAGCCAGCATACCGACAAGCGCCACGAGTACAATAATCACTTCTACTGTCATAAATGGCTTATTCGGCTATGAACCACGGATTCAACAAGTCTTCTTTATTATATTGCAGAGGTTCCTGAGTACCAGCCTGGTATACTTCTTTTCCCATAGCACGGATAATGGCATGACCGGCAGCCGTATCCCACTCCATCGTCGGTGCAAAGCGTGGATACACATCTGCTTTTCCTTCTGCTATGAGGCACAACTTGAGCGAACTGCCTTTCGAGACTGTTTCTACGTGCTGATGCTCTTGTTTCATTTTCTCGATATAGCCTTCTGTTTCCGGTGTCAGGTGGGAGCGGGATGCTACGATGATGAAATTGTTGCGCGGAGTTTGTTCCTGATAGGGCAGACGATGTGCCTTCTCGATGAGGCTATCTACCGTTTCATCGGCAGCCAGTTGGGTGATATGCTCTATCTTATAAGCACCATACTGGCAGTCGGCAAAATACAATTCTTCCTTTACGGGAATATAGATTACCCCCGCTTCCGGTCTGCCGTTCTTTACATAAGCAATGTTGACGGTAAATTCTCCGTTGCGCTTGATGAATTCCTTGGTTCCATCCAATGGATCGACAATCCAGAGCTCGTTCCATTTCTGCCGTTCTTCAACCGGGATTTTCTTTCCTTCTTCACTGAGAACAGGATAAGGAGTTGAAGCCAGACTGGCTGCGATGACCTTGTGCGACTTGCGGTCGGCAATGGTCAGTGGTGAGTTGTCTGCTTTCTTCTCTATCTCAAAATCCGCGTTGGGATCGGTATATACGTTCATGATTTCGGCTCCTGCTTCTAAAGACGCACGGATGGCCGTCAGTAATATATTTTTGTCCATACTCTCTAAATCTTTGTAAAATAACAACTTTTTCTCTAAACGTCAGTAGTTCAATCTTCGTTTTTTCTGTTCTTCAACATTGTTTGTAGCTTCTTTTATGCAGAAGTTGACCTTAAGTAAGTGGTTTTATTTCTTTCGACTGCTTCCAGATGCGCAGCATATAGTATGCGCAATGGGTAAATGCAAATACGAAGGAAATGATCAGTAAGGTCCTGTCAGCATCCCAGCCTACGGTTTGCTGGTGCCATAATCCGGTGATGATGCACAATACAGATAGGGCAAGTCCTAAAATATTCAGTACGATGTCGCCTTTGCGGTGCGCTTGTCCCGGTTCCAGCTTGCTGTGTTTTCTTCCATACGAAGCATAAACATCCAGACCGATGAGCATCCATAATACCAGTCGTATCCATGTATCAGCAGGCAGGAAACACATCATGCATAGGCAAGTCAGGATACCCATAATAGGTACAAAAGGCACAAACGGTGTCTTGAACGTACGGTGAACGTTGGGCATGGTCTTGCGCACGATGAGTACAGCCGCACATACCAGTGTAAAGGCAAGCAAGGTTCCGATACTGGTCATTTCGCCAGCTACTTGTGCCGGAACAAATCCTGCCAGCAGACTCACGACAATCATGAACAGGCAGTTGCTGTGTACCGGTGTACGGAATCGTTCGTTGATGCGTGAAAAGAACGGCGGCAGCAGTCCGTCGTGGCTCATGCTGAGGAATACACGACTCTGGCCGAGTAATGTCACCATGATGACCGAGCAATATCCGAACAGGATTGCAAGGATGATGGCTTTGTTCAGCCACGGGTAGACTGGTTCGATGACTCCGGGGCTGTTCGCATATCCCATGTGTTCGATAGCTACGGCTACGGGAGCAATACCTTCCTGTCCTTCGAATTCGGTATAGTGTGCCACACCCGTCATGACGTGTGCGAACAGAATGTACAAAATGGTGCAGACCAGCAGGGAAACAAGTATACCAATAGGCATGTTCCGCTGCGGATTTCGCGTTTCCTGGGCAGCCGTACTGACTGCATCGAATCCCAGAAAAGCAAAAAATACGATAGCGGCTCCACGTAGGATACCTGAAATGCCGAACTCACCCAGCTTTCCGGTGTTTTCGGGAATGTAAGGCACATAGTTGTCTGCCTGTATGAATTTCCATCCCAAAAAGACGAAAATCAGGATGACACCGATTTTCAGGAAAACAATCAGGCCGTTAAAGAAAGAGCTGCCTGCGGTACCTCGCATCAGTATCAGGCTCATAAGGACAACAATCAGCATGGCGGGGATATTGACAATGCCTCCGTCCCACGGACAGGCACTGAACGCATGAGGCAGCTCGATGCCAATGCCTTGCAGGAACACTACCAGATAACGGCTCCAGCTGATGCTTACGGTAGTTGCCGCGACGGTATATTCCAGAACCAAATCCCAGCCGATAATCCAGGCAATCAGCTCGCCCATGGTAGCATACGAGTATGTATACGCGCTTCCTGCTACAGGAATCATGGAAGCAAATTCGGCGTAGCATAGTCCGGCAAAGCAGCATCCGATAGCTGCGACTATAAAGGACAGCGTAATGGCCGGCCCCGTATACTCCGACGCGACGGTTCCCGTAATGGAGAACAGTCCGGCTCCGATGATGACACCTACGCCCAGTGCCACCAGACTGACTGGTCCCAGCACCCGTTTCAGTGTCTTGCTGCCCGACTGCTGTGCCTCTGCTTGCAGCATTTCAATGCTTTTTCTGATAAACAATCCCATCTCGATGTATTTGCTTCACATATTATATAGGGTGCAAAGATAACATTTATTCTGAATGTATAACTCTTTTTTGTGTATCTTGTTGATATATACAGAAAAACGTCTCGGTGTTTTGGGAAATTATGCGGGTATTTTGCCAAAAACATCGAGACGTTTTTTTATTTTTTGTACAAAAGAAAAAATTATTTGTACAAAAAATAAAATAAACCTGCGGACAGACCGTTTCGTTTTATTTCAGGTATAAAGTGACTTTTCCACTAATCTGCAACAATGATATCTCGCACATTTTTGTATCGTATTCGGCCGAAAGAATGCGCTCTTCGGCATCGAGCAGGCTTTTCTGTGCTTCACGCATCTCAATACCCGACAAGTCGCCCAGCAGGTAGCGCTCTTTGGCAATCTCATGGTTTTCTTTCGCGGCAATCAAGTTCTGACGTTCCAGATTCAGCAGCCGGATGTTGTTGCGGTAAGCCTGCCACAAGTTGCTGAGGTCGGCACGCAGACTTTGTTCCAGTTGCTCGCGTTCCAGCTGTGCATTGCGGATGGCAAGGCTGGCATTTCGCTTTTCCCGTTTGCGGTTGCCGTCGAAGATATTGAATCCGATGGTCAATCCACCATTAAATCCCCAGTTGCTTCGCTGCTTGATGGAGTTGATGTCATATTTGTTCAGGGTATAGCCATATCCGGCGTTCAGCTTCAGGTACGGATAATTGCGTGAAAGTACCTTTTTGTAATCCAGTTGTGCCAAGGTTGAGTTTTGGTCGGCTTTCAGCAAACTGGCATTCGTATTCAAGGTCGCTTCCCACAGCTCCTGGAAATTCAGAGAATGCTTCAGCTCGATAATGGAATCTTTTACTTTGATAGGGCGGTCTACATCCTTGTTTGCCATCAGTTCATTCAGGTTGATGCGGGAGGTATGCACCAGTTCCTGCTGTTTCATGTACTGGGCACTGTCGGCATTGAAGTCCACTTTCGCCTGCTGATAATCCAGTCGTGAGAAATTTCCGATATGGTACCGCTCTTCTACGATGCGGAGACGTTCCTTCGAAAGCGAAACGGCATAGCGGAAGTTTTTCAGACGATTTTCCTGCTGGATATAATTGTAGTATTCGGCCGTCAGGCTGGCGATGAAATCCTCTATGGCAATGCGGGTATTGGTAGCTCCCTGACGTTCCAGTTCTTTCAGTTCCTTGTACGTCGTACTGATATTGAAACCGTCGAAGATGGTCCAGTTCAGGTCAACTCCCGCATCGAGGGTATGATCGAACACGTTTCGTTCCTTGCTGACACTTCCATCACTTCGCTGTGTAGAGTTACTGCTGCTCTGGCTGCCGTTGTAACCGGCGGTCAGGTCTACCGTGGGAAGATAACCGGCATTTCCCAGTGTGGCGTTATTCTTGCTGATCTGCTCTTCGTTGCGTGAAATACGGAGCGAATAATTGTTTTGCAATCCTTCTTCCAGACATTGTTTCAGCGTGTATTCATATTGTGCATGTGCAGGAAGTATTGCAGTACACAAGGCTAATAGGATGTAGGCAAAATATTTCATGCTTGTTTCTCCTTCTTGATTCGGTTAGTAGAAATGTAAGTATAAATGGCAGGCACGATGAACATTGTGAGGAAGGTAGAGATCAACATTCCTCCCACAACGGCTGTTCCCATGGCGATACGCTGGTTGGCTCCTTCGCCCGTAGCAAAGGCAAGCGGAATCAGACCGAGAACAGTCGAGGCGCTCGTCATCAGGATCGGACGCAGACGTTGCAGAGCTGCATCGCGGATGGCAAGCATCTTGTCTTCTCCTGCCTCCTGTTTTTGGTTGGCAAACTCTACGATCAAGATACCGTTCTTAGCTACCAGTCCGATAAGCATGATGATACCTATCTGACTGAAGATGTTCATGGTGATGTTGCCAAAGTACATGAATATCAGGGCACCGGCAATGGCGAGCGGTACGGTCAGCATGATGATGAACGGATCTTTGAAGCTCTCGAACTGGGCTGCTAAGATAAGATAAATCAGCACGAGGGCAAGGATGAAAGCGAACATCAGGCTGGACGAACTTTCACGATAGTCTTTCGAGTCGCCCGAGAGGGCTGTACGGAAAGTTTCGTCAAGTGTTTCGGCAGCAATCTTGTCCATTTCCTCCAGTCCTTGTCCGATGGTTTTCCCTTCGGCAAGTCCGGCAGAAATTGTAGCCGAGATGAATCGGTTGTAATGATACAGCTTGGGGGGTGCGATGGACTCAACAAACTCTACCAGGTTGTCGAGCTGGATCATTTCTCCGTCCTCGTTCCGGATATAAATCGACTTGATGTTTGCCGGCTGATTTCGTTGCTGGCGGTTGATCTGTCCCAGAATCTCATACTGTTTGCCGTTCATGTAAAAATATCCCATACGCTGGCCGCTCAGTCCGTACTGGAGAGTTTCGGCAACATCGCGCACGCTGACTCCCATGGTGGCTGCCTTGTCGCGGTTGATGTTGACACGTACTTCGGGACTACTGAACTTCAAGTCCACGTCCGCCATCTGAAAGGTCGGATTATCGTACACCTTGTTCAGGAATTGGGGCAATACTTTTTCCAACTTTTCGATGCTGGTTGCCTGCAATACATACTGTACGGGCATGCTACTCTTTCTTCCGCCGAACGAAGACTGCTGCTGTACGAAAGCTCTTGCCTTGGTCTTGCTCTTGATAGCCTGCGATATTTTTTCGGCTACCTCCATCTGGGAGTAATTGCGGTCCTTGATGTTTTTCAACGTTATCTGGATGTTTCCGCTACCGCTCGACACACGGGCTGTCACTGCTTCTGCATCGGGCACGATGGAATCTACCAGGTCGTTGATGTCTTCCGTGTAGTCGCGTATGTATTCATAACTGGCACCTTCGGCAGCCTTGGTGTTGATTGTAATCTTGGATCGGTCTTCCAGCGGTGCCATTTCAGCCGGTATCACATTCCACAATATACCAATGAGTATCAGTGTGATGATGGCAAACGGAATGGCGATGAAGCGTTTCTTCAGAAAGGCGTTGAGTGCCCGGCTGTAAAGTCGGTTCATCCCTTCGAAAAACGGTTCTGTTTTCCGGTAAAACCAGCTTTGCTTTTCACGGCGGACCAGCATCTTGGTGGCAAGCATCGGAGTGAAGGTCAGGGCTGCAAAGGCAGAGATGAGCACTGAACCGGCAACTACGAAGCTGAACTCCCGGAAGAGTCGTCCGCTGGTTCCTTCCATAAAGACGATGGGAAGGAATACCGCTACCAAAGTGATGGTGGTAGAAATAACGGCAAAGAATATTTCTTTGGCTCCTTCTATACCTGCTTCGAATGGTTTCATGCCTTTTTCGATACGGATGTAGATATTTTCCGTCATTACGATGGCATCATCCACCACCAGTCCTACCGAAAGGACGACGGCAAGCATGGTCAGTACGTTGATGGAAAAGCCTGCTACATACATCACGAAGAAGGCACCGATGAGTGATACCGGAATTACGATACAGGGAATCAACGTTACACGCCAGTCGCGCAAGAAGAGGAAGATGATGATAATTACGAGAATGAAGGCTTCGTATACAGTACTTTCTACTTCGGCTATGGAGGCGCGGATGAATTTTGTGTTGTCGAATCCGTAAGAGAAGCTTACATCTTCGGGTAAGTCTTTTTTCATCTGCTCCATGCGTTCGTATACGGCATCGGCTATTTCGATGTGGTTGGCTCCCGGTTGTGGAATCACTACCACACCTACCATGGGAACGCCGTTCATTTTCATGTAGCTCTTCAGGTCGGCTGCTCCCAGTTCGGCATAACCGATATCGCTCAGGCGGATTACCTGTCCGTCGACTTCCTTTATGACGACGTTGTTGAATTCGTCGGCGGTGTGCATCTGTCCCATGGTACGCAGGGTGAGTTCCATGGTATTACCTTCTATACTACCGGAAGGCAGTTCCACGTTTTCGTTATCCATGGCCTTCTTGATGTCGACGGGAGTGATTCCGTAACCGGCCATTTTGGTGGGATCGAGCCACAGACGCATGGAGTAACGTTTTTCTCCCCAGATGGATACGCTGCTGACATCGGATATGGTCTGTAATTGTTCTTTGACGGTCAGGTCGGCTATTTCGCTCAGTTCAAGCAGCGAACGGGTATTACTTTGGATGGCAACCATCAGAATCGGGCTGGCATCGGCATCGGCTTTCGAAACCGTAGGCGGGTCGCAGTCGTCGGGCAGGTAGCGCTGTGCACGTGAAACCTTGTCGCGTACGTCGTTGGCTGCTGTTTCCAGATCGACAGACAATTCAAATTCTACGGTGATGCGGCATTGTCCCTGCTGGCTTACACTCGAAAGCGAGCGTATGCCGGGAATACCGTTGATATTCTGTTCCAGCGGTTCGGTGATCTGACTCTCGATAATGTCGGCATTTGCGCCAGAGTAACTACAAGTTACGGAGATGATGGGATTATCTACCGAGGGGTATTCTCGTACTCCCAACGTAGTGTAGCCAATCAATCCGAAAAGAAGGATGATGATGGTGAGTACAGTTGCCAATACCGGCCTGCGGATACTAAGTTCGGATATGTTCATAAGGCAAGCAGGTATTAGTTAATGTGGTCAAGAATAACAGACATACCGGTACGGAGTTGCAAGGTTCCTGATGTGAGAATGGTATCTCCGGCAGCCAGTCCGCGTACGATCTGTACTTCCGACTCTGTGCGAAGTCCGATTTCTACGTCCACAGGATAGGCAAGACCGGAACGGTATACAAATACTTTGTTCTTTCCCATTTCGGGCACAATGGCTTCCGAGGGAATGGCTATGGCATCTTTTATTTCATTTTGTTTCAGGGTGATGTCGGCGTAACGTCCAGGAAGCAGTTCGCCGTTGGTGTTGGGATACAAGGCTCGTACTGTCAGTGTGTGGGTTTCCGGGTCTACACTCGATTCGGTTGCATACACCTGAGCATCAAAAGCATCGAGTCTGCCTTCTATCTTAAAAGAGAGTTTGGTCCCTTTTCTGATTTGTCTGGCATAACGCTCGGGCACGGCAAATTCTACTTTCAGCGGAGTGATTTTGGTTAATTTAGCAATAACGGTTGTAGGGGAGGCGTAGGCTCCTGTACTGACTTGGCGCAGACCGATGATACCGTCGAAAGGAGCACGTAGCTCGGTCATGTCGATATTGGCTTTTACGTTTTCAATATCGGCATGAAGGGTCGCAAGTTCAGTCTTGACTTGTTCGTATGCTTCTTTACTGACCGCATCACGCTGCAGCAAGGCATTCTGTCGGAATACACGGTCTTCAGCAAGAGGCATCTGGGCTTTTAAACGATCCAATTGTGCCTGTAGCTGTCTGTCGTTGACTTTGGCAAGTAATTGTCCTTTGGAAACGAAACTGCCTTCGGTAAAGTTGATATCGATGATCTTTCCGGAAGTTTCAAAAGACAAGTCTACCTCTTCGTCAGGCATCAGCTTGCCGCTGACAAAGAGCTGGTCAGTCAACAGATGAGGTTTGATAACCTGTGCATTTACGTTCAAACTTTTTTTCTTGTCGGTTGGTATTTGCTGGTTGGCTTCATTTAGTTCTTCATTTTCTTTCGGGGTGAAATTATGGATTCCCAAGCCGATTAATCCGGCTCCTACCAATATGATAATTCCCCATTTAACTCGTTTATCCATGTGCTTTATAGGGTCTGAATTTAAGGTAAGAAATAGTATTTGTTTATGTTTGATAATAAACTTAACCTAATGTTTAAAAGAAGAATACTTTTTTTACAAAATTTTGCAAATGGAGTGCGTGTCGTTTCGACATAGATCGGGATTAACGCACGAAGCCTGCTTAGACATTTCTCAAAAGGAAATTGTTTAAGCAGGCTTTGATGTGATTGATCTGATACGATCTATGTGATGTATTTCTTGTGATAAATAACAATCAGTTCTTTCAGGTTTTGTGAATACGTTATACTTTTTGTGTTATCAGAAAGGAATGTTTGCCATTTTCCATAATCCGAGGAAGGATGTTTTAGTTATTTCCACCAGTTTATCCCAGTTGATTTTGGGAGCTTCGTCGCCCGGAAGATGGTAATCAGGATGCCAGTCGGTATGGTACCACATGATGGGAATACCCAGCTTAGCAAATGTTCCATTGTCACTTCCACCTACCGGATTATCCCAGGCACGGTAGTCTGGTTGTAAATTCAACTTATATTGTGCGATATCTTTCTTTAGCCATTCTCCAAAGGCTGGTTTGCTTTTAGTGAAGAAATACACTACATGCCAGGGGCGTGACTCGTCGTTGTTTCTTCCTATCATATCGAAGTTGAGATATCCTTTCACCTGATTGATTTGCGGAAAAGTCTGTGCAAAGTATTTTGAACCGAGGAGTCCTTTCTCTTCACCATCCCAGAAAGCAAAGATAACGGTACGTTCCGGTTGCTGTCCTGAGGCGAGGAAAGAACGTACAATCTGCAATACAGCTGAAACTCCGGAAGCATTGTCGTCGGCGCCGTTATAAATCTGGTCGCCGTCCAGCATCGGATCATAGCCGATATGGTCGTAATGTGCACCGATGATGACAAATTCGTTCTTGTTCTTGCCTTCTATTTTGGCAAGGACATTACGCATGTTGTATTTTTGGTGAACTCCTTGTTTGATAATTTGAATAGAGTCGGGATGTACTTGTAATCTTCCTTGTTTCTGACGTTCTACGCGATAGGCCTCGAAAGGCTGGAAGTAGCTGTCGAATAAAGGAGATACTCCCCATTGTTGCAGTAGAGATGCAATGTAATTGCCGGCAATTCTGCCTTCCTCGGTGCCTGCTTCTCGTCCTTTCAGTTCGTCGGATGCCAAAAAGCCGACGAAAGCCTCGGCACTTTCCCTGTTTATGAGTGCAAGCCCTTTCTCTTCGGGAGTAGGATTTGAGTTTTTCTTTGCATAGGCGTTTGTCGTTGTCAAACATGTTAATGCGGCAAACAACATACAAAAAGTGTATTTTTTCATGTTTGTTAGAGTTTAATGGTTAATAAGCTGAGCGATATTTACCCTCTTCCTTGTCTTCCAGCATGTTCAAGTAAGAGGCGTAGCGTGATTCACTAATGTAATGTTTCTCTACGGCTTCGCGTACGGCACATCCCGGTTCGTGGCGATGTGTACAGTTACCGTATTTGCATTGAGCGGAAAACTCGAAAATCTCTTTGAAATAATGTCCAACCTCTTCGTCTTCCATATCAAATGTACCAAATCCCTTGATTCCCGGTGTATCAATGATATATCCGTTCTCACCTACAGAAAACATTTCGGAAAAAGTAGTCGTGTGCATACCTTTGTTATGTACGGTCGATATTTCTCCCGTTTTTAGGTGCTGCTCGGGCAGAATTGCATTGATTAAGGTCGACTTACCTACCCCCGAATGGCCAGAAAATAAAGTAACTTTACCCTCTAAAGCTTGTTTAATTTCATCGAGTCCGGTTTCATTCAAGGCAGAAATCTTGAAACATGGATATCCGATATGGGTATACAGATGGATCAATCCGTCTAGATAATGAAGCTCTTCTTCCGAATAGCGGTCGGTTTTGTTGAATACCAGACAGACCGGAACGCGATAAGCCTCTGCCGATGCGAGGAAACGGTCGATGAAAGTCGTCGATGTTTCCGGGTAATTGATGGTCACCACCAGCATGCACTGGTCCAGATTGGCTGCAATGATATGCGATTGTTTAGATAGATTGGATGCACGGCGGATGATATAATTCTTTCGATCCTCTATTTCGGTAATGAAAGCCGTACCCTCAGAGTTAATGGAAATTTGTACCCGGTCGCCTACGGCGATAGGGTTTGTACTGCGGATTCCTTTCAGACGGAAGTTACCTTTTATTTTACATTCCACTTGCCGGTTATCATCAGTCTTGACCAGATACCAGCTTCCTGTATTTTTTATGACTAAGCCTTTTTCCAAATTTTTATAAGATGAAAATAAAGGATGAAGAGAAGGCGACGCGTCTGTGTTATCAGCACGTCGTGTATACTTCATTCTTCATCCTTTATGAGTATTAAACAGTCATGATTTCTTTGTCTTTGGCGGCAAGCATTTCATCTATTTGTTTGATATACTTGTCGTGAGCCTTCTGTAATTTTGCTTCAGAATTTTTCTGTTCATCTTCGGGCATACCGTCTTTTACTGCTTTTTTCAGTGCATCAATTGCATCACGGCGTGCATTGCGGACACTTACCTTGGCTGTTTCACCTTCGCCCTTACACTGCTTTGCCAGCTGTTTACGGCGTTCTTCTGTCAAAGGAGGAATACCTATACGGATAATTTCTCCGTTGTTTTCGGGCATGATACCCAGATCGGAGTCAATAATTGCTTTTTCAATTACGCGGAACATACTCTTGTCCCACGGTTTGATTGCAATGCTACGTGCATCGGGAGTTGTTACTGCTGCTACATTATTGATAGGGACCATGCTTCCGTAAGAATCTACACGGATACCGTCCAGCAAGCGTACATCGGCTTTTCCGGCACGGATGTGTGCCAGTGCATCTTCCAGATACATAATTGCCATATCCATTTTCTCTTCAGCTCCGCTAAGAATTGTCTTTGAGTCTGCCATATTAAAATTTTAAAAGTTTATCGGGTTAGACTTATGCTAAATTAATGTGAACAAAAATACATGATTTTTTATTTTTCTGCAATAGTTTGCTGATAATTATATGTTTGCTTGTTTTCCGATTGCCGGATTTTATTGCTGTTTCGCGATGTGGCAAAGATGGAGAAAGAATACAATCGGTAGAATGGCAATCATAATAATAAGGAGTTGTTTATAAGGTAGAATAATCGTTTTGTTCTGCATTTTCTGCTTTTGTCTATAAAAATAGATTGAAAGATGTTTGATTATAGAAAAATGTTACTATATTTGCCAACGACAAAACAATAATACATGAACAAATACTCTCTTCATATCACAATGATGACCGGAATGGGGCACACTGCTACATTCACATCTGTTACCGGGATGACCCCTCGGGGGTAAGAGATTGTATATTAGGTGTTTCTACGTGTTACACGCCTGTGGACTCAGGCACTTCATTTTTATTTTAATCAATTATTTATTTTGTTTTATCTGGCAAGGGCATCTTTTCCTTAAAGAAAATGTTCTTGTATAAAAGTATAAGTACATGAAAGTATTAAAATTCGGTGGAACATCAGTAGGTTCTGTCAACAGTATGTTGAATGTAAAGAAGATCGTCGAAGCAGTAGATGATAAAGTGATAGTAGTCGTTTCAGCATTGGGCGGCATAACCGACAAGTTAATCAAGACTTCTACGATGGCGGCCAACGGAGATTCCGGTTACGAAAAGGAAATGAAGGAGATTGTGAACCGTCATATCGAAATGGTTTACACCGTCATTCCGGCAGGACAGAAACGGGAACTGCTGCTGGATTGCGTGAACGAACTGCTGAGTGAACTGAAAGACATTTTTCAGGGTATCTATCTGATACGTGATTTGTCGCCGAAGACTTCGGCTACCATTGTAAGTTACGGGGAACGTCTTTCGTCTATCATTGTCGCTACTTTGATAGAAGGGGCGCAATGGTTCGATTCACGTCTGTTCATCAAGACCGAGAAAAAACATAATAAACATATACTCGATTCGGAACTGACAACTCGTCTGGTGCGTGAAACCTTTCACGATATACCTCAAATTTCATTGGTTCCGGGATTTATTTCTACCGACAAGAATACAGGTGAAGTAACAAACCTCGGCCGTGGTGGATCAGACTATACAGCTTCCATTCTGGCAGCAGCACTCGATGCTAGTGTACTGGAGATATGGACGGATGTAGACGGCTTTATGACTGCCGATCCCCGGGTTATCAGTACGGCTTATCCGATTACGGAACTGAGTTATGTCGAAGCGATGGAGTTGTGTAACTTTGGTGCGAAAGTGGTTTATCCGCCGACTATCTATCCGGTTTGTCATAAGAATATTCCTATTCTGATAAAGAATACGTTCAATCCGGAAGCTCCGGGAACAATCGTGAAGCAGGAAGCCGATCATTCTTCCAAGGCGATTAAGGGTATTTCTTCCATCAATGATACGTGTCTGATAACCATGACCGGACTGGGTATGGTGGGAGTAATCGGTGTGAATTACCGAATCTTCAAGACTCTGGCAGAGAATGGTATCAGCGTGTTCCTGGTTTCTCAGGCATCTTCGGAAAACTCTACTTCTATCGGTGTGCGGACGGTAGATGCTCCGCTGGCTTGCGAAGTACTGAACGAAGAGTTTGCCAAAGAAATAGAAATGGGAGAAATCAGTCCGATGAAGGCTGAAAGCGGACTGGCTACCGTGGCTATCGTGGGAGAGAACATGAAGCACACACCGGGTATTGCCGGAAAATTGTTCGGTACACTGGGACGTAACGGTATCAATGTGATAGCTTGTGCACAAGGTGCGTCCGAAACCAACATCTCGTTTGTTGTAGACGGAGTTTCTTTACGCAAGACGTTGAATGTCATCCACGATTCTTTCTTCCTGTCGGAATATCAGGTTTTGAATCTTTTCATCTGTGGTATCGGAACAGTAGGCCACAGCCTGATTGAACAAATCAGCAGTCAGCAGGAACGTTTGAAGCGTGAACGTGGACTGATGTTGAATGTAGTAGGTATTGCCAACGGACATAAAGCTTTGTTTACACGACGTGGAATTGATTTGGCTAACTACCGTCAGGAGCTAGAAGAAAAAGGCATTCCTTCGTCACCTCAAGTACTTCAGGATGAGATTGTAGGAATGAATATTTTCAACTCCGTATTTGTGGACTGTACAGCTAGCCCGGAAATTGCCGGCTTGTATAAGGAATTTTTGAACCATAACATTTCGGTTGTGGCAGCCAACAAGATAGCTGCATCGTCAGAATATGAAAACTATGCCGAATTGAAACGCATTGCCCGTCAGCGTGGTGTGAAGTTCCTGTTCGAAACTAACGTTGGTGCCGGACTGCCGGTGATTAATACAATCAACGATTTGATAAACAGTGGCGACAAGATTGTGAAGATTGAGGCAGTGTTGAGCGGAACATTAAATTATATTTTCAATACTCTCAGCGCCGATGTTCCTTTGAGTGAAACAATTCATAAAGCGAAAGAAGAAGGATATTCCGAACCCGATCCACGTATCGACCTGAGCGGAAAGGATGTAATCCGCAAGCTTGTCATTCTGGCTCGTGAGGCAGGTTACCGGCTGGATCAGGAAGATGTAGAGAAACATCTGTTCATACCGGATGACTTCTTTAAGGGATCGCTGGAAGACTTCTGGAAGAAGATACCTTCGCTCGACGAGGAATTTGAGGCTCGCCGTAAGGTACTTGAAAAAGAAGGAAAGCACTGGCGCTTTGTTGCCACATTGGAAAACGGACATGGAGTCGTTGCCTTGCAGGAAGTGGGCAGAAATCATCCGTTCTATACCCTGGAAGGCAGCAACAACATTATTTTGCTTACAACTGAACGATATAACGAGTACCCGATGCTCATTCAAGGATACGGTGCCGGTGCAAGCGTAACCGCTGCCGGTGTCTTTGCCGATATTATGAGTATCGCAAACATTTAGGCTTATGAAGCACATCATTATTTTAGGCGACGGTATGGCAGACTGGCCTGTACCGTCACTCGGAAACAAGACATTGCTGCAATATGCAAATACTCCCTACATGGACAAGCTGGCCCGAATGGGACGTACGGGAATGCTGAAAACGGTTGCCGACGGATTTCATCCGGGAAGTGAAGTGGCGAATATGTCGGTTATGGGTTACAACCTCCCGTTGGTGTACGAAGGAAGAGGCGTGCTGGAAGCGGCTAGTATCGGTGTGGAACTGGAACCTGGAGATATGGCCATGCGATGCAACCTGATTTGTGTGGAAGGAGATATCCTCAAAAATCATTCGGCTGGTCATATTACCACTGAAGAGGCCGATCAGTTGATCAAGTTTCTGGATGAAAAATTAGGAACAGACCGTATTCATTTCTATACTGGAGTGCAGTATCGTCACTTACTGGTAGTGAAAGGTGGGGATAAACATCTGGCATGTGTACCGCCCCATGATGTTCCGCTGAAACCTTTCCGACCGAATCTGATCAAAGCATTGCGTCCCGAGGCACAGGAAACCGCCGATTTACTGAATGCTTTGATTCTGAAGTCGCAGGAATTGCTTGCCACTCATCCGGTCAACTTAAAGCGGGTAGCAGAGGGAAAAGACCCAGCCAACAGTATCTGGCCTTGGAGTCCCGGTTATCGCCCGCAGATGGAACCGCTGTCGCAAAAGTATCCTTCTATCCACAAAGGCTCAGTTATTACGGCTGTCGACCTGATTCGGGGAATCGGACGCTATGCCGGATTGCGCTGCATCGATGTGGAAGGAGCTACCGGACTCTATACAACGAATTACGAAGGAAAGGCTCAGGCAGCCATCGATGCCTTGAAAACCGATGATTTTGTTTACCTCCACATTGAGGCAAGCGATGAGGCGGGGCACGAAGGAGACGTAGACCTGAAGCTGAAGACCATCGAATATCTGGACAGTCGTGCACTGGGACCGATTTACGAAGAAGTGAAAAATTGGGATGAACCGGTAGCCATTGCCGTATTGCCCGACCATCCTACGCCGTGCGAATTGCGCACCCATACAGCCGAACCGGTACCCTTCCTGATTTATTATCCGGGCATAGAACCCGATAGCGTGCAGTGTTACGACGAAATAGCCTGTCGCGAAGGAGCATACGGTACAATGGAGAAAGACGAGTTTATGAATGAGTTTATGAAAATACAATAGAACGTTATGAAATATTACAGCACCAATAAAAAGGCTTCCGATGCGACACTGGAAGAAGCCGTAGTTCGTGGACTGGCTGGCGACAAGGGTTTGTACATGCCTCGTTCCATCAAAACCCTGCCCCAGTCTTTTTACGATGAGATAGAGAACCTGTCGTTTCAGGAGATTGCATACCGTGTAGCGGATGCTTTCTTTGGAGAAGACATCCCTGCTGATACGCTGAAACATATCGTATACGATACACTGAATTTCGATACTCCGGTAGTAAAGGTGAAGGATAATATCTATTCGCTGGAACTGTTCCACGGTCCTACGCTGGCCTTCAAGGATGTGGGCGGACGTTTTATGGCACGCTTGCTGGGATACTTTATCCGTAAGGAAGGCAAGAAGCAGGTCAATGTGCTGGTAGCGACTTCCGGTGATACGGGCAGTGCCGTAGCAAACGGTTTTCTGGGTGTGGAAGGTATTCATGTATATGTGCTTTATCCCAAAGGAAAGGTGAGTGAGATTCAGGAAAAACAGTTTACTACGCTCGGACAGAACATTACGGCCATCGAAGTAGACGGTACGTTCGACGACTGTCAGGCGCTGGTGAAGAATGCTTTCATGGACAAGGAACTGAATGAGCACATGCAGCTTACTTCTGCAAATTCCATCAACGTGGCTCGTTTCCTTCCGCAGGCTTTCTATTATTTCTATGCCTATGCACAAATGAAGAAGCTGGGCAAGGCAGACAAGCTGGTAATTTGTGTGCCGAGCGGAAACTTCGGAAATATTACGGCCGGACTGTTTGGCAAGCGAATGGGACTTCCTGTGGAACGCTTTATTGCAGCAAATAACCGGAACGATATATTCTATCAGTACCTGAAAACCGGAGAATACAAGCCTCGTCCTTCGGTGGCAACCATAGCCAATGCCATGGATGTAGGCGATCCGAGTAACTTTGCCCGTATACTCGACTTGTACGAAGGTAGTCACGATGCCATCGCGTCTGAAATAAGTGGTGAAACCTATACCGACGAACAGATACGTGAAACGGTACAGAAGACCTACGAGGAAACCGGATATCTGCTCGATCCGCATGGAGCATGCGGTTACCGTGCTCTGGCAGAGAACTTGAAGCCGGGAGAAAATGGCGTCTTTCTGGAAACAGCTCATCCTGCCAAGTTCTTGCAGACGGTAGAAGATATTATCGGAATGGAAGTGAAGATTCCTGAAAAATTGCAGGCTTTTATGCGGGGAACCAAGCAGAGTGTACCGATGTCGAAAGACTTTGCTTCGTTTAAGGCTTATCTGCTGAAACAGTAAGCGGAACGTTTGCTGTTTTGTAGCGGAATGTTTTTTCACTTCCGCTGAGGAGTTGGAAAAACGTCGGCATGTTTTTTTATTTTTTGTACAAAAGATTTTTTTGTTTGTACAAAAACACGGGAGCTTTTCGCAGGACGTTTTCTACCTCTCACGGTGAACTGATGAATCTTTCCTGAAAAAGGACTGATTTCGTGAGCCAAAGAGCAGGAATAGTCGGTTATAGCCGATTTGCCGGAAACAGACAGTTGAACAATAAAAACAGAAAATCCCGCAGGACAGATGAAGCAGTCCTGCGGGATTTTTACTTGTTGTACAAGTCGTATAACGAATTACTTATCTATTCTTATACATATTTTCGTAATAATTCTGGTAGTCGCCACTGGTAACGCTCTTAACCCATTCCTGATTGTTCAGGTACCAGATAATGGTTTTCACGATACCATCTTCGAATTTTGTTTCCGGAGTCCATCCCAGTTCACGAGTAATCTTGGTCGGGTCGATGGCATAACGCTGGTCGTGTCCCAGGCGGTCTTTTACGAATGTTATCAAGGAGTCGTTTATCCAGTCTATACGGATTTCGCCATTTTCGTCCAGCTCTTTTTTCTTCAATATCTTGCGGTAAGCAGGTTCCTGTTCCATTAGATGGTGAATCGTCGCAATGGTCAGTTTTACAATCTCGATGTTCTGCTTTTCGTTATGGCCACCTACATTGTAGATCTCACCGTTCTTTCCTTCGCGTACTACCAGGTCGATTGCCTTGCAATGGTCTTCTACATACAACCAGTCGCGTACGTTTGTACCGTTTCCGTATACCGGCAGGCGTTTTCCCTCGAGGATATTCTTGATGATCAGCGGGATCAGCTTTTCCGGAAAATGATAAGGACCGTAGTTGTTCGAGCAGCGCGTAATGGTAACCGGCATCTTATACGTGTCGCGATAAGCCATGACAATCAGGTCGGCGCTGGCTTTCGAAGCGCTGTACGGGCTGTGCGGACATAAAGGAGTTTCTTCGGTAAAGAATCCTTCTTCTCCCAGTGAACCATACACCTCGTCGGTTGAAACTTGATGAAAGCGTACATCTTTTCTCCACGTAGGATAACCATTTTCATCTTTCCCGGTAACCCATGCGCGGCGGGCGGCATCCAACAGATTTTGAGTACCTAAAATGTTTGTCTGAAGGAATAACTGCGGATTGTCGATGCTGCGGTCTACATGACTTTCGGCTGCAAAGTTGACGATATAATCGAATTTATATTCGGCAAACAAGCGGTCGGCAAGTTCGCGGTCGCATATATTGCCTCTTATGAAGAAACAACGTTCATTGTCGACATCCTTTGAGATGGTTCCCAAGTTCCCCGCATAAGTCAGTGCATCAAGTATGACTACCTTGATGTCTTCGTGTTTCGCCAAAATGTATTTTATATAATTTGCGCCGATAAATCCGGCTGCTCCTGTGACTAGATAAGTTTTCATATAAGGTCTTACTTAAAATCGGTTACAAATTTCGGAAAGTTTTTTCAATCAGGCAAACAATTACTTGTTTAATTCTATTACTTCCAGGTCGGAAAAACTGCCATTGTCGATACAAAAACGTACAAGGGTACGTACGGTATGAAAGCCGTATATTCCGGCTGCTCCCGGATTTATGTGCAACAGGTTCAGCGACTTGTCGTATTTCACCTTCAGAATATGCGAGTGTCCGCTGATAAAAAGCCGGGGAGGGTTGGCAAACAAGGTGGAGCGTATCGAAGCATCGTATTTTCCCGGATAGCCTCCGATGTGCTTCATCAGTACGTCGGCTCCGTCGACTGTGAAGCGGGCGATTTCCGGAAACAGCCGCCTCATGTCCTGTCCGTCGATGTTTCCGTATACAGCTTTCAAGGGGCGGAAGGCTTCGAGCCGTTCCACGATTTCCATCGAACCGATGTCACCTGCATGCCATATCTGGTCGCATGGTTCAAAGTATTTCAGGTAACGCTCGTCCCAGTAGCCGTGCGTGTCCGATAATAATCCGATTCTTGTCATATTTCTTTGGTTTTGTCAGGCAAAGATAGTATTTTTGAGTCAACCTTGATTCGTGACATTATGGAAAAACAATACAGATATTTCAACCGTGATATCAGTTGGCTGTCGTTCAATCATCGGGTCCTGCTGGAGGCCGACGATGACGATTTGCCATTATATGAGCGGATAAACTTCATCGCTATCTATTCGTCTAATCTGGAAGAATTCTACAAGGTGCGTGTAGCCGAGCATAAAGCTGTGGCTTCGGGTGGCAAAAGCGAAGACATGACGGTAGACGAAGCACATGAGCTGATCCGGCGGATTGCGGAAATTGTCAATGCGCAACTGGAAGACAGAATCCGGATTTATGAGCAGAAGATATTGCCCGGCTTACGGGATAATCATATTATTTTCTATCAGTCGAAGCGGGAGATAGAGCCTTTTCACCGCGATTTTGTACATCGTTTCTTTATGGAAGAAGTTTTTCCATACCTTCAGCCGGTAAAGATTGAGAAAGGACGGGTACGCATGTTCCTCCGCGACAAACGACAGTATCTGGCTGTACGGGTGTGCAGCGCCGAAACGGGAGAGGTGGAGTATTATATTATCAAAATGCCGTACAGCAAATTGCCTCGTTTTGTGGAACTCCCGCGGCAGGGAGAGAATTACTACCTGATGTTTCTGGAAGATATTGTCAAGGCAAATCTGGCAGAGATATTTATCGGCTATGAGGTAGATTGCAGTTATTGCTGCAAGATTTCGCGCGATGCCGATGTGTTTGTCGACGATGTTCCTTCCGAGAGTATGGTGGAAAAGTTGAAAGAGAAAGTCAAGAGGCGCAAGATCGGTGCGATAGCCCGTTTTGTATACGACCGCAAGATGCCTGCCGACTTTCTGGCTTTTCTGATGGATGCTTTCTCTATCAGCAGTGAAGAGCTTGTGCCGGGTGACAAACATCTGAATTTGGAGGACTTGTCGTCATTGCCAAATCCGAATCCTGAGGTGAAACCTCTGATAAAGCCTGCCCCGATGCGGCTTGCCGGACTGGACGGAAAGCATTTCATGTATCGCCGTATCGCCGCAAAGGACTTGATGTTGCATTATCCCTATCATAGTTTCGATCACTTTATTCATTTCTTGTACGAAGCAGTGCACGATCCGTTCTGCAAGGAAATCATGATTACCCAGTATCGTGTGGCAGAACACTCGGAAGTGATCAATGCTCTGATAGCAGCAGCACGAAACGGTAAGCAGGTAACGGTCTTTGTTGAGTTGAAAGCCCGCTTCGATGAAGAAAATAATCTGGCAACTGCCGAGCTGATGCGCAAGGCGGGAATCCGGATTTTGTTCAGCATACCGGGACTGAAAGTGCATGCTAAGGTTGCACTCGTGTTACGCTACAACAAGGAAGGCGAACAGATACGCAGTTATGCATACGTCAGTACGGGTAATTTCAATGAGCAGACGGCTAAAATTTATTCGGATATTGCACTTTATACCTGCAACAAGGTGATAGTGGAAGACATGCATACACTGTTCCGTTTCTTGCGGAAAGAAGTAGAAGAACCTAAGTTTAAGCGCCTGTTGATAGCTCGTTTCAACCTGCTTCCGGAGTTAAAACGGATGATTCACCATGAGATTGCTTTGGTAAAGAGTGGCAAGCAAGGCCGGATTATTCTTAAAATGAATGCGCTGCAAGATCTTGCTATGATAGACGAGCTGTATCGGGCAAGCGAGGCGGGTGTAAAAATCGACCTCATCGTACGCGGAATCTGCTGTCTGGTGCCCGGAGAATCGTTCAGCCGTAATATTCGTGTTACCCGTATTGTCGACAGTTTTCTGGAACATGCCCGAGTATGGTATTTCGGTAATAATGGAGATCCGCGGTTGTTTATCGGCTCTCCCGACTGGATGAAACGTAATCTGTACCGTCGGATAGAGGCAGTAACTCCGGTCTTGGATAAAGACCTGAAGCAGGAACTGATGGATATGCTCGATATTCAGCTTCGTGCTAACTGGAAAGCCTGCTGGGTAGATAGTGAGTTGAGGAACATATTCAAGCGTACTCCCGATGAACCGAAAGTGCGTGCCCAGTATGATTTCTATCAGTATCTGCGTAAGAAGCAGGAAAAGGATATTGAACCGTAATGCTTCTGAGTAAAAAATGAAAGCCGTTCCAACGTAAGGGGGGGAGGGATCGTTGAAACGGCTTCATTGCCCGTATATCATGAATAAGGGGAAATGATTTAGGGCATTCTTTTATGTAACGTTTATATCTTAAGGAAGTTGAAGCTTCAGCTTTACGAATTGTTTGATAAACTCTACAGTACCATCTATTCCTAATACCGAAGAGTCGATGCACAAGTGATAAGTAGCGGCAGCACCCCATGTCTTGTAACTGTAATAATTATAGTAGGATGAACGCTTTTTATCTGCTTTCTCCATCAGTTCTTCAGCTTTTTCTGCGCTGATGTTGTGCAGCTTCATCAGTCTTTCGATGCGTGCTTCAGGCGAAGCCGATACGAAAATATTGGCACAGCGTGGAAAATCGCGCAGAATGTAATCGGCACAACGACCTACAAACAGACAGGATTTCTGTTCTGCCAGATGACGTATCACATCACTTTGTATTTTAAATAGTGAGTCATTGCTCAGATACGAATTATATGGATAAGCTCCTTCGGTTACAAATGGGAATCGTGCTCCAAATAATCCTCCCAATATGCTTTGAGAAGCCTTTTCATCTGCTTTCTCGAAAAACTCTTTGCAAAGTCCGCTTTCTTTGGAGGCCAGGTTTATCAGCTCTTTATCGTAGAAAGCTATACCTAAGTCTTTAGCCAGTTTCTCACCAATTTCTTTTCCGCCACTACCCAGTTGACGTCCAAGATTAATGATATAGTGATTATTCATAATGACTGATATTTGGTTCGTAAGGCAAATATAAATAAAAAATTATATATTTTCCATCTCTTATGAGGAAACCTGTTCCATTTTGCAAAGAAAAATCACAATTTAGTTTATTTGAGCAGCTTTATGCTTGAATTGTTTGAACTGATTGTATAGCATGAAACCGGCTATCACGCTGGCCGTTATATCGGAAATAGGCATGCTGAACCATATTCCGTCCGCTCCCCAGAACAAAGGGAGTATCAGCAGGCACGGAATCAGTATCAGGACTTGTCGGCTAAGTGAAAGGATAATAGCTTTCTTAGCCATGCCGATACTCTGGAAGAAGTTGGATGTTACCATCTGGAATCCGATGATAGGGAAGAACATGACAGTGATACGCAATCCTCGTGCCGACAGATCTATCAGGGTTTGGTCGGTCGTGAAAGCCGATACGGCAAGTTCCGGCATCAGTTCTCCTACCAGAAAACCGCTGGTGGTGACAATCGTAGCTGCTATGACGGTCAGTTTCATGACGTGATTTACCCGATGATATTGCTGTGCACCGAAATTATAGCCGGCAATGGGCTGCATGCCTTGGTTCAGTCCCATGACAATCATAACAAAAAGGAAAGTGATTCGGTTGACGATACCGAAAGCTCCAATAGCAAGATCGCCGTCGTACAGTTTCAGTCCCTTGTTGATCAGAATGACAATCATACACGACGCTACATTCATAAAGAAAGGCGCCAATCCTATTCCAATAATGTTTTCTACCAGCACACCTTTCAACCGGTAAATGCCTCGGCGGAAATGAAGCAGTTCACTTTTATTGCAGAACAATTTGATGAGCCAGCAGAGAGAAATGATCTGTGCCAGGATGGTTGCCACAGCTGCTCCGCGTATTCCCATGCCGAATCCGTAAATAAATATCGGGTCGAGTATGGTATTGATAACCACCGTCAGGATAGTGGCCACCATGGCTTTCTGTGGATGTCCTGCCGAGCGGAGTACGGAGTTCAGCCCTAAATACATGTGGGTAACCACATTTCCTAAAAGGATGGTTACCATGTAGTCGCGTGCATAAGGCAGTGTAGCTTCGCTTGCACCGAAGAAATATAGGATCGGATCGAGAAAAGCTAGTGCGATAATGGTAAAGACAATACCGATAATCAGGTTCAGAGATACTACATTCCCTAAAATCTGTTGCGCCGTATCATAATCTTTCTGTCCCAGTTTCACCGAAACGAGGGTAGAAGCTCCTACACCTACCAGTGAGCCGAAAGCGGCAGCCAGGTTCATCAGGGGGAAAGTGATGGCAAGACCTGAAATGGCCATTGCGCCTACTCCGTGTCCGATAAAAATACTGTCCACCATGTTGTAGAGTGACGATGCGGTCATTGCAATAATGGCCGGAATGGCGTATTGCATCAATAGTTTGCCGATGGGCTGGTTTCCCAGTTCTGTTGCTGTTCCTTTTTGTGTCATGAAACTATTTTTACGATTAAAAAATCAGAGCAAAGGTACTTAAAATTCCCTATAAGGGAAAAACTTTCCGTATCTTTGCATCGATGAAATTATGGGATTTATGGAACATTCTTCTTTATCTTTGCTGGAGCTGAATTCACTGGTACGTAAAAGTATTCGTACGTGCCTGCCCGATACGTATTGGGTACAGGCCGAACTTAGTGATGTACGTGCCAATTATTCGGGACATTGTTATCTGGAGTTTGTACAGAAAGATGCAAAAGGCAATATGCTAGTTGCGAAGGCACGGGGGATTATCTGGAGCAATGTATATTATCCGTTGAAGGCCTATTTTGAGCGGAAAACGGGACAGGCGTTTGTTTCAGGCATCAAGGTGCTGGTAAAGGTGAGTGTCGATTTCCACGAACTGTATGGTTATTCGTTGACTGTTCTTGATATTGATCCGACATATACGTTGGGCGATATGGCACTTCGCCGGAAAGAAATCTTGAAACGACTGGACGAAGAAGGTGTCTTGACGCTGAACAAAGAACTGGAGTTGCCGGAATTGACGCAACGGATCGCTGTCATTTCTTCGGCTACGGCGGCTGGCTATGGTGATTTTTGTAATCAGCTGGAACATAATTCTTTTGGCTTTATCTTTTATCCTCGTTTGTTCCCGGCTGTTATGCAAGGCGACCGTGTGGAAAGTTCCATTATCCGTGCGCTGGAAAAAATCAATGCGGAGCGCGAACACTGGGATGTTGTAGTAATCATCCGGGGTGGTGGTGCTACGTCCGATTTGTCGGGTTTCGATACTTACGAGCTTGCAACCAATTGTGCTCAGTTTCCCTTGCCTATCATTACAGGTATCGGGCATGAGCGTGATGATACGGTGCTCGATATGATAGCTCATACGCGAGTTAAAACTCCGACGGCAGCTGCCGAGTTTTTGATAGACCATATGAGGCAGACAGCAGAGCGTCTGGAAGAATATTCTCAGTTTTTTTATCAAGAACTTCCGGCCTTGTTTCTTCGCCGGAAGGAACAGTTTGAACAATGGGTTTCACGTATTCCGGTACGGGTGCAGATGCGTCTGCAACATGAACGTTTCCGTCAGGAGCGATTGACGAAACAGTTGCAGATGGGATGGCAGACCCGTTTGTTGAAAGAGGAGTATCGTTTGCAGGTAGACCGCCGGATAGCCGTGGCGTTGGAATCAATCCTGCAACGAGAGAGGCACCGTCTGGCTATGCTGGAACAGCAGGTGAAATCGTCTTCACCGGACTTATTGTTGAAAAAAGGGTATAGCATCACCCTAAAGAATGGAAAAGCAGTGACAGATGCATCCCAGCTTCTTCCGGGAGATGAAGTAACTACCCGGGTGGCAAAAGGAGAATTTAAGAGTAAAGTGATATAATTATGGCAGCGAAAAAGGAAACGTATACCGAGGCTATGAAGCGTCTGGAGGCTATCGTAGCACGAATTGAAAGCAATGAACTCGATATTGATGAACTGGGCGACAATTTAAAAGAGGCTCAAAAGCTGATAAAATATTGTCGCGAGAAGTTGTATAAGGCAGATGTCGAAATCAAAAAGATGCTTGATGAAGGCAGTTCTGTGGAAAAAAGCAGTGATTAAGTTGGATTTTGCAAATATAAGCCTTACTTTTGTTCGAACACTTATAACGGAATGTAAAACATAAACATTATAGTAAAATGAAAGAAATTGATTGGTCTAATCTGTCTTTTGGTTACATGAAGACAGATTACAATGTACGTTGTTACTATCGTGACGGGAAATGGGGTGAACTGGAACTTTGTTCGGAAGAAACGTTGAATATTCACATGGCTGCAACTTGTCTGCACTACGGACAGGAAGCTTTCGAAGGTTTGAAAGCTTATCGTGGTAAAGACGGCAAGATTCGTGTGTTCCGTCCGCAGGCCAATGCCGAACGTCTGCAAAGTACTTGTAGAGGTATCTTGATGCCTGAACTGTCGACCGAGAAATTCTGTGAGGCAGTACGTATGGTTGTAAAGGCAAACGAACGTTTCATTCCTCCTTATGAAAGCGGAGCTTCTCTTTATATCCGTCCGTTGCTGATTGGTACAGGAGCACAGGTCGGTGTTCATCCGGCAAACGAATATCTGTTTGTGATTTTCGTTACTCCGGTAGGTCCTTATTTCAAAGGTGGATTTGCTACCAATCCGTACGTTATTATTCGTGAATATGACCGTGCTGCTCCGCTGGGAACTGGTACTTTCAAGGTGGGTGGTAACTATGCTGCCAGTCTTCGTGCCAACAAGATGGCGCACGATGCAGGTTATGCCAGCGAATTTTATCTGGATGCTAAGGAAAAGAAATACATTGATGAGTGTGGTGCTGCCAACTTCTTTGGTATCAAAAACAATACTTACGTGACACCGTTGTCGACTTCTATCCTTCCGTCTATTACAAACCGCAGCTTGATGCAGCTTGCCGAAGACATGGGTCTGAAAGTAGAACGCCGTCCGATTCCGGAAGAAGAGCTTTCTACGTTCGAAGAAGCGGGTGCATGTGGAACAGCAGCCGTTATCAGTCCGATTGAGCGCATCGACGATTTGGAAAACCATAAGTCGTATGTCATTGCAAAAGATGGCAAACCGGGACCTGTCAGTGAGAAACTGTACAACAAACTGCGTGCAATCCAGTATGGTGACGAGGCTGATCCGTACGGATGGGTAATGATTGTAGAGTAATTATTACTGATAAACTATAAATAATCAACCTTAAATTTTTAATGCTATGTTAAAACTAAACTCAGAGTTAAGAGCTGTTTCGCGTACAACATTGTCGGGTAACTGGATGATGGCTGCGCTTGCTACATTGGTTTATCTGCTGATAGCAGGAGGGGTTAGTTCCATTCCTGTTGCAGGAAGTGTACTTGCCATTATCATAACGTATCCGCTTGCGTATGGATTTGCAATATTGTTTCTCGACTTGTTCCGTGAGGGGAAGCCTATTGACATAGGAAAACTGTTCGATGGCTTCAAAGATTTTGGAAGAGTCTGGGGAACGTTGATTTTAGTTGCTATCTATACGATTCTGTGGACCTGCTTGTTGATTATTCCAGGTATTGTCAAATCGTATTCATACGCTTTGACTCCTTTTATATTAAAGGATGAGCCGGAATTGAAATACAATGCAGCTATCGAAAAAAGCATGCGTATGATGGACGGCTATAAGATGAAGTTATTTCTGCTCGATTTGAGCTTTATCGGCTGGATGATTTTGTCTGTATTGACTTTGGGTATCGGATTGCTGTTCTTGCAACCTTACATGAATACGGCTCGTGCTGCTTTCTATGAAGACCTGAAGGCAGAATTAAGCGATAGATATGTAAGCGAAGAAGAGAATAATAATTGATTTATAAATCACCACAGTATATGCGGACAGGCAGAGGAAGACAGACCTCTGTCTGTCCGCTGTTTTCTATGGTGATTCTTTTTTGTCCGTTCCGGCGAAAAAACGTACCTTTGTGCCCAAAACAAGAAGAACTCAGTAAAGATGGGAAAAGGAAAGCTGGCAAAGTTTGCAGATATGGCGGAATATCCGCATGTGTTCGAATATCCGTATTCGGTAGTAGATGATGTTCCGTTCGAGATGAAAGGAAAATGGAACCGCGATTTCTTTAAAAATGAGAATCCGATTGTGCTGGAGTTAGGGTGCGGTCGGGGTGAATATACCGTGGGACTGGCGCGACGTTATGCCGACAAGAATTTCATCGGGGTGGATATAAAGGGTGCACGTATGTGGACGGGAGCTACCGAAGCCCTGAATGAAGGACTGAAAAACGCAGCTTTTCTAAGAACCAACATCGAAATCATCGACCGCTTTTTTGCTCCGGGAGAAGTGAGTGAAATCTGGCTGACGTTCTCCGATCCGCAGATGAAGAAAGCTACCAAGCGACTGACTTCTACGTTTTTCATGAACCGTTACCGTAAGTTTCTTGTGCCGGATGGACTGGTACATTTGAAAACGGACAGCAATTTCATGTTTACTTATACCAAGTACATGATAGAAGCCAATAAGTTGCCGGTAGAATTTATCACCGACGATTTGTATCATTCGGGGATGGATGACGATATTTTGAGCATCCGTACCTATTACGAACAGCAATGGCTGGATCGGGGATTGAATATAAAGTACATTAAATTCCGCTTGCCTCAGGAAGGAGAGCTACAGGAACCTGACGTAGAAATCGAACTGGATGATTACCGTAGTTATAATCGCAGTAAGCGCAGCGGACTGAAAACAAGTAAATAATAATAGGTAAATATGATGACACTTTATCCAAAACTGATTCTTGATGCACTGGCAACGGTGCGTTATCCGGGAAACGGAAAGAATATTGTGGAAGCCGAAATGGTGGCCGACAATATTCGTATCGACGGGATGAAGGTAAGCTTCTCATTAATTTTTGAGAAGCCGACCGATCCGTTTATGAAATCGGTAGTCAAGTCTGCCGAAACAGCTATTCATACCTACGTATCGAAGGAGGTAGAAGTGACAATCGCTACCGAAAGCCGTCAGGCGGCTCGTCCGGAACCGGGAAAAATGCTTCCGCAGGTGAAGAATGTGATAGCCGTTTCTTCCGGTAAAGGTGGAGTAGGTAAATCTACAGTAGCAGCCAATCTGGCTGTAGCACTTTCCAAGTTAGGCTATAAGGTTGGTTTGCTCGATGCCGATATCTTCGGTCCTTCTGTACCTAAGATGTTTCAGGTAGAGGATGCTCGTCCGTATGCAGAAATGGTGGACGGCCGTGATTTGATCGTGCCGATTGAGAAATATGGTATCGAACTGCTCTCTATCGGTTTTTTTGTCGATCCGGATCAGGCTACTTTGTGGCGTGGAGGTATGGCAAGTAACGCCTTGAAACAATTGGTTGGCGATGCGAAATGGGGAGATCTTGACTATTTTATTCTTGATACTCCTCCGGGCACCAGTGACATTCACCTGACTCTGCTTCAAACGCTTGCCATTACGGGAGCTGTTATTGTAAGTACTCCGCAGGAAGTTGCCCTTGCCGATGCACGTAAGGGTATCAATATGTACATGAATGATAAGGTGAATGTTCCTATCCTCGGACTGGTAGAAAATATGTCATGGTTTACTCCGGCAGAACTTCCCGAGAACAAATATTATCTTTTCGGTAAGGAAGGAACCAAACGGCTGGCAGAAGAATTGCATGTGCCGTTGCTGGGACAGATTCCTATTGTACAGAGCATCTGCGAAAACGGAGATAAAGGAACACCGGTTGCGCTGGATGAAACCTCTGTTACCGGACAGGCTTTCCTGGAACTGGCACGCAATGTCGTAGCACAAACCGAAAAACGGAATGCTGAATTGGCACCGACTCAGGTTGTAAAGACGCATAAATAAGTACATACGCGAAACATATATAGAGGAGAATACTCTCTTTCTGCAAAAGTGAAGGAGGGTATTCTCCTTTTTCTATGGAATATCTTAAAAAACATGGGCAGGTTTTAGGAAAAACGTGGGCGGAAACTGAGCAAAACGTGGGCATGTTTTCTTTCAAACCTCGGCGGATTTTGGAAAGAAGTTTCAGCCGATGAGTAGGGCATTTTGTTATTTTCAGGAAAAACCTTGTCTGAGTTTCAGATAATTTAATTAAAATCAGTGCAGCCTTTAAGGAAATAATTCTTTTCTTTATAGAACAATGTTATGTGAAACCAAACTATGCACAATATGAAGAAAGTACATCTGTTGAGCTGGCTAGTGCTGTTTATCAGTTTATTCCCTTCTATCTTGCAGGCACAAAGTTACGATGAACTTTGGAAAGAGGTAGAAGTAAGCCAGAAGAAGGACTTGCCGAAAACGGTGATTAGTGTAGTTGATAAAATATACACTAAGGCAAAAGGTGAAAAGAACATCCCTCAAATGATGAAGGCTTACATTGTACGTGCCGAATCACGCATCCGGCTTACTCCGGACAGCGCACAGGCAGAGTACGATGGCATCCGGCGCTGGGCGGAAAGTGAAACAAATCTTGTGGGCCGTGCCGCACTGAATCATATAATGGGTAGTCTGATACTGGATAATCAGCAATTGGGTACGGAAGATGATGCCATACGGTATTTCCGTCTTTCACTGAAAGACAAGGAGGCATTGGGCGAGGCTTCTGCCAAGGACTTCCGTCCGATGACCACTTCCGGCGAACTGAGTGAGAAATACCTGAATGATAATATGTTCGACCTGCTTTCGCGGCAGGCAATCGATCGGTTGTCGGCTTATCGTTTTGTGGGCGATCGTCAGAAGTGTGTGTCGGAAGCATTGGCTTTGTACGATGACTTAATAACGTTTTATGGCGACAATAATAATCGTCAGGCGGCTTTGCTTACCAAAGAAGCGCGGGTATTGTACTGCTGGGAAGGTGCAGGAAGTGGTATTGTGCGTGAGGCACTGACACCGGAGAAAGCAGTGGAAGAATTGCGTAAGCTGGCAGAGGAGTACAAGGATTTGCCTGTCTGCGCCGATGTATATGTGAAATTGGCATATGTTTACCGCATGAACAATCAGCCACTCAAGTCGGTTGAGGCTGCACGTGAAGGAATAAAGAAATACCCTGAGCACGAATGGGTATCTCAGTTGCGTTCATACATCGATTTTGCTTCCAGTCCGTATCTTTCGGTCAATATTCCGCTGGTATATCCTAAGCAGGAAGCAGATATCAATGTGACGTATGCCAACCTGAAAGGTGTATCTTTCGAACTGTATCGTCTGAAGATTTCACCTGCTTCTTCGTTGCTTCGCGGCAATCTGAAGGAGGAAACCTTGATAAAGAATTACGGAACTAAAATAGCTTCTCGCCATTATGCTTTATCGCCGACTCCCGATTACGAAAAGCGTGACACGGTGTTGCACTATACCTTGCCCGAAGCAGGAATTTATATGCTGAAACAGATTCCTCAAGAGGCGGAGAAAGGCATCGATTATTCACTGCTGTTTGTTTCTCCTTATCAGTGCATCAGCATTCCTGTGTCCGAGGAACGTAAGGAGTTTGTTGTGGTGGATAAGCTGACGGGTAAACCTGTTCCGGGAGCGGAAGTCGTTACGTATCGGTTGAACAGCAACGAATACAGCGTTCTTCAGGTATACAAAACCGATGGAAAAGGCAGTACGATGGTCGACATTCCCCGCTTGGGCAGGATTTATTACAATGTCCGTATGGCAGGAAATGACTTTGCTGCTATCTCGAGCATAGGAGGAAACGCATCGTTTGTCAGAGAAACGGTACAAGAATGGAAGAAAAAAGTGAACTTATTTACCGACCGTTCGCTGTATCGTCCGGGACAGAAAGTCTATGTTTCCGGTATAGTTTACGAACAGAACGGTGATTCTCTTCGGGTGGTCAAGGGAGAAAAGACTTCCCTGAAATTGTATTCTTCCGAACAAAGTGTGGCGGAGAGTGCGGCATCGACCGACGATTTTGGTGTACTGTCGGGCGAATTTGTTTTGCCGCAGAACCTGCTTCCCGGCACGTATTATGTGTCGACAGACGGAGCTTCTGCCATTATCAAGGTCGAAGAATACAAGCGCCCTACTTTCGATGTGGTCTTTACTCCTTACGAAGATACGTACAATATGGGCGATTCCCTTACCGTAAAAGGGGAGGCAAAGACGTTTGCCGGCGCACCTGTCCGCATGGCGAGGGTGAGATATACGGTTTCACGTACCGAAAGAACTTGGTTCCGCATGGGAGGTATCAATAAGGTTGAGTTGGAAACTGGAGAAGTTCAGACCGATGCCGATGGACAGTTTCGGGTGAACATGGTACTTACTGCTCCCGAAACAACCGATTGGGGCGGACTGGGTTACCGTTACTATGTATATGAAGTACAGGCGGAGGTGACGGATGGTGCCAGTGAAACACAGTCTGGGTCTTTATCTCTTCCGGTAGGCAAACAGTCGTTGGGCTTGCAGATACGAGGACTGTCGGATCTCGTTATGCGTGAAAAACAGGAGAAGGTGCAGTTCATGGCATTGAATCTGAACGGTACTCCTGTAAAGACAGAGGTTCGTTACCGTGTGTTTGCACTGGATCAGGAAGGTAATAAGGGTAAGCAGCAACTAGAGGGTAAGGCTGTGGCACAGCAGTCGTTTGTACCTTCCGACCTGCTGGCATTGCCTTCCGGTAAATATCGTATCGAAATCTCGGCAACGGATGCGCAGGGACGGACTTGTACGGCGGAACAGGATTTTACTTTGTTCTCACGTTTGGATACTCGACTTCCTTATCCGGCTGTCGACTGGTTCTATCAGGATGGAAACGAATTCAGCGATTCGGCTCCGGCGACTTTGTATGTTGGAACCAGCGAAAAGGATGTTTATTTGCTGGTCGACGTGTATAGTGGAAACAAACGAATTGCTTCTCAACGACTGACGCTGAGTGATGAAATCAAAACGTTCAGCTATCCCTATCAGAAAATGTATGGTGATGGCATTTCCGTAAACTTTGCTTTTATGCGAAACGGTAGTCTGTACAGCAGGCAGGCAACAATCATCCGACCGGAACCGGAAAAGAAACTGACGTTGAAATGGGAAACTTTCAGGGATAAATTGCAGCCGGGCAGTCAGGAAGAATGGCGGATGCGTGTGACGGATGCTACGGGAAAGCCGGTAAGAGCCAATTTGATGGCATCGCTTTACGATGCTTCGCTCGATAAGCTGTATCAGCACGACTGGCGTTTTAACCTTTGGTTCTCTCGTCCCGTTCCGTGGGTTCAGGCAGGTATGCTGTCGGCCAGTCAGCGTGTCGGCATGTATGGCGGTTTTCCCTACGTAAGAACTTATACGGGATTGGATTTGCTGAATGGTGAATATAGTTCTTTGCTGGTATTCTCTGGAACCGTTTATACGCGAGGTGTCAACTTGCTGGGTACTTCTACCCGTATGCTTGCCAAACAGAGCGCAGGAGATGTCGTAGAGATGAAGTTTCAGCCAGCCATGACTGTAGAGGAATCGGCTGTCGTTGCTGCTCCGAATGTAATATCGTCTAACTTTAAAAAAGATAGTGGCAGTGCCGAAGTGGAGGACGTCTTGCAGATTGTAGATAATGATGCTGCCGTAGAAGCTGCGGAGGATGAAGAAGCAATGATTCCAGTGCGTGAAAACTTTGCCGAAACGGCCTTTTTCTATCCGAACCTGCGGACCGATTCATTGGGAGGTGTAAGTATTGTCTTTACCGTGCCGGATGCGTTGACCGAGTGGAAGTTCACGGGACTGGCACATACGCAGGCTGTCGATTACGGTATGTTGACGCAGACCGTGAAGACGAGCAAGCCGTTTATGGTGCAGCCCAATATGCCGCGCTTCGTTCGTAAAGGCGACCGTACCGTTATTGCTGCCTCATTGGTCAATCTGTCGATGGACAAGATTGAAGGAAATGCCGGTATTAAACTATACGATCCGGTGACGGAAGAGGTGGTGTACGACTATCAGCAGCCATTCAATGTGGCAGAAGGAACAACGGGAGTCGTACGGTTCGACTGCCAGATTCCGGATACGTACGATATGCTGGTTTGTCGGATTACTGCTGAGGCGGGAGAATATAGCGACGGTGAGCAGCATTATCTGCCGGTACTGACCGACAAACAATGGATGACGGAAACCGTTCCTGTGCAGTTGGATGGAGAAAGCATGACGGAAGTCGGAACGGAAGACTTGTTCAACAAGCAGAGCAAGACGGCTACCGAACGACGGCTGACGGTGGAACTGACGGCCAATCCCGACTGGTATGCGGTGCAGGCACTGCCTGTTGTCGGCAATCCGACAGAAGAAGATGCACTTTCGTGGGCGACTGCCTATTATGCCAATTCACTGGCTGCGACTATTGTGAAGGCAAATCCCCACATCAAGCAAGTATTCGATACTTGGATGGCTCAGGGAGGCAGCAAGGAAACCCTGTTGAGTAACCTCGAACGCAATCAGGATTTGAAGAATCTGTTGCTCGAAGAAACTCCGTGGATTTCTGAAGCTACGGAAGAATCCGAACAGAAGCGGCGTATTGCGTTGCTGTTCGATCTGAATTCGATGGACAACCGTCTGCGCACTTCGATAGAACGTTTGCAGGAGTTGCAATTGTCCGATGGCTCATGGAGCTGGTATAGAGGCATGACAGGCAGCCGCTATATTACGACGCAGATTGTGGAGATGCTGGCACGCTTGCAGCACATGAACGTGACACTGGACGGAAAGGTTGCTCCGATGTATACGCGGGCCTTGGGCTATTTGCAGAAAGCTGTGAAGGAAGATTATGAAACAATGAAGAAACTGGAAAAGGAAGGTGCGACAACTCTTGTTCCCAACAGTCAGGTGGTACACTATCTCTACGTTTGTGCCCTCGACAAGCAGGCTGCTTTGCTGGCAGACAAGCAGGTGAATGCCTACATGACGGACAGGCTGGAAAACCGTTCGGCTGAGTATTCTATCGGCGAGAAGGCGATGATTGGGCTTATTATGCAAGCCGGTGGCAGACAGCGTCAGGCACAGGAACTGGTTCAGTCTATCAAGGAATATACGGTAAGTACGCCGCAGATGGGTGTATATTTCGATACGCCGAAAGCACCATATTCATGGAATAATTACAGAATCCCTGCACAGGTAGCTGCTATGGAAGCCATTCAGCAAATTGCCCCCGATGCGGATATGCTGGCAGGCATGAAGCTTTGGCTGCTCAAGCAGAAGCAGGTTCAGGTGTGGGAAAGTAGCATTGCTACAGCCGATGCGGTATATGCTTTCTTGAATGGTTCGGGTAACCGGTTGCAAGTAAATGGAACGATGAAAGCAGTAGCTGGTAACGTGGAGGTACGGACGCCCGACGATGTATTGGGATATACCCGAAAGACACTGACTGGAACAGATACGCATGTAGAACGTGTGGTCGTTTCGAAATCGGGAACCGGCATAGGCTGGGGAGCTGTATATGCACAATATCTGGAAGAGATGGATAAAGTGCTTCCGGCAAAAGGAAATGGTGTTTCGGTCGCACGTGAATGGTGGATGGACGGTAAGCAGATTTTCCGAAAGACGGTTCTGCACGCCGGAGATAAGTTGACGGTACGACTGACGATAAAGGCCGACCGCGACATGGATTTTATTCGGGTGAAGGATGAACGTGCTGCCTGCATGGAACCTGATACGCAGTTGTCCGGCTATCGATGGAGCAACGGATTAGGATATTATCAAGTGAATCGCGACGCTTCTACCGAGTTCTTTATCGACCGGATGCCGAAGGGAACGTATACGCTGGAATATACTGTTTATCTGGATCGCTCGGGAATTTATCAGGCTGGTGCCGCAACTATCCAGTCGGTTTACGCTCCTGAGTTCAGCGGACACACCGGAGGGCAGACATTGACAGTAGAATAAAAATCGATAAAAAGAGGCAGGCTGAGGCAGTTCTCTCTGTAGAAGAGGCTGTTTCAGCCTGCTTTTCTTTTCCCGGCTGTATCGGCAAATTTATATTAATTCACTAGCAACCTTTGTTCGTCTTTGATTTTCTAGTTATCTTTGTTCACTCTAAACAAGTAACACTTTGAAAGATGAAACGTATTTTATTTATTCTCAATATATTGTTTGCCGCTGTCTTGGCTGCTCAGGCACAGCCGAAAATTACATTCGACAAGAATGTGCAGGAGTTAGGATATGTGCTTTGGCGCAATCCGGTGACCATTACTTATCATTTTACCAATACAGGTGACAAACCGCTGGTTATTTCGAAAGTAACTTCTTCGTGCGGTTGTACAGAGGTCGACTGGACAAAATCTCCGATTGCCGCCGGTGAGAAAGGTACGGTAACGGCAGTGTTCGACGCTGAAGCTATCGGACATTTTTACAAGGAAGTCGGCATTTACTGCAATGCTTCTTATCGTCCCATTTATCTGGAGTTCAACGGTGAGGTGACAGCCGACGCAAAGAACTATTCGTTTACGCATCCTGTAGCTTTCGGAGCCATACGTCTGGATAAGGATGAAATCGAATTTAATGATGTAAACAAAGGAGATCATCCGGAATTCGACATCTTGGTTGCCAACACTTCCAACAAGGCTTATTCTCCCGTGCTGATGCATTTGCCTCCATATCTGAGTGCAAAGGCAGTTCCCGAAGTACTGGGAAGAGGAAAGAACGGTAAGATTATCGTGACACTCGATACAGAAAAGCTACCGAAATTCGGTATTACCCGTACATCGGTATACTTGTCGCGTTATCCGGGCGACAAGGTAGGCAGTGACAATGAAATTCCTGTTTCGGCCGTTCTGCTACCCGACTTCTCCGGACTGACCGAACAGCAGAAGAACAATCCGCCGCAGATTTCGCTTTCTACAACGCAGCTGGAGTTTCCTCCGCTGAAACCGAACCAGAAGAAATCGCAGAATGTCATCATCACCAATACGGGGAAAAACGATCTGGTGATTCAGGATATGCAGGTATTCAACATTGCCCTTGCCGTCAACTTGAAGAAGACAGTCTTGAAGCCGGGCGAGTCTGCCAAACTGAAGATCACTGTATTGGGCGATAACCTTTCGCGTGTGAAAGGTACTCCGCGTGTACTGATGATTACCAACGACCCGAAAAAACCTTCGGTTACCATCCGGGTAAAGGCAAAAATCAAGCAGCCCTGATAGTTTCTGTCGAGGCTTTATTATCAACTTAAAATACTAAGACTATGGAACACCCTGAAAACAGCGAAGAATACAAGGGATTGACTGTTAACAAGGGTATTGAGCAACCCGCTTGTATCAATCCTTATTTGAAATTAAGGAAGAAGCCGAAACGCCGTCAGTTTACCGTAAGCGAGTATGTGGAAGGTATCGTGAAAGGTGATGTGACCATACTGAGTCAGGCAGTTACGCTGGTAGAAAGCGTGAAGCCCGAGCATCAGGCTGTGGCGCAGGAGGTGATTGAAAAGTGTCTGCCTTATTCGGGCAATTCCATCCGCATAGGTATCAGTGGTGTTCCCGGTGCTGGAAAGAGTACGTCGATTGATGTATTCGGCCTGCATGTGCTGGAACGTGGCGGCAAGCTTGCCGTACTGGCTATCGACCCCAGTAGCGAACGTTCGAAAGGCAGCATTCTGGGTGATAAGACCCGTATGGAAAAACTTTCCGTTCATCCCGATTCCTTTATCCGTCCCAGCCCTACGGCAGGTTCGTTGGGCGGCGTAGCCCGCAAGACCCGTGAAACGATTATCTTGTGCGAGGCGGCAGGTTTCGATAAAATTTTTGTCGAAACAGTGGGAGTAGGGCAGAGTGAAACGGCTGTCCATTCGATGGTGGACTTTTTCCTGCTAATACAGCTTGCCGGTACAGGCGATGAACTACAGGGTATCAAGCGTGGAATCATGGAAATGGCTGACGGTATTATCATCAACAAAGCCGACGGAAACAACATTGAAAAGGCGAAGCTGGCAGCGGCTCATTTCCGCAATGCGTTGCATCTGTTTCCGGCTCCGGAGTCGGGATGGACACCGCAGGTACTCACGTATTCCGGTTTCTACGGCATCGGTATCAAGGAAATCTGGGACATGGTGTACAGTTATATCGATTTTGTGAAGAAGAACGGATATTTCGATTACCGCCGCAACGAACAGGCGAAATACTGGATGTATGAAACCATCAACGAGCATCTGCGCGACAACTTCTACAACAATCCGGCTATTGCTTCGATGCTTGCTGCTCAGGAACGGGAAGTGTTGCAGGGAAAGGCTACTTCGTTTTCAGCTGCAAAGAAGTTACTCGATACTTATTTCCGGAATATCTGATTTCACCCAGCGGAGGAACTGAAAGATACGTCACTAGGTTCCGGTTATTTTTTGTACAAATTTCTTTTGTTTTTGTACAAAAAATAAAAAAACGTCGAGACGTTTTTCATGAAAGATGCAATCAACCGACAAAGAATAATGAGACAAGATAGGAACTCTCTTCAGAGGCTATGGAAAAAGCCTCCGAAGGGAGTTCTTTTTTACGTATGCTTTTGTTGAAAGCACTCGATACATGGGGTGTTATCAGTTACCTTTTATCGGTAAAATCGCTTTTCTTAGAAAAAAACAAAGAATTATTTGGTTTATAAAATAAACTACTTTATATTTGTAAAACAAAAAGAATAGGAATAAACGCGCGGATTTCTATTTTTTTTGTAACTATGGTTTATAAAATAAACTACTTTACTATCTTAAAATTCTAAGGAATATGGAAGAAAAGAAATTTACGGAAAAAGAAAGTCTGGAATTGATTTCCCAGATGATTCAGGTGACGAAGGAAAATCTGGAGCGGGGTAGCGGCAATGTCTTTCTGGTGTACGGATATGCTGCGGTAGTACTTTCGGTAGTGGTGTATGCAGCCGTGAATCTCACGGGCAGGCCGCTGTGGAATGCCTTGTGGTTTTTGATGTTTGTTCCCGCCATCGTCATGAAAATACTTCAGGCTCGTAAGAAACCTTCTGTAGTAACGCACATGGATAAGATGATAGCTCATACATGGTGCATCGTAGGATCGTTGTTCGGACTGACTGTTGTGGTCATGATACTGATAGGGCTGGTGATTGATTCGTGCCATTTTGGCCTGATGCTCCCGTTGTGCTTGTTGTATGCCGGTATAGGCACTTCCATTACCGGTCTTATTGTTCGGGTTCCGGCCTTGGTATATTCACCTCTTGTCGCCTTTGTGGTTGCTGTTTATATGCTGATGATACTGACCAACGGCGGAAGTGTGGCTCCGGAATGGAATCTTTATTTCGGCTTTTCTTTCTTACTGATGATGGTGATACCGGGACATTTGTTGAATAAAAAAGCTGCTGCTTATGCTTGCTGAACTGGATCCGTTGATACACTCGCAACTGCGCCTGGCAATTATGTCTATCTTGCTCTCGGTGGATGAGGCCGATTTTGTATACCTGAAGGAGAAGACGGAATCTACTGCTGGCAATCTTAGTGTACAACTTGACAAGTTGAGCAAGGCAGGATATATTCAGGTGGAGAAAGAGTTTGTGGGGAAGAAAACTCGCACATCGTGCCGGATAACGGAAACGGGAAGAAAAGCGATGGAAGCGTATGTGAAGGCACTGAAGACTTATCTGGATTTGTAGGATAAGAGAAATGTGACGAAAAGGAGCAATTATTTATATTCGTGTCCGGTAAATCTATATAAATAGTTGCTTGTTGGTATTGTCCTTGTTGAGAGACTACATCGTTGAAACTTTTGGATAATTGGTTGTATATCATTGTTCTATGAGAAAATTAAATACTCTTACCAAACAGGATAATTGATTGATAAGCCAATCCGTCCTGATCTGTAATAAAAAAGGTTCTATCATCCCCTGGCGGGAAAATGATAGAACCTTCTTTTATTTATTTCTGTAATCTGCGATTAGAAACCAGCCAGGCTGACAATCTTGTCGACAGCTGCGTTCAGTCCGTCCGGATTCTTACCGCCGGCAGTTGCAAAATGAGGCTGACCGCCACCGCCACCCTGAATCAGTTTGGCAGCTTCGCGAACCAGTTGTCCGGCATTCAGTCCGGCCTTAACCTGATCGTCGCTCATGGTTACGGTAAGCAACGGCTTGTTTTCAAATACGCTACCGATTACAACGAACAAGTTTTCGGGGAACTGTCCCTTCAACTGGAAGGCAATGTTCTTCACGGCATCAGCAGGCATCGGGAGTACGCTCTTGATGACTTTCACACCGTTGATTTCTTTTGCACCTTCAATCAGCTTGTTCTTTACAGTAGCTTCTTTTTCTTTCATGAATTCTTCTACCTGTTTCTTCAAGCCGGCATTTTCTTCGATGTATTTCGAGATGGCAGCTTTCAGGTCGGGAGCGTTGTTGAACAACGATTTCAGGTCGTTGAATGTATCTTGTACGGTATCGAACATTTCTTCTACCTTGGCACCTGTAACAGCTTCTATACGGCGGACACCGGCAGCTACAGAGCTTTCAGAAAGAATCTTCATCATACCAATCTTTCCGGTAGCCGATACGTGAGTACCACCACAGAATTCGATAGACGAACCGAACTGTACGACACGTACTTCATCGCCGTACTTTTCGCCGAACAAGGCAATCGCACCCAGTTCTTTTGCCTTTTCGATAGGCAGGTTACGGTATTCTGTCAAAGGAATATCTTCGCGGATCTTGGCATTTACCAGATGTTCTACCTCGCGAAGCTGTTCCGGAGTTACTTTCTGGAAGTGAGAGAAGTCGAAACGCAATGAATCAGGAGTTACCAAAGAACCCTTCTGTTCTACGTGAGTTCCCAGTACCTGACGCAATGCTTCGTCCAGCAAGTGTGTACAAGAGTGGTTGGCTGCACAAGCTGCACGCTTGTCAGTATCTACACATGCCATCATCGGAGCATCCAGGTGTTCCGGAAGTTTCTTTGCAATGTGGATAGGAAGATTGTTTTCTTTCTTGGTATCGATGATGTCGATGGTTTCGAATTCGCTTACCAGTACGCCGGTATCACCTACCTGACCACCACTTTCTGCGTAGAACGGAGTTTCGCTCAGTACAATCTGGTAGAGAGTCTGGTTCTTCTGTTTAATCTGACGGTAGCGCAGAATGCTGGTTTCATATTCTGTATAGTCGTAACCCACGAAATGAGTTTCGCCTTCCTTCAGGGTAACCCAGTCGCCTGTTTCTACGGCAGCAGCGTTACGTGCACGCTGTTTCTGCTTCTGCATTTCAGCTTCGAAGCCTTTTACATCGGCAGTCAGACCGTTTTCACGCAAAATAAGTTCGGTCAGGTCGAACGGGAATCCGAAAGTATCGTACAGTGTAAATGCGTCTACACCGCTGATTTCAGTCTTGCCGGCAGCTTTGGCTTCAGCCATTGTCTTATCGAGCAGGCGGATACCGGTTTCCAGAGTGCGGAGGAATGATTCTTCTTCTTCCTTCATAACTTTCTCAATCAAGGCCTGCTGAGCTTTCAGTTCAGGATAAGCACCGCCCATATTTTCGATTAGTACCGGAACCAGCTTGTACATGAAGGCCTGCTTCTGTCCCAGGAAGGTATAAGCGTAGCGAACGGCACGACGCAGGATTCGGCGGATTACGTAACCAGCCTTTGCATTCGATGGCAGCTGTCCGTCGGTGATAGAGAAGGCGATGGTACGGATGTGGTCGGCTACCACACGCATAGCTACGTCTACTTTTTCGTCTTCACCATACTTCTTGCCCGACAAATCGCCGATAGCCTTGATGATAGGCTGGAAAACGTCGGTATCGTAGTTGGATGTCTTGCCCTGCAAGGTACGTACCAGACGTTCGAATCCCATACCGGTATCGATTACTTTTGCAGGAAGTGGTTCCAGTGTTCCGTCAGCCTTGCGGTTGTACTGCATGAACACCAGGTTCCAGATTTCGATAACCTGCGGATGATCTTTGTTAACCAGTTCACGTCCCGGAACAGCAGCCTTTTCTTCTGCCGAACGCGAGTCGATGTGGATTTCAGAACACGGGCCGCAAGGACCTGTATCACCCATTTCCCAGAAGTTATCGTGCTTGTTGCCGTTGATGATATGATCTTCGGGGAAATACTGAGCCCAGTATCCGGCAGCTTCATCGTCGCGGGCAAGTCCTTCCTCAGGGCTTCCTTCGAATACGGTTACATACAAATCTTTCGGATCGAGTTTCAATACCTTTACCAGATATTCGTATGCCCATCCGATAACTTCTTTCTTGAAGTAGTCGCCGAAAGACCAGTTACCCAGCATTTCGAACATGGTATGATGGTATGTATCGTGACCTACTTCTTCCAGGTCGTTATGTTTTCCACTCACACGCAAGCACTTCTGTGAGTCGGTTACACGTTTGTATTTCGCAGGATGATTGCCCAGAATAATATCTTTAAACTGGTTCATACCTGCATTGGTGAACATCAATGTCGGGTCGTCTTTGATGACCATCGGTGCTGAAGGCACGATCTGATGTCCTTTCGACTCAAAGAATTTTACAAATGAGTCGCGGATTTCGTTTGCTGTCAACATAATGCTTATAATATCTTGTAGTTAATATTCTCAAAATTGATTTGCAAAGATAATCGGTTTTATTATTTTTGTCCGTATGTTTGATGCAAAAACTTGATGTGTTGCGTCTTAAATTTTTTCAAAACAAGATTTGAATGCGGAAAGTCTATTATATTTATAATCCGAAAACGCGTACATACGACCGTATTTATCCCACTATGCGCCAGCGGGCGATGAGCTACCTGAGGCGTTTGTTTGTGGGGATGGGACTGGGCGCCGGATGCTTTATCATCTTGTTGCTTATCTTCGGTTCTCCTTCGGAAAAGGATCTTCGTGTGGAAAATTCGCGTTTGCTTTCACAGTATCATATTTTGTCTACCCGTCTGGATGAGGCGCTTGACGTAATGCAGCAGCTTCAGCAGCGTGACGACAACCTTTACCGGGTGATCATGCAGGCAGATCCTGTAGCGGATGCCTTGCGTTCTGCCAGTTATGGCAAGACGAATCGTTACGAGGACCTGATGGATATGGCAAATGCAAAGTTGGTTGTGAATACTACTCAGAAGATGGACTTGCTTTCACGCCAGATATATATGCAGTCGAAATCGTTTGATGAGGTGGTGGACTTGTGCAAGAAACAGGATGATATGCTGGCGTGTATTCCTGCCATCCAGCCGGTTGCCAATAAAGATTTGAAGCAGACGGCATCGGGATATGGAAATCGTATCGATCCTATTTATAAAACAGTGAAGTTTCATGCGGGCATGGACTTCTCTGCCAACGTAGGTACGCCGGTGTATGCCACGGGAAACGGTACGGTGCAGAAGGCAGGCTGGGAAGGATTGTACGGCAACTGTATCGTGATAAATCATGGTTTTGGCTATGTAACCCGTTATGCTCATCTAAGTAAGATTGATGTAAGAGTAGGACAGAAGGTCGTACGTGGAGAAACGATAGGTAAAGTAGGAACTACAGGGAAGAGTACCGGACCGCATTTGCACTACGAGGTTCATCTGAAAGGGCAGATCATGAATCCGGTGAACTATTATTTCATGGATCTAGATGCGGATGATTATGATAAGATGATTCAGATTGCCGCCAATCACGGTAAGGTATTTGATTAATGTTGTAGATAAAAAAGAACAAATCATGGCTTTAAAGACTGATAAGGGACTGAAATTATATTATTCCATTCGTGAGGTAGCGGAAATGTTTGATGTCAACGAATCGCTTTTACGCTATTGGGAGAAAGAGTTTCCTATGATTGCTCCCAAGAAAGCAGGAGGGAATATCCGCCAATATACAAAGGAAGATATCGAGAACATTCGTCTGGTGTATCACTTGGTAAAGGAAAAGGGTATGACACTTGCCGGAGCTAAGCAGCGCTTGAAACAGAATAAGGAGGGGGTTCGCGATACGGCTGAAATTATTGACCGCTTGCGTCGTATCAGAGAAGACTTGCTCAGTATGCGGAAAGAACTGGATTATCTTACCTGACACTGCCGGTATAAGTTGCTTTTGTTTGTAAGATGGATATTATTTGTAAGTCGCAAATAATCCTTTAGGTATTGTTTGCCTAACCCTATCCAGCTGAATCTGGATGAAATATTGTTTCCGATTGGTACAAACGAATGCGTATTGCTAAAAATGGCATATAAAAAGAATGGTTGATTCTCTTTTTATATGCCATTTCTTATGTTTTGTTGGAGCTGTTTCAATCGATTATAACCAATAGCTGAAGTTGTATATTCTTTAATCGGCTATCGTATCTTCGAAATTTTCAATACGAGTTACTTTCTTTATCTGTTCTATCTTTTTCAGATTGGTACAAATGGTGTTTACATCATCCACATCATGTACATAAAGTTGTATACGTCCTTCGAAGATACCGTCGTTCGATTCAATATTCAACTTATGGATGTTCACATTGAGTTGCTGTGAAATGATTTGTGTCACCTGATTTAATACTCCAATACCGTCAATTCCTTTGATATAGACGTTGACAGGGAAGTTCAGTGCCTTGCCCGTTTCCCATTCCACGGCGAGCAACCGGTTACCGAAGCTGGTCTTCAGTTGGGCTGCTATCGGACACTGGCGTTTGTGAATGACGATACGGTTATTGTCGTCGATGTAACCAAGTACATCGTCGCCCGGGATAGGCTTACAGCAATCGGCAAGAATATAGTTCTTTTGAATAGCATCGGGAGTGAGCTTGATGATTTTCTTCTTGTCGATGTTCAGGGTAGCCTGTTCTGTCTGCTTCTCTTCCTGTTTGTTTTTGTTGTTTCCTCCGAAAGCAAAGCTGATATACTTTTTCCAGTTGGTTGGCGACGGCTTTTCCTTCAGTTCGTTTTTGTCGGCTTCGCCCAGCGTGAAAACTCCCTGACCGATGTTCTGAGTCAGTTCGTCGTAATTCTTTACATGATGCAGGTTGCAGAGCTTTTTGATATTCTCATCGCTGGCAGGCAGATTCTCCTGATTAAAGAAATCGGTAAGCATGTCTTCACCTTTCTGCTGCATCTCCTTCTTTTCACGCTTCAGGATAGCCAGTATTTTAGCTTTGGCTTTGGCGGTAGTAGCAAAATTAATCCACGAAGGCTGTACCTTCTGCGACTTGGATGTAAGAATCTCTACCTGATCACCGCTTTGCAGTTTGTGGCTTAGCGGAACCAGTTTATGATTGACTTTTGCTCCGATACAGTGGCTCCCCAGGAATGTATGGATAGAAAAGGCAAAATCGAGTGCCGTACAGTTTTGTGGCATGGTCTTGATTTCCCCTTTCGGTGTGAAGACAAATATCTCGGATGCAAACAAGTTCAGTTTGATGGTATCGAGGAAATCGAGCGCATCCGGCTGCGGATCGTCCAAAATTTCCTTAATGGTTTTCAGCCATTTACTCAGTTCGCCTTCATCTTCGCTGCCTCCTCCTTCTTTATATTTCCAGTGAGCGGCAAATCCCTGTTCGGCGACGTCGTTCATACGTTCGCTTCTTATCTGTACTTCAATCCATTGTCCCTTGTTGCTCATCAGTGTGACGTGCAGTGCCTGATAGCCGTTGGCTTTCGGGTGACTTACCCAGTCGCGCAGACGGTCGGGGTGCGGTTTGTATATTTTCGAGATAGCTACATAGATATCGAAGCAATCATTCAGTTCCTCTTCCTCATTTCGTGGAGTAAAGATGATACGTACGGCAAGAATATCATAAATCTCTTCGAACGTGATATGCTTGGTCTGCATCTTGTTCCAGATGGAATAAGGCGATTTTACACGTGCCAGGATACGATAAGGAATACCCATTTTATCCAGTTGTGCACGGATAGGAGCTGTAAATTCGGTGAAAACACTTTCACGCTCTGCCTGAGTAGCCTGTAATTTGTCTTGTATTTCTTTGTAGGTTTCCGGATGCTCGTATTTGAAACTCAGGTCTTCCAGTTCGGTCTTGATACGGTTCAGCCCCAGACGGTTGGCCAGAGGAGCATAGATATAAAGGGTTTCACCTGCAATTTTATACTGTTTGCTGGGGAGCATGGAGCCGAGTGTACGCATGTTGTGCAGGCGGTCGGCTATCTTTATCAGGATAACCCGGATGTCATCGTTCATTGTGAGCAAGAGCTTCTTGAAGTTCTCTGCCTGCGCGGAGGCGCGGTCGCCGAAGATACCTCCGGAGATTTTTGTCAGCCCGTCGACGATTTGTGCTATTTTCGGGCCGAACAGATTTTCAATATCTTCTACTGTATAGTCCGTATCTTCTACCACGTCGTGCAGTAAAGCCGAACAGATGGAAGTCGATCCCAAGCCTATTTCTACGCACGCAATACGTGCTACGGCAATAGGATGCAGTATATAGGGTTCACCCGAACGACGTCGGACACCTTTATGTGCTTGCTTGGCAAAATTAAAAGCTTTCGTGATTATTTCTACTTTTTTGCGGTGCTTGCTTTCCAGGTATCGATCTAAAAGTTCTTGAAAGGCATCATTTATCTGCTTTTCATCGGTTTGCTCTTGTGTAAGTTTATCATCCGTCATTATATTCCTCCCTTAATATAATTGCAAAAATAAAGAAAATAAAGAATTTTACAAGTAGAATCAAGTTTTTTCTTAGGGTCTTGTTTGAAAAGTTAAGCCTGAAAACAAAAAAAGCTCTCGGCTAGTCTTTGTGGATAACCGAGAGCTTTTTATGAGATTATGGGTGTAAAATATGAGGTTTATCGGATACGTAATGATCGTCCGGCGCGAATGCTGCTGCCTTTTATTCCGTTCAACCGGCGTAACTGTGCTACGCTTACGCCGTATTTGGCTGCAATACCTCCCAGAGTTTCACCGTTTCTGATTCTGTGGTAGACGGCTTTTCCCGATTTGGCAGACGATTTAACGGAGGCAACTTCTACTTTACTGCGTCGAGTTTGGTAGACTTCCGGTTTGTAATTGTATATGCTGTCTTCGTTATCGATAAAGCAGCTCATCATTTTGTTGGAGAGACGTAAAGCATAAGGCTTTTCATTTCCGGGAATGATGTCTTTTTTAAACTCCGGATTCAGTGCACGAAGTTCGTCAATATTCGTATTACATACTGCGGCAATCTGCTGAAGATTCAACGGACGCGATATGTGAATGGTATCAGTTCCTTCCGGCATTTTCATTTCCAATGGGCTGATATTGTGTTCACAATAGTACGTCATAATGTAGTTTGCAGCGATAAATGCCGGTACGTATCCTCTGGTTTCTTTGGGAAGATAATTGTACAGTTTCCAGAAATCCTTTTCTCCATCGGCACGGCGGATGGCTTTGTTTATTGTACCCGGACCGCAATTATAGGCAGCAAGTACCAGATTCCAGTCGTGATAAATGTCGTACAAGTCTTTCAGATAGCGTGCAGCAGCGCGAGTCGACTTGATCGGGTCACGGCGTTCGTCTATCAGGCTGGTTACTTGCAGGCCATAGATTTTACCCGTTGCCAGCATGAACTGCCATAAGCCCACAGCTCCCTGACGAGAAGTGGCCATCGGATTCAGAGCCGATTCGATGACAGGAAGATACTTCAGCTCCAGCGGAAGGTCGTACAAATCGAGTGCTTCTTCGAATATAGGCATGTAAAAATTGTTGGCACTCAGCATGAATGCAACCTTCTGACGTAAGCGGGTAGCATACATGTCGATAAATTTTCGTACCACTTCGTTGTACGGCATTTCGATGATAGCCGGAATACGTTGCAACCGGTCGATATAGATAGAGTCGCTGACTTCTGGATTAGCGGAAGTTGCGGTACAGTTTTCTCCCAAATTGATATAGTTTTTCGAAATCCAGTCCAGATACAGACTGTCTGTTTCGGAAAGCATACCTTCGGGCAAGTCGAAACTCTCTTCTACGCCAGAGCTTGAACGGACAACAATGCTCTGTTCCGTTTTTTGGGCAAAGAGATTCGAAAAGCTAAGGAAGGCAAGTATGCCAATACATAGTTTCTTCATATTTTAAAATTTAATACTGCATTGCAAGCCTATTCCTTGTGGCAGCTTGCGGTATGCATCGTTAAATATTGTAGGTTCCAGTGTCATTCCCAGATCGTTCGATATATCGAAGTTCGACAGTTCGGCATCTACATACGCGTCGATGACCGACAACAGATATACTGCGATAAAAGAGATTATACTTAAATCTCGCTGACGGCGGAAGACATCCTTTCGCTTGCGGAATAGTTCCTGATAATAATCCAACCTGTTTTGCACATCCTTCTTGGTATATCCGGCCGGCAGGAAGTTCATATAGCTATCATTATTCGGATTATCGCTCATGATATCCTGATATGCCTGTGTGTAATCCTTATACATTTTACTGTTCCAGGTTAAAGCATAGGTACATCCTGCGAAACCTCCATAAATGATTGGCAGTTTCCAGTACTTCCGGTTGTATATCTGACCTGCACCGGGTATGGCAAGCGATAGCCAGATAGAGTTGTTCGGTATAGGAAGCCACTTCTTCTTTTCTTTGATGGCCTGAGGTTTTCGGCTTTGCAGCGAGTCACTCTGCCGCATGAGCATGGCAGTATCCACCGGAGCTTCCAGTTCTTCGATGCGCTGCTGGCGTATATTCAGCTTATCGAGTAAGGCAAGACTGTCGGCTACGTTTTGCGCACGTATCGAGTCGGCGGTCAGTATGCCTTTCCGGTGCTTGAGTGCACGTTGTGCATATCCCTCTGTACTTCCTCCCCATACCAGACAGAAAAGCAGTACGATATATACTATATATGTAAACGGTCGTTGTCTCAAGACTTGTTCTTTTTATTCTTTTGGTTTCAATGAGTCCAGTATCTCCATGATTCTTTCCAGATCGGCTTCGTTGTTGAAGGGGATACTGATTTTACCTTTTCCTTTGTTGCTGCACGACAGCTGTACCTTGGTACCGAAGAATGTACACAGATGATTCTGCAACATGGTATATTCTTCGGACAGTTTGGCGCCTTTGGGAGCTATTTTCTTGCCTCCCGATTCCACGCTTTCACCCGCGGACAATGCCTTTACTATTTCTTCTACCTTGCGTACGGAATACCCTTGCGCAATGATTTCGTTGAAAATACGTATCTGTGTCTTCGGGTCGTCCAGCGCAAGCAAGGCACGTGCATGCCCCATGTCTATTTCTTTATTCTTCAGTGCAACCTGTATTGTAGCAGGAAGTTTGAGCAGTCGCAGGTAGTTGGCGATGGTAGTACGCTTTTTCCCCACCCGTTCGCTCAGGCGTTCCTGAGTCAGTTCGTATTGTTCGATGAGATGCTGATAGGCGAGTGCGATCTCCAGCGAGTTCAAGTCTTCACGCTGAATGTTCTCTATCAGCGCCATTTCCATCATGTTCTCATCGTCGGCAGTACGGATATAAGCAGGGATGGTACTCAGTCCTGCCAGAATAGAGGCACGGTAACGTCGTTCTCCTGCTATAATCTGATATGAATCCTCATTCAGCTTGCGTAAGGTAATAGGTTGTATGATGCCGATTTCAGCTATTGAGTCGGCAAGTTCTTGCAGGGCAATCGGATCAAATTCCCGTCGCGGCTGGTTCGGGTTGACGGATATCTTGCTCAGTTCCACTTCGTTGATAGAAGAAGAGCCCGAAGTCCTTACCTCGTCGTTGGTAGAAATCAGCGCGTCGAGTCCTCTGCCCAGTGCAAATTTTTTCTGTACGGCCATATTTGTTTATTCTTTCAGCTTTTATGCTTCTTTGTTCTTGTTTATAATTTCGTTTGCCAGAGCCAGGTGATTCTTGGCACCCGTAGAATCTGCATCGTACAAGATGGCAGGTATTCCGTGACTGGGAGCTTCACTCAGCTTGACGTTTCGCTGGATAATGGTTTTGAACACCAGCTCCTGAAAATGACGCTTAACCTCGTCGTATATCTGGTTGGCCAGACGCAGACGTGAGTCGAACATCGTGAGCAGGAATCCTTCTATTTCCAGCGAAGGATTTAGTTTTGTCTTGATTATCTTGATGGTGTTCAGCAGTTTACTGATACCTTCCAGTGCAAAGTACTCGCATTGTACCGGAATGATGACCGAGTCGGCAGCCGTCAGGGCATTGATGGTAATCAGTCCCAGCGACGGTGAACAGTCTATCAGGATATAATCGTATTCATTTTTCATCGGCTCCAAGGCCTTTTTCATAATCTTCTCACGGTTTTCCAGGTTCAGCATTTCAATTTCTGCTCCCACGAGGTCGATGTGAGAAGGAATAATGTCTAATCCGTCAATATCGGTTGTGTAAATAGCTTCCCTGATGTCTGTCTGGTTGATAAGGCATTCGTAAATAGAACAGTCAATGTCCTTTAAATCAACCCCCAGACCGGATGAAGCATTTGCCTGCGGATCAGCGTCGACTACCAGCACTTTCTTCTCGAGAGTGGCTAATGATGCAGCCAGGTTAATGGTTGTCGTAGTCTTACCCACGCCACCTTTTTGGTTGGCTAAAGCAATAATTTTTCCCATATTAATCAGTTTACTGATTGCGAAGTAACAAATAATCGTCGAAAGTATGTATCAGCAAATGTCTGCATTTCTTGAAAATGTTGATAACTCACGGCTTTTGTTAATAACTTCGGCGAGGCAAAGATACGCAATTCTGTGTAATTATGTGCCGTGGTTTGAGAAGATTAATATTTGTTGTAACTTTACGGGCAATTATTAATAATGAAATATATGACAAACGAAAGACCTCTTTTATTACTATCGAACGATGATGGCGTGAATGCCAAAGGAATACGAGAATTAGTAGGGGCATTGCGCCCGGTTGCCGACCTGATAGTCGTAGCCCCCGACGGGCCGCGTTCAGGTTCATCGGGAGCCATTACTTCCGAACATCCTCTCCGTTGTGCAAAGGTACGCCAGGAGCCTGGACTGACCGTCTACAAGTGTTCGGGAAGCCCTGTCGATTGTGTAAAACTGGCTTTACATGCTTTGGTGCCCCGCAAGCCCGATATGGTGATAGGAGGTATCAATCACGGCGACAATTCGTCGGTAAATGTGCATTATTCCGGTACGATGGGTGTGGTGATAGAAGGCTGCTTGAAGGGGATTCCTTCGGTAGGATTCTCATTGTGCAACCATAGTGCGGATGCGGATTTCTCGGCCACGCTGCCTTATGTACGCCGCATCGTGGAGGAAGTGCTTGCCAAGGGACTCCCCGAAGGTAAGTGTCTGAATGTGAATTTTCCCGATACGGATGAACTGAAAGGTGTGCGTATCTGCCGGCAGACCGACGGAGTGTGGACAAACGAGTTTGTCAAGGCCGAACATCCGCGTGGCGGTTGCTACTACTGGCTAACGGGAGAATACAAGAACAACGAGCCCGATGCCGAGGATACCGACCACTGGGCTTTGGAACATGATTATGTGGCAATTACGCCCACGCAGATTGACGTTACGGCGTATTCGCTGATGGATGATTTGAAACACTGGAACTGGAACGTATGAAGTATTATCTGATAGTAGGAGAGGCATCGGGCGACTTGCATGCATCGAACCTGATGCGTGCCTTGCAGCACGAAGATCCGCAGGCAGAATTTCGCTTCTTCGGAGGCGATTTGATGAAGGCGGTGGGCGGTACTTGCGTAAAGCATTACCGCGAACTGGCGTATATGGGTTTCATTCCCGTGCTGCTTCACTTGCGAACCATTTTCCGTAACATGGATTTTTGCAAGAAGGATGTCGAAGCGTGGCAGCCGGATGTCTTGATTTTGGTCGATTATCCGGGGTTTAACCTGAAAATAGCCGAATACATCAAGCGGCACACGCAGATACCTGTCTACTATTATATTTCGCCGAAGATCTGGGCGTGGAAGGAGTACCGCATCAAGAATATTAAACGCGATGTCGATGAGTTGTTTTCTATCCTGCCTTTCGAGGTCGATTTCTTCAAGAAGCATCAGTATCCGATACATTATGTGGGCAATCCGTGTGTGGATGCGGTGGATGATTTTCGCAGGAAAGGACAGGAAACTTTCAGTGAATTTGTCACAGCCAACGGGCTGGAAGATAAGCCGATCATCGCTTTGCTGGCAGGAAGTCGCCGGCAGGAAATCAAGGATAACCTGACGCGCATGATTGAGGCGGCACGTAGTTTCCCGCAATATCAGTTTGTGGTGGCGGGAGCTCCCGGCATTGAGCCCGATTTTTACAAGCGATATATCGACAGCAGTACGAAAATCGTATTTGGACAGACGTACCGTTTGTTGCAGCAGGCTGAGGCAGCACTGGTTACTTCGGGAACGGCTACGCTCGAAACGGCTTTGTTCCGTGTGCCTCAGGTGGTATGCTACTACATATCGGTAGGCAAACTGGTTTCTTTTCTTCGCAGGCATATCCTGAAAGTGAAGTATATTTCATTGGTAAACCTGATAGCCGATCGGGAGGTGGTGACGGAGCTGGTGGCCGACGGTATGACGGTTTCTAATATAAAAAAGGAGTTGGCTAAGATTATATCGGGCGGAAACGGACGCTCGCGCATGCTTTCGGAGTACGATCGGCTGATTGGTATTTTGGGAGAGCCGGGTGCGTCGGAACGTGCGGCGGCTCAGATTACGGCTTTGCTGAAGGTACGCCGGAAGAGGTGAGATGACTTTTTTATGATTCGTCTGCGAGTGTTCGTGCAACGTGGGCGAGTTTCTGAAAAAACGTCGTGACCTTTTCTGAAAATTTGTACAAATTCTCAGATTTTTTGTACAAATCTTAAAAACAATATGCCCTTCCTTTCTTTTACTTGTTATTATATTCTGAATCAGTTGTTTGCAGGCTTGATCAGCCTTTTCAGAATGGGTGAAAGAAAGGAAGGGCACTTTCTGTTTATTAAGCAGTAATCAGTCCTACTACATACAAGTATACCACTGCTGCCGGAACGGCCATGAGGGTGCTGTCGAAGCGGTCGAGCATACCTCCGTGTCCGGGCAGGATATTACCCGAATCCTTGATGCCGAGTGTACGTTTCATCAGCGATTCGGTCAAGTCGCCCCACGTTCCGAATACCACAACAGTCAGTCCCAATCCGATCCAGATGCCGGTACTCAGGAATGTAAAGAAGTGTGCCAGCACGATGGCAGCGATGATGCTGAATACGGCACCTCCGATAGAGCCTTCCCACGACTTCTTGGGAGAAATACGTTCGAACAATCTGTGCTTTCCGAACAGCATGCCGGTACAGTAAGCCCCCGTATCGTTTACCCAGTTGAAGATGAAAATAGACAAAGGTAATATCGGATTGTATTGTGAAATACTTTCTACTGCGGTACTGTGGTAAGCCAGTACGTTGAGCAAGGCGAATGATAAAGCAATGTATATCTGGCTCATCATGGCATATGCCCAGTTGTTGAGTGGATTAGGCTGTTTCTTGTACAATTCGCTGATGAACAGATAAAGTATCAGAAACAGGTAAGGAATGAAAATTTCATTCGCTCCCGGTACTACTCCGATGTATCCGAAACAGAGAAACAGGAACAGACCTGCCAGAATGGAGATAGGTTTGTTCATACGTGTGTTTTCTCTTCGGTTGACAATGGTGCCGAACTCATTGATTGTAAGTGCACTGATCAGCGCAAACAAAATGGTGAACGAGATAGGGCCTCCCAGAATGCAGCCTACCAATACGGCTACGAATATCACTCCTGTTATGGCTCGTTGAAGAAAATTGCTTTTCACGGCAGTAAGGGATTTAATGTTTGTTATTAAAATGCTTTTGTCATTCAGGCAGACCATGTAGGTCGGCTGAATGACAAAAGCTTAGTTTCTGTTATGATAATGATGTTCTCAGGCTTGTTTCTCTTCATTGGAAACAGTTGTACCTTCGCTTTGTGTAGCTTCCGGCTCTTTGTTTTCCGGTTCGGATGAAGGTTCGTTTGCCTTCTTTTCTGGTTCCGGTAGCGCTTTCTTTTCGTCGGCCATGATTTCTTCCGAACGGGAAGCCCACGGACGTTTTCCGAATATCTTTTCTACATCTTCGGCAAAGATTACTTCACGCTCTATCAGCAGTTCCGCCAGTTGGTTATGACCTTCCTTATGTTCCAGCAGCAATGCCTTTGCACGTGCATATTGTTCATTGATCATCTTCTGCACTTCCTGGTCAATCAGTTCGGCAGTATGTTCACTGTAAGGCTTGTTGAACGTATATTCATCGTTGCTGTAGTAGCACAGGTTAGGCAACTTGTCGCTCATACCTGCGTATGCAATCATGCCGTAAGCCTGTTTGGTTACTCGTTCCAGGTCGTTCATGGCACCGGTTGAGATGTGTCCAATGAAAACTTCTTCGGCTGCACGACCACCTAAGGTTGCACACATTTCATCCAGCATCTGCTCCTTAGTCGTAATCTGACGTTCTTCAGGCAGATACCATGCTGCTCCTAATGCACGTCCTCGCGGAACGATTGTGACCTTGATCAGCGGATTGGCATGTTCCAGGAACCATGAAATGGTAGCATGTCCTGCTTCATGCAGAGCAATGGCACGTTTTTCGGCTGCGGTCATTACTTTTGTTTTCTTTTCCAGACCGCCGACGATACGGTCGATAGCTGCTAAGAAATCATCTTTTCCCACAGATGTCTTCGAGTGACGTGCCGCAATCAAGGCTGCTTCATTACATACATTGGCAATATCAGCACCGCTGAATCCCGGAGTCTGACGTGCCAACAGATCAACGTCTACCGTATTATCCAGTTTCAATGGGCGGAGATGTACTCCGAAGACCTCCTTACGTTCGTTCAAGTCGGGCAGATCGACATAAATCTGACGGTCGAATCGTCCGGCACGCAGCAAGGCCTTATCCAGAATATCTACACGGTTCGTAGCTGCCAGTATGATGACTCCACTGTTCGAACCGAATCCATCCATTTCTGTAAGCAACTGGTTTAGCGTATTTTCACGTTCGTCGTTACCTCCCATGCTGGGGTTCTTTCCACGGGCACGGCCCACTGCATCAATTTCATCAATAAATATGATACAAGGAGCCTTTTCCTTTGCCTGACGGAAGAGGTCGCGTACACGTGAAGCTCCCACTCCCACAAACATTTCCACGAAATCGGAACCTGAAATAGAGAAGAACGGTACATCAGCTTCGCCGGCAACTGCTTTGGCAAGCAAGGTCTTACCGGTTCCCGGAGGGCCTACCAGCAATGCACCTTTAGGAATTTTACCTCCCAGTTCCGTGTATTTTTGCGGTTGTTTCAGAAATTCTACAATTTCTTCTACCTCTTGTTTGGCAGCAGCCTGACCAGCTACATCCTTAAACGTAATGCGGTTGGCTCCTTTTTCAAACAATTGAGCCTTGCTTTTTCCTACATTGAAAACATTTCCGGCACCGCCCGGACCTCCACCTCCGCTCATACGGCGCATGATGAACATCCATATACCTATTAATAACAGGAAAGGAGCTACATTCCAGAATATCATACTAAAGTAGTTCGTATGCTTTTCGTAGCTGATGGAACCCGTAAAATGTCCGTTGTTCTGTTCTTCGTCAAGAAATTTATCAAGCGACTCCATCGATCCTATCTGTACATTGACCGAAGGGCTTCTGCCTACTTTGCTTGCATCTTTTCCGAACACATCGACAATGTGCTCAGGCTTGATAAACATATCCACAGTATTGTCATCGTAAGCTATGATTTTATTTGCGTAACCTTTGCTTACCATCTCCTTGAATTCGGTATAGGTTATTTCCTTGCTTGCACTTCCGTCTTCACTGGAAAAGTAAAGGAACCCGAAAACAAGAGCAATAATCACGTACAGCCAGCTCAAGCTTGGACGTGGTACGTTGATCTTGGGTTTATTGTTGTTGTTTAAATTTTCGCTCATACACGTTTACATATAAAATTAATCAATGTCGGGTAGAGAAGTCAGCTTGGCATCAGCCCACAAATGCTCCAAGTTATAGAAATCTCTTACTTCCGGTAAAAATACATGAACCAGCACGTCTCCGTAATCCATGGCTACCCATTGTGCATTACGTACTCCGTCCATTCCATATACTTTGTTGCCGGTTTCTTTCCGAACGTATTCTTTTACTGAATCTACGATTGCCAGAACCTGGCTAGGTGAGTTTCCCTGACAGATAACGAAGTATTTGCAGATTGTATCTTCTATATTGGTTAAGTCAGCTATAACGATTTTCTTTCCTTTTTTTTCTTGAATGCCTTCTGTAATTTTCTTTACTAAGTTCTTTGTTTCGTCCATTATTATTGTTTTCTGTTTTTATTTTAGTATTTACTATTTAATAATGTAGCAAATATACTTGCTTTTCTGTATATCACGAAGGAATGAAGCTTAATTCTCTTTTTCTTTTGTATTTTTTTGAAAAAAAAGCGCGAAACTATTGCTATATTAGGAAAAAGTAGTACCTTTGCAGCGTCAAAAACGAAATGATTGACAAAATACTTGATATTGGGCTATGGTGTAATGGTAACACAACAGATTCTGGTCCTGTTTTTCTTGGTTCGAATCCGAGTAGCCCAACATCTTTAATAAGCGGAAGTCTTCGCGGAGAAGATACCGTAAACATAAGTTTGGGCTATGGTGTAATGGTAACACAACAGATTCTGGTCCTGTTTTTCTTGGTTCGAATCCGAGTAGCCCAACAGTTTTTGAAAGCATTCTAGGTTTACCCTAGGATGCTTTTTTATTTTGTCTGAGTCTTTTTGCGAACTTAGCCGGAAAGGTTTTCTTGGATCAACGTAAAAATCTGAGGGATTCGTTG
>FR887783.1 GCA_000432735.1 Bacteroides sp. CAG:443
CACCCCAAAAGTTTTGTGTCTAACTTTTGGGGTGCACTTCATGCTATCCAACAGGGCTTTTTGTATTGGAAATACAATTTATCGCATGTCGATAATTTCTGCGTTAGGATATTTTTTCGCATCGAAGCGGAAAATGGAACTGTTCAGATTACGGTGCGTCTGGTAGGAAGTGATGTTAAATTCCTGCGTCTTTCCATTGGACAGCTTGACACCAATATATATTGGTTCATAATCGGCTGAAACTGTAAAGGTGATTAATTGTATATCTCCTTTTTGACGAGGAGTGAGTACAATTTCTTGTCCTTTTTTGCCATTACGTGTCTGAAATCCTCTATAGCGGTAATTGAATAAGGTCTTATATGAGGTAATCAATGCATACGGATTAACACTCTGTATTTCTTCTGCTGTAGGATTGGAAATGGTAACCTCTTCATTCTGCTGTACATAACTCCATTGCGTTTTTCCGTCGAACCAGCTTTTTACTCCGGCGCAGTCAAGGTAAAAGCAAGAGCCTTTCAACAGAAGTGTGCCCTTTTGTGTTCCGCCGAAAGTGATTGCAATGCCTTCTGCTTTCTGATAAGCTGCTGCGGTTTTGTCTAGTATAGCCTGAGCTTTTGCGTCCTTTTGTGCGAAGACTACTGACATACTTGTTGCAAGCATCAGAAAGAAAAAATAAATACGTTTCATAGTCTTTGTTTTTATTGATTCTTTAAATTACTCATACGCATTTCCAAATCGTTTTCGTCCATGCAAAGAACATCACGCGCCTTACTACCATTGGCCGGTCCTACGATGCCAGCTCGCTCCAGCTGGTCCATGATACGTCCGGCACGGTTATAGCCGATGGAGAATTTGCGCTGGATCAGCGAGGTTGAACCTTGCTGATGGTAAATGACCAGTCGTGCCGCTTCTTCGAACAAGGGGTCTAGACGATTCATGTCGACATCTGCCGCACTACTGCTTTCTGCATTTTCATCTACATATTCAGGTAGTAAGAAGGCTGTTGGATAGCCTTGCTGGCGACTGATGTATGCTGCTATCTTTTCTACTTCCGGTGTATCGACAAACGCGCATTGTACACGTACGGGGTCATTACCCTGCAGGTAGAGCATGTCTCCTTTTCCTATCAGTTGTTGTGCTCCCGGACGGTCAAGAATAGTACGCGAGTCCATCATAGATGCTACACGGAAAGCAATACGAGCCGGGAAGTTAGCTTTGATTGTTCCGGTAATGATGTTGGTCGTCGGACGTTGGGTAGCAATGATGGCATGTATACCTACGGCACGTGCCAGCTGTGCGATACGACAGATTGGTAACTCTACTTCTTTTCCGGCTGTCATAATCAGATCGCCGAACTCATCGATGATAATAACGATGTATGGCATGAAGCGGTGTCCGTTTTCCGGATTCAGCTGTCGGTTGATGAATTTGGCATTGTATTCTTTTATGTTACGGCAGCCTGCCTTACGCAACAGGTCGTAGCGGGTATCCATTTCCACGCACAGCGAATTGAGGGTCTGGACAACTTTCGATACGTCGGTAATAATTGCATCGGATGCATCGGGCAACTTGGCAAGGAAGTGTTTCTCTATCGGTGCATAGATAGCAAACTCAACTTTCTTTGGGTCGATGATGACAAACTTCAGTTCACTAGGATGCTTCTTGTAAAGCAATGAAGTAACAATGGCATTCAGACCAACCGATTTACCTTGTCCGGTTGCACCAGCTACCAGCATGTGAGGTGCTTTTGTCAAGTCTACCATGAACACTTCGTTGGTGATAGTTTTTCCTAAAGCAACGGGTAGGTCGAATGTTGTTTCCTGAAACTTCTTGCTTGCCAGAATCGAACTCATGGGTACGATGCGTGGATTGGCATTCGGAACCTCGATACCAATTGTTCCTTTACCGGGTATCGGGGCTATGATACGGATACCCAGTGCTGAAAGGCTGAGTGCGATATCATCTTCCAGATTACGTATTTTCGAGATACGTACTCCTTCGGCTGGAGTTATCTCATAGAGAGTAATGGTCGGTCCTACACTCGCCTTGATGGAGCTGATTTCGATGCCAAAACTGCGTAAAACTTGAATGATGCGGTTTTTGTTGGCATTCTGCTCTTCCATGTCGATTGTCGGCTCATGGTCACCGTATGAATTGAGCAAATCGAGTGTCGGGAATTTATAATGCTCCAAGTCCAGACGAGGATTATAAGGCTGGTTGATATTGCCACGGTATTCTTCGTCTTCTTCTTTGTGTTCGTCACTTATTTCAAAGGCTGGCTCATTTACCTTTTCTGTCACTTCTTCTTTTTCTTCTATATCTTCAGGTTCGGATATGGGAACGGTTTCTTGTACTGGAAAAGGCTTAATATTTTCTGCTTGGCGTGGAAGAGGCTTTTCTATCGGATCGAGTTCGATTTCTATCGGTTGCGAATCTTTGTATTGCTCGGTCTCGAGTTGAAGCGGCTGTTCTTTTTCTTCTTGTCCCGATTTCTCAGAGCTGTTTTCTTTTTCAAGCTCATTATTATCTTGAACTTCTATATTCCCTTCATTGGGCGTTTCTGTCGTAAGGCTGTCAGTATTTACAGGCTGAGCAACTTTATTACGCTTGGACAGAGAGGGGTGGAAGGCTTTCCGAACAACATTAATTGTTCCTTTGGTGAAAAAAACGCCGATAAAAATGCCTGTTACTAGTAACGTAAGAATCAATCCGGATGCTCCAATCTGAGAACAAATCCATTGACTGACGTTATAGCCATGTAATCCTCCAGGGTAAAGAAATGAATCCTCACATGTCCCTCCAAAGGCGAATCCTAAAGTTATCGAAAACCAAACCATCAGTGTTGTACAGGCTATAAACCATTTCCATAACTTGAATTCATAGGCTTTCATCAGCTTCATACCGGCTACAACAAGAAATATGATGATGAAATAAGCTGAAATTCCAAAGCAATCGTTTATCAGAAACTGAGATAATTGGGCTCCTCGTGCTCCGGCATAATTCTGTATGCGGTTGCCTGTTTCCAGTAATTCTCCTGGGTCAGGATGTGAAAGAATGCTTTGATCGTTTCCTCCGGTAAAGAAGAAAGAACTGAATGCTAGTAGCATGTATACGCCAAATATGACGCATAGCAGGCCGATAATGAAATGGATGGTTTCGCCCTTAATGGCTGTTACTACTTTGTCGGGTATACCCAATTTCCCTTCATTGGGCTTGTTATCTGTTTTTTTCTTCATGATTCTTGTACGATATTTCAAATTTGAACGCAAATGTACGAATATTTTTGAACCCGTCAGTTGCCTCTGCTTATAATAAATTGTGGAGATTTATTTTTTTTCGTACCTTTGTCGCGAAATTCAATTGATTATGGAAAAGAGTCATACCCCGATTATATTTGATAAAAATACCGTAGAATTTGTAACTGTTGCTGCTGAGTTTTGTGGTTTTTTGGAACGAGCTACAGAAATGAAGCGGCGTAAATTCATTGATACGGCGCTTAAGTTGCTGCCTTTGCTTTATTTAAAGGCTTCTCTGCTGCCCGAAGCGGAGCGTATCGATGAGTTCGATCCTGAAACCTTTGTTACAGAAGGAGATTATGAACGTATTCGGGCCAGTGTAGCTGCACTGATGGGAAGTAAGGATGATTATCTGGATGTATTTTTAGATGACATGGCTTACAGTGATACTCCGATCAAGCAGAATATATCCGAAAATCTGGCAGATATTTATCAGCCATTGAAAGATTTTATCTGTGTGTATCAACTGGGATTTGACCAAACGATGAATGATGCTTTGGTGATCTGCCGTGAACATTTCGTGGAATTCTGGGGGCAACGGCTGGTGAACGCTATGCGTGCATTGCATGATGTGAAGTACAGTAAACATCCCGATGAGGATATGGAGGACGAAGAGGATGCTTCTTCTCCATTTGAAGCGGATGCTGGTTATAGTGAGGATGATTTATATGAAGGGCTGGAAGCTGGCGAGGATGACGGTTCTGGTGATCGTTGGGAGTGATTTACATGAGGAAGAATAAATCCATGGTTGTATTATATAATAAGATATCAAAGCAAAGTGTGTCCGAATTGCCTAAGGTGAGTTTTGAGGGACGGATTTTTGTTGTTAATACGGAATCGGATGCTCGTAAAGCAATCGATTACTTGAATACACATTCTATTGTGGGAGTGGATACCGAAACTCGCCCTTCGTTCCGAAAGGGGACGACGCATAAGGTTGCTTTGCTGCAAATCTCTACACACGATACCTGTTTCTTGTTTCGGTTAAACCGTTTGGGATTGCCCGATTTTTTGGAAGAATTCTTGCAGAATGATGTCCTCAAAGTAGGGCTTTCACTAAAAGATGATTTTGCGATGCTTCGCAGACGAAATACGAAGGATCCGCGAACCGGAAACTGGATTGAATTGCAGGATTATGTTCCTCGCTTCGGTATAGAGGAAAAGAGTTTACAGAAAATATACGCTTTGTTGTTCGGAAAGAAAATTTCGAAATCACAGCGCTTGTCGAACTGGGAAGCCGAGGTGTTGACAGAAGCACAGCAAGCTTATGCTGCGACTGATGCTTGGGCATGTGTAGAGATTTATAATTATTTGGATGATTTACGTAGCACCGGAGGCTATGAAATCGTGAAAGTGGTGGAAACAGAAAATAATTAATTAAGATAATAAACGTGTCGTACAAAAAAGTATATCTGAAACCCGGTAAGGAGGAATCGTTGAAACGTTTTCATCCGTGGGTATTTTCGGGAGCCATAGCCCGTGTGGAAGGTGAGCCCGAAGAGGGAGAGATTGTAGATGTTTATACATCGAAGAAGGAGTTTATTGCATGTGGTCATTTTCAGATTGGAAGTATTGCTGTGCGTGTTTTGTCGTTCGTACAGGAAACGATCGATCATGCTTTCTGGGTTCGTAAACTTAGTATTGCGAAGGATTTGCGTGTAGCTTTGGGGTTGATTGGTAATCCACAGAACAATACTTATCGTCTGGTTCATGGTGAAGGTGATAATTTGCCGGGACTGATTATTGACGTGTATGACCATACGGCAGTGATGCAGGCTCATTCGGCAGGTATGCATGTATATCGGATGGAAATTGCTGATGCCTTATCGGAGGTTATGGGTGATGTGATACAGAATATCTATTATAAGTCGGAAACGACATTGCCGTTTAAGGCTGATTTGCTGTCTACCGAAAATGGTTTCATCAAAGGTGGAAGTCCTGAAAATGTAGCTATGGAGAATGGCTTGAAATTCCATGTAGACTGGCTGAAAGGACAGAAAACGGGCTTTTTTGTAGACCAGCGTGAGAATCGTCATCTGCTGGAACGGTATGCAAAAGGACGGAATGTACTGAACATGTTCTGCTATACAGGAGGCTTTTCGTTCTATGCGATGCGTGGAGGTGCCAATCTGGTTCACTCGGTAGATAGTTCGGCAAAGGCTATCGATTTGACCAATGAGAATGTGGAATTGAATTTCCCGGGAGATACTCGTCATAAGGCTTACGCTGAGGATGCGTTTAAGTTTCTCGATCGTATGGGCGACCAGTATGATCTTATTATTCTTGATCCTCCTGCTTTTGCCAAGCATCGAGATGCTTTGCGTAATGCGTTGCGTGGATATACGAAACTGAATGCAAAGGCTTTTGAAAAGATTCGTCCGGGAGGCATCTTGTTTACGTTCTCTTGTTCGCAGGTTGTCAATAAGGAAAATTTCCGTAATGCTGTGTTTACAGCGGCTGCCCAGAGTGGACGGAGTGTACGCATTCTGCACCAGCTTACTCAGCCGGGTGATCATCCTGTGAATATTTACCATCCGGAAGGTGAATATCTGAAAGGGTTGGTATTGTATGTAGAGTAATTATCATACTTCATTGTAGTATAGCGGATACGGACGAGGTATTATACCGGATACGTATCCGCTATAGTTTTATTCGAGAAATGCAATAATTACGTGATAATAACTATATTTGATATAGCTTCAATTGTGTGAGTATCTGTATTCAGTGGGAGACATGCCCATTATTTTCTTAAATATCAGACTAAAGTATTGTACATTGGGATAGCCCAGTTGCTGAGCAATGAAAGAAGGGGAATCCTTACCTTTCAACAGCATTTTCTTTGCCGCTTTCAAGCGTTTGAGCTGAAAATATTCTTGGAGTGTATTGCCTGTCTCAAATTTTAGCAGGTCATTGAAATAAGCTGTGGACAATCCTAATTCCTCTGCGCAGAAGGTGGGGGTGGGGAATAGTCCGTTTTGTAATTCCCCGGATTCGATATATTGATTGAGAATGCTCTCCATTTTTTCAAGAATAGTCCTGTTTTTATTTTCCCTAGTAATAAACTGACGTTCGTAATACCGGGTACAGTAGTCAAGCAATAACTCTATGTAGCGTGATAATATTGTACTGCTATGGGTATCAATAGGATGCTGTAATTCGTCTTCTATATTTTCGAAACAGCATGTTATTTGGGCTGTTTCTCGTTGTGAAAGATGCAAGGCTTCTTCTTTGCGGTAGGAGAAAAAGGTATAGTTCTTAATATGGTTTTTCAGCGAAGTCTGGAAAAGCAGGTCTGGGTGAAATGCAAGAAGGTACCCTTTATTGGGTAGTGTATTGTTTTCACTCATCCGGAAAATTTCACCAGGAGTAAGAAAAACCATAGTCGCATTGGAATAATCGTAATACTTTCGTCCACAACAGCAGCAGTTATTTGGGCATTCTTCTATTAGGAGGACTGCATAAAACTCAAATTTTATAGTGTCTTGTTCTGGCCTCGAATCAGCGAGGTTGATAATGCTGACTTGAGGATGTAGTGTTTTGCATCCCAGACACCGGTTGCACTCGTAAACAGTTTTGAAATCTAACATAGTTGTTTCTTATCGTTTGTCGATTTATGCATGCATGCTATTTTGTACCCGATATTCATTAGGGGTACATCCAACTTTTTTCTTAAAGAGGCGGCACAAGTGTTGTGGATATTGAAATCCCAGTGAGTATGCAATCTGGCTTACAGTATCTTCTGTCCCTGCAATTCGTTCTTTGGCCAGTTCGATAAGTTTTTCCTGAATATATTCTTGGGGACTTTTCCCTGTTTCTTTTTTCAGCATGTCGCCGAAATAATTGGGAGAGAAACAGAGCTTGTCTGCAAAATATTTCACAGTAGGCAGTCCGTTTTGTTCGGCAAGTGACTCTTCAAAATATCTGTTGAGGAGATTTTCGAAGCGCGTCAGCACATCACTGTTGATTTTACTTCTGGTGATGAATTGCCTTTCGTAGAATCTCATGCAGTAGTTTAGTAAAAGTTCGATATGATTGACAAGCAATGTTCTGCTATGTTTGTCGATACCATGTTCCAGTTCTTTTTGGATTATTTTCAAAGAATCTTCTATAATACATCTTTCTTCAGGAGAAAGATGCAAGGCTTCGTTTACTTCATACGAAAAGAAAGTATATTTTTTGATGTTTTTCCCAAGTGATGTTCCTCTGAGAAGGTCTGGATGGAAAAGAATGCCAAGTACATTCAGTTGTGTACGGTCTGTATTCAATGTCGTTTCTGTGGTCTGGCCAGGAGCAAAGCAAACGACGGTTCCTTCTTGATAGTCGTAAGTTTGTCGTCCGTATTTAATGTCACATACCTTTTCTAGTTTCAGATAGAGGGCATAAATACCATAGTTCCAATGGGTATAGGTCATTTTACGGGTCGCTTTGTTTAAGTCGATGACACTTATGAGTGGATTTAATGTTTCAAGTCCATACAATTGGTTATATAAGTCTACGCTGTCTAAATGAAGTATTTTGTCCATAAGCCGATTTTATTTATTACAAAGATAGAACGAACTCCAGATATCATTACTACCCTGATTACAGATAATTTAACCGATGTTACTGATTCTCATGCCTGGTGAAGGGCGCTTGAAGTGAGTATATTATGATTCCGTAATTGGGGTTATAACATCCGTAATTTATCTACAGAACAGTTCTCCTTTTCTTTAGAAATTTGCATTGTCGATAGTGTATATTCTAAGGATAGGATTACGAAGTACCAGAACAAATAAGAAGTTATTATGAGAAAAGAAAAATTAGTTATTACATTTTTAATTTCGGTGATTATGAATACACTTTATGCACAGGAGAATGAAAAAACTTTTCCCCCAAGTGATAAGGTAACGGTGGAAAGTGTTCGTTTTAAGAATCGTTTCGGCATTACTTTAGCTGCCGATTTGTATAAGCCTAAATGGGCTGAAGGGAAACTTCCGGCAATAGCTGTCGGTGGTCCGTTTGGTGCCGTAAAAGAGCAGTCCTCCGGTCTTTATGCGCAGACGATGGCCGAACGGGGATTTCTGGCTATTGCTTTCGATCCTTCTTATACGGGAGAAAGTAGTGGTGAACCGCGATATGTGGCTTCTCCAGATATTAATACAGAAGATTTTTCCGCTGCCGTCGATTTTCTTTCTATCCGTGAAGATGTTGATCCGGAACGGATTGGTATTATAGGAATTTGCGGATGGGGTGGAATGGCACTGAATGCTGCTGCTATCGATACCCGTATCAAGGCGACTGTAACGGTAACCATGTATGATATGAGCCGGGTGAATGCTAATGGTTATTTTGATGCAATGGATGAGAATGCACGTTATGAGTTGCGTAAGAAATTGAATGCGCAACGTACTATCGATGCTCGAAACGGTTCGTATGCACTTGCTGGCGGTGTAGTTGATCCATTGCCGGCTGATGCTCCTCAGTTCGTGAAGGATTATTATGATTATTACAAGACAAAACGGGGATATCACAAACGTTCTCTCAACTCGAACGGCGGCTGGAATGTCACTTCGGCACTTTCGTTTATAAATACTCCTTTACTGACTTATAGCAGTGAGATTCGTAGTGCGGTATTGATGATTCACGGAGAAAAGGCGCATTCAAGATATTTTAGTGAGGATGCTTTCAAAAAATTAAAAGGCGATAACAAGGAGTTGATGATTATTCCTGGAGCAAGTCATGTCGATTTGTACGATAATCAGGCAGGGGTTATTCCTTATGATAAGATTGAGCAATTTTTTCACCAGTATTTAAGGTGACATTCAGTATATTTGAATTGATAGAGAACCGCTTATGATGGAGGAACGGTGAGCCAGATGGTATATTTGCCATAGCTAAATGCTGGTACAATGTATGGCGAAGAAGGAGAGGACTTTATGCGTTGGAATATTGCTTGTCCCCAAACGTTGTTGAAGGAAGGTTTAGAGAAATTCTGTAAATTCGTTCATAATCACTTTATTTAAACAGAAGCAGGGCAGACGGATATTTTTTTAGTATCAAGGATAAACGTTTTACATCATCTTGCCGTCTGTTCCTGCTTTATTTCTTTACCTGAATGCAGGGAATATCATGAGTTCTGTTTATATTTGCGTAATACTTAATTAAAATCAGATCTTATGAACATACAGACTATACTTGCGAATCTCAAAATAGAACAGTTGAATGCTATGCAGCAGGCAGCTATCGATGCTTATCGTGAAGGAAGTGACCTGATTCTTTTATCACCTACAGGTTCCGGTAAGACTTTGGCTTATTTATTACCTCTCGTAACCTCGTTAAAGCCTGGAGTAGAAGGCGTACAAGCTGTTATATTGGTTCCTTCCCGTGAATTGGCGTTGCAGATAGAGCAAGTATTTAAGTCGATGAATACCGGATTTACCATTATGAGCTGTTATGGAGGGCGACCTGCCATGGAAGAACATCGTACCATGAAGGGTATTCGTCCGTCGGTAATAGTTGGAACTCCGGGGCGAATGAATGATCACCTTGAAAAGCAGAACTTTGATGCTTCTGTTGTAAGTTTGCTGGTTATCGATGAGTTCGATAAATGTCTGGAATTTGGCTTTCAGGAAGAAATGGCAGATGTTATAGGTAAATTGCCGAAGTTGCGTCGTCGGTTCCTGCTTTCGGCTACGGATGCTGAAGAAATACCTCGTTTTACAGGGCTGAATCGTACCATTAAGTTGAATTTCCTGAATCCGGATGGAGGCGTTTCCGAACGTTTACATTTGTATAAAGTCATGTCCCCGATAAAGGATAAGTTGGAAACTCTTTATCGTTTGCTGTGTTGTTTGGGCAATCAGTCTACATTGGTCTTCTGCAATCATCGGGAAAGTGTTGACCGAGTAGGCAATTATTTGCATTCGATGAAGGTCTATTGTGAAACATTCCATGGAGGAATGGAGCAAGACGATCGCGAACGGGCGTTATACAAATTCCGAAACGGTAGTTGCCATATTTTTATTTCAACCGATTTGGCAGCTCGCGGACTGGATATTCCAGATATAAAGAATGTGGTTCATTATCACCTTCCTGTAGCAGAAGATGGGTTTGTTCATCGTAACGGACGTACGGCTCGTTGGGATGCAGATGGAAGTGCCTATATTATTTTGCATCCCGAAGAACAGCTTCCTCCTTATATTAAAGAAAATCCAGAAGAGTATATTCTTCCAGTAGTTACTCCTAAACCGGCTTTACCCGATTTTGTTACCTTATATATAGGTAAAGGCAAAAAAGATAAAATCAATAAGATTGATATTGTAGGTTTTTTGTCTAAGAAAGGAAATCTGGGTAAGGAAGACATTGGCCGTGTGGATGTGAAAGATCATTATGCTTTTGCGGCAATTACTCGCTTAAAATACAAACAAGTGTTAAAACTTGTACAAAATGAAAAGATTAAGGGGGTAAAAGCTTTGATAGAACTGGCTAAATGATAACTTTGTGTCAGTGTAACTTATCTCTATAGGAAAAAATCTCAAAATGCTATGACTGTCAGGAGCGTAGATGGTCATAGTATTCACTTTATGTGTCAATCTGTAAATGAAACGCTATTGTTTTGGTGTAATTTGTTATGAAATAACCTTTGTCGCTATAAAAATATTACGAAAACTTTTGGAAGTCTAAAAATAATCGCTATATTCGCAAATGTAAGAACGAACAAATGTTAAACCAAAACAAACTTCCAAATGAAAAAACATAATTTCAATGCGGGACCTTCTATACTGCCTCGCGAAGTGATCGAAAAAACAGCTCAGGCTATTCTTGACTACAATGGTTCGGGACTTTCGTTGATGGAAATCAGTCACCGCGCTAAAGACTTTCAGCCGGTAGTGGACGAGGCTGTTGCCTTGTTTAAAGAACTTCTGAATATTCCGGAAGGGTATTCGGTACTTTTCCTGGGTGGAGGAGCAAGCATGGAGTTCTGTATGGTTCCCTATAATTTCCTTGAAAAGAAAGCTGCATATCTCAATACCGGTACATGGGCTAAGAAAGCTTTGAAAGAAGCAAAGGCTTTCGGCGAAACTGTTGAAGTGGCTTCGTCCGAAAAAGACGGATATACATATATTCCGAAGGATTATACCGTACCAGCTGATGCAGATTATTTCCATATTACAACCAATAATACCATTTATGGAACCGAACTTCATGCCGATCCAGATGTCAGTGTTCCGATGGTAGCAGATATGTCATCTGATATATTCTCTCGTCCGGTAGATGTTTCGAAGTATATCTGTATTTATGGCGGCGCGCAGAAGAATCTGGCTCCTGCAGGTGTAACGTTCGTTATTGTAAAGAACGATGCATTGGGTAAGGTTTCGCGCTATATTCCTACCATGCTGAATTATCAGACTCATGTAGACAAAGGTTCTATGTTCAATACTCCTCCTGTTGTTCCTATTTATGCAGCTTTGCAAACATTGCGCTGGTTGAAGGCTCAGGGCGGAGTGGAAGAAATGCAACGTCGTGCTAAACAGCGTGCCGATATGTTGTATGCGGAAATCGATCGTAATAAACTGTTCCGTGGTACGGTTACTGCTAAGGAAGACCGCTCGTATATGAACATCTGTTTCGTGATGGCAGACGAATATAAAGATCTGGAAGCAGACTTCTTGAAGTTTGCAACCGAAAAGGGTATGGTAGGTATTAAGGGACATCGTTCTGTTGGTGGATTCCGTGCCTCTTGTTATAATGCGTTGCCTATCGAAAGCGTTCAGGCATTGATTGACTGCATGCAGGAATTTGAAAAAATGCATTAATAAATAGTTGTATATACGAAAGCACACAGACCTGCACGGATAAAGGGTGTGCAGGGCTGTGTGCTATTTTTATTATATTAAATCTGATAGTTATGAAAGTTTTAGTAGCAACAGAAAAACCGTTTGCAAAAATTGCTGTCGACGGTATTCGCAAGGAAATCGAGGCTGCTGGTTATGAACTGGCTTTGCTTGAAAAATATACAGAAAAGGCTCAGCTGCTTGAGGCTGTTAAAGATGCGAATGCTATTATCATTCGTAGTGATATTATTGATAAGGAAGTACTGGATGCGGCTCCCGAACTGAAAATCGTGGTACGTGCAGGTGCCGGTTATGATAATGTTGATCTGGAAGTTGCTACAGCTCATGGCGTTTGCGTAATGAATACACCGGGGCAGAACTCTAATGCAGTAGCAGAGCTGGCTTTTGGACTGATGATTATGGCTGTACGTAACTTCTACGATGGTAAATCGGGAACAGAATTGATGGGCAAAAAGTTAGGTATACATGCTTATGGCAATGTAGGACGTAACGTGGCCCGTATCGCTAAAGGCATTGGCATGGAAATCTATGCTTATGATGCGTATTGTCCGAAAGAAGTGATGGTAGCCGATGGCATCAAGCCTGTGGATTCTGCTGAAGAGTTGTATGCTACTTGTAATGTGGTATCTCTGCATATTCCGGCTACTCCCGAAACAAAAAATTCTATCAATTACGATTTGGTAAACCGTATGCCGAAAAATGGTTTGCTGGTAAATACCGCTCGTAAGGAGGTGATCAATGAAGCTGACTTGCTTCGTCTGATGAATGACCGTGCAGACTTAAAATATGTTACCGATATTATGCCGGTTCATCACAGTGAGTTTGTAGAACATTTTCCGGGACGCTATTTCTCAACCCCAAAGAAAATGGGCGCTCAGACAGCCGAAGCGAATATCAATGCCGGTATTGCAGCAGCACGCCAGATAGTGGGCTTCTTGAGGGATGGATGCGAGAAATTCCGTGTAAATAAAAAATAACTCCTATTTTACGCATAAATGAAACTGACGAGTGACGAACGGCATTCGCTGATTCCGTTGGGATTGGGCAGTTCTTTGCTGTTGGTAAATGCTTTGTGCAGGTCGTTTTTGGATGATTTCTGGCAAGGGTTTCTGTGCGGTATGGCACTGGTATGTTTCCTTTATGCATTTCGGACGTTAGTATTGTTTTTCAAACGAAATTTCGGGAATTATGGCAATAGTTAAACCATTTAAAGGGATTCGTCCACCGAAAGAACTGGTGGAACAGGTAGCTTCTCGCCCTTACGACGTATTGAATTCAGCTGAGGCTCGTGAAGAGGCGAAAGGCAACGAGAAATCGTTGTATCATATCATCAAGCCGGAAATTGATTTTCCGGAAGGTACGGACGAACATGATCCGCGTGTGTATGACAAAGCGGTAGAGAATTTTGAAATGTTCCAGAAAAAGGGATGGCTGGTGCAGGACGAAAAGCCTTGTTATTACATTTATGCTCAGACCATGAACGGCAAGACGCAGTATGGTCTGGTGGTAGGAGCGTACGTACCAGACTACATGAACGGAGTCATCAAAAAGCATGAGTTGACACGTCGTGACAAGGAAGAGGACCGTATGAAGCATGTTCGTGTAAATAATGCAAATATCGAGCCGGTATTTTTCGCTTATCCGGAAAGTAAGGTCTTGGATGCTATTGTTGCGAAATATACCGCACAAAAGCCTGTGTACGATTTTGTAGCTCCGGATGATGGCTTTGGACATCAGTTTTGGGTTATTGATGATGATACGGACATCGAAGCTGTAACGGAAGCCTTCAAGGAGATGCCTTCGCTTTATATTGCGGATGGTCATCATCGCAGTGCGGCTGCGGCATTGGTAGGTGCTGAAAAGGCAGCTCAGAATCCGAATCATCGGGGAGATGAAGAGTATAACTACTTTATGGCAGTGTGTTTCCCGGCTGAACAATTGACCATCATCGACTATAATCGTGTGGTAAAGGATCTGAATGGTTTGACTCCTGCGCAATTCCTTGAAGCTTTGAAGAAAAATTTTGTTGTGGAGGAAAAAGGAACGGATATTTATAAACCAGCTGCCTTGCATAACTTTTCTCTTTACTTGGATGGCAAATGGTACAGTCTGACGGCTAAGCCGGGTACGTATGATGATAATGATCCGATAGGGGTACTGGATGTGACGATTTCTTCAAATCTGATATTAGATGAGATTCTCGGCATCAAAGATTTGCGTTCGGACAAACGTATCGATTTTGTGGGTGGAATCCGTGGACTGAATGAATTGAAGAAACGGGTAGACAGCGGAGAGATGAAGATGGCACTGGCTCTTTATCCAGTTTCCATGAAACAGTTGATGGATATTGCCGATACGGGTAATATTATGCCTCCGAAAACAACCTGGTTTGAGCCGAAGTTGCGTTCGGGATTAGTTATTCATAAGTTGAAATGATACTTATAAAATAGTTATATTGGATTCCTATTCTTATTTGTTGTAAGATTTTCTCTTCAAGCCATATATTAACGCCACTGGTGGGTGGATGAAATAATATAGAAATATGGTTCGTATGTCGGATTGGAAGATCTCTTTTCCGGCAATAGTGAATCTGATATAGTAGGAGGTCAGGAGATTTTAGCGAAAATGTCCTGACCTTTTTCTATGGTGAGAGAATCTTTTTGCTTAATATTATGTACTTTTGCACTAGCGTCCGAGAACGATGGATATCTAAGGCTGAAACAGCTTTAATCTTTCTATTGACCTTGCCACTTTTATAAATCAGGTGAAGGTTGCCTTAACTGATATACTTTTGTTTTTGGAAGAACGTTTTACCTCTGGGTATGCGTATTGCTGAATAAATGAATATTTCAAACCAGATAAAATCGAATTGTTTTGGAAGATACATATAAAACTATCGAAGGCCAGTCGGAAGCTATTTATACCGAGAAACGCAGTAAGTTTATAGCCATAGCTATACCCGTGCGTACGCTGACGGAAGTGAAAGCTCATCTGGAAGAATATCAGAAAAAATACTACGATGCGCGCCATGTATGTTATGCCTATATGTTGGGAGCAGAGCGGAAAGAGTTCCGTGCCAACGACAATGGGGAACCTTCGGGTACTGCTGGCAAACCGATTCTCGGACAAATCAATTCGAATGAACTGACGGACATCCTGATCATTGTTGTACGCTATTTTGGAGGAATTAAGTTGGGTACGAGCGGTCTGATTGTTGCATACCGTACAGCAGCGGCACAAGCTATTGCCGAAGCAACAATCATAGAAAAGACGGTCGATCAGGATGTAAAGATCGTATTTGAATATCCCTTTATGAACGATGTGATGCGTATCGTGAAAGAAGAGGCGCCTGAAATCTTAGAACAGTCATACGATATGGATTGTATTATGCGCCTGCGTATACGTAAATCGCTGATGCCTCGTCTGCATGCCCGTTTGGAGAAAGTAGAAACACTCCGTTTCCCCGATGAGGATGTAACAGCTTTGTAATATTTATGACATAACCAAGTTATCTGTTGCCTGTACTTTTGCTTTCGAAATAAAAAGCAGATGTATAGTGAATAAAAAGAATTTAAAGAAACGATGTGCCGTTGTTGCCGGTTTACTGGGATATTTGATTGTTCCGGCTCATGCCGAAGACAAACATAAGGAGGAGGCACCGAAGGGGAAAGCTATTATAACAATCTTTTCCGATGTTCATTCCGGATTTGGTCATGTAAACGATGACCGTGGTTTCAATCTCGACCGTGCTTATTTAGGTTATCAATACGATTTATCGAAAGAGGTACAAGTAAAAGTCGTTGCCGATTTCGGGCAGTCAAAGAATGTAGAGGATCATCATCGTATCGGTTTCGTAAAGAATGCAATGCTGTCATGGGAACATGGAAAGTGGACATTGAATGCAGGTCTGATTTCTACTACCCAGTTTAAATTCCAGGAAAGTTTTTGGGGCAAACGTTATGTCATGAAATCCTTTCAGGATGAGTACAAGTTTGGAAGCAGTGCCGATCTGGCTATATCTGCATCTTATGACTTTAATCGTTATGTTTCGGCCGACGTCATTATTGCGAATGGTGAAGGTTATAAGCAGGTGCAGGTAAAAGATGGACTACAGTATGGTGCTGGCCTGACACTGACCCCGATAAAAAATCTGTTTATCCGTTTATATGGTTCTTTCAACGAAGCTACCGAAAAAACAGATAAGGGCATTACGAATCTGGCTTCTTTCATAGGCTTCAAAAATAAATCTTTTTCACTAGCTGCGGAATATAACTATCAGACAAATACGAAATACACTGATGGACACGATCAGAGCGGTGTTTCTACATATGCAACAATCAATTTGAATAAGAAGGTAGGAATTTTCGGGCGCTGGGATTACCTGACATCGAAAGATAAATGGAATGAAGAAGGCGATGGTATGGCTGGAATGGTCGGCGCGGAATTCCGGATTGGGAAATACATCAAACTGGCTCCAAACTTCCGGATATGGTCGCCGAAATCAGGAAGTACTCCTAATTCCTATTATGCTTATCTGAATGCATCCTTCTCACTATAAGGTAAATATAGAGAAAATCCAATATAGAAAAATCAATTTATTAAATTAATAAACAATGAAAAAAAATTATTTGTCTTTGGTCGCAGGTATAATGGCCTTGGCCGTTACTGCATGTGGTGGACAGAAGTCATCAACTGAATCCGTTGAATTAACAGGTGCGGGAGCAACATTCCCATTGCCTTTCTATAACATGAGCTTTGAGGGATATAGTGCAACACACAACAACACAGTTTCTTACGGTGGTATCGGTAGTGGTGGCGGTGTACGCAACCTGAAAGATGGTATTGTCGACTTTGCCGGAAGTGATGCTTTCTTGAGCGATAAGGAAATGTCAGAAATGGATCCGGTTGTTCATATCCCGACCTGCATGGGTGCGGTTGTGCTGGCTTATAATTTGCCGGATGTCGTAAAACTGAACCTTTCGGGTGATGTGATAGCAGACATCTATGCCGGAAAAATTACAGACTGGAACGATGCTCGTTTGCAGGAACTGAATCCGGATGTAAAATTGCCGGCTAAGAAAATCATTCTAGCCTATCGTTCAGACGGTAGTGGTACAACTTTCGTCTTCACCGATTATCTTTCTAAGGTAAGTGAAAACTGGAAAAACACTTACGGTTCAGGAAAAACAGTCGATTTCCCTGTAGGACAAGCTGCCAAAGGTAACCCGGGAGTAGCCGGTATCATTGCTCAGACTCCGTATTCTTTGGGATATATCGGTTCTGAATATGCTTTTGCCCAGAAGATTCCTTATGCTGCTGTAAAGAACCAGCGTGGTGAACTGATTACTCCGTCTACCGAAAGTATTTCGGCTGCTGCCGGTGATATTCCTCAGGATACCCGTTGTTCTATTACGAATGCCGATGCAGCCGGAGCTTACCCTATCAGTTGTTTCACTTGGTTGCTGATCTATAAGGAGCAGAATTATTCAAACCGTTCGGAAGCTCAGGCAAAAGCAACATTGGATTTGATGCAGTATATGTTGAGCGACAGCGTACAGCAGACAACTGCTACCGTACATTATGCTCCGCTGCCTAAAAAGGCTGTAGAACAGAGTCTGGCTAATCTGAAGACCGTGACTTATCAGGGTCAGCCTATTTTGAAGTAATAAGTAATCATTGCAAAGCTGATGTTTTATGCAAGACAAAATTTTTAAAGTTTTACTTATTCTGTCGGCTATTGTTATTCCTGTCATTGGTGGGGGAATTGTATATTCCCTCACTGTCGATGCTTCTGGAGCGTTTGAACATTTTGGTTTCTGGAACTTTATCTTTTCAGACGATTGGGTAACGACGGCAGGAAAAGAAAGTTACGGTGCGCTTCCGTTCATTACCGGAACATTACTGACTACCATTCTTGCTTTATTGATGTGTATCCCGTTTTCTTTGCCGGTCGCATTGTTTACTGGTGAGTATTTCCGCGGAAAGAAAATTGCAGCTATACTGGGTACTGTTACCGACTTGCTGGCGGGTATTCCTTCTATCATCTATGGTTTGTGGGGATTCTATGTATTGCGTAATGTCTTCATGCACCTGAATCTCTCTCCGCAAGGTTCGGGAATCTTGACCGCAGCTTTTGTACTTGCCATTATGATTGTACCTTATGCTGCTTCCCTGAGTTCGGAATTTATCAAGATGGTTCCTTCCGATTTGAAAGAAGGAGCCTATGCCATGGGAGCTACCCGCGCAGAAGTAATCCGGAGAGTTGTATTCCCGATGGCTGGATCGGGTATCTTTTCCGCTTATATTCTGGCTATCGGACGTGCCTTGGGTGAAACCATGACTGTTACCATGCTGATTGGAAATACAAACCAGATGCCCGATACTTTGCGTACGACAGGAAATACGATGGCCAGTATCATAGCCAATCAGTTTGGAGAAGCCGACGGTCTGAAACTTTCATCACTGATTGCCATCGGATTGTTGTTGTTTCTCATAACAGCCGTTATCAATATGATTGGAAAGATTTTGATACGTAAGGCAAGACATGTATAATCTATAAACAGAATTTGTATAAATGGTACGTGATAATAACATTCGAATCCGTATATTCAAAAATCGGTTGCTTTATATTCTGGTCTGTGTACTTTCGGGACTTACGGCAATTCCTTTGCTGGCAATTCTGGGGGAAGTACTCGTAAAAGGATGGAAACAATTAGGTTGGTCCTTCATAACCGAAGCGACTCCGAATGCGTACAAGGCGATGCAGGCTGTTTCGGCCGGACAGGATATCCCCGGAGGTATTGCCAACGGTATTATAGGTACTTTCCTGATGCTGTTACTGGCCGCGGTAGTTGCCATTCCGATAGGTGTATTTTGTGGTATCTGTTTGTCTGAATACCGAAAAAACTGGTTTGCTACAATTGTAAGTTACCTTACCGACTTGTTGCAGGGTACTCCTTCTATCATCATAGGTATTATTACATATATTTGGGTAGTGGTGCCCATGAAAGGATATTCGGCTATTGCCGGAAGCGTAGCACTGTTTATCATGATGCTGCCGCTCATTATCCGTTCAACGGAAGAAACGATGAAGGTTCTTCCCGATACATTGAAAGAAGCCGGACTGGCGCTGGGAGGAAGTTATTGGCGTGTGATGTTGCAGGTGATGCTGCCTTCGGCTTTGGGAAGTATCTTTACCGGTATCTTGCTGGCAATCTCGCGTGTGGTAGGTGAAACTGCTCCGTTGATGTTTACGGCGCTGGGTGGCGCTGCCATCAGCTGGAACATGACCAAACCGATGTCGGCTGTACCTTTGCTGATCTGGGAGTTCTTCAATGATCCCAACTTGCAGAGCCTTATCTGGGGAGCTTCATTGTTCCTGCTTACCTTTGTATTATGTCTGAATTTATTAGCAAAACGAATCGCAAAGAAATGGAAAATATAAAAGAACCGATTTTACAAATAAAGGATGTCTGTATTTCGTATACATCCAGTACGATGGCAGTGAAGCATGTATCGGCAGACATTCAGAAAAATACCATTACGGCTATCATGGGACCTTCGGGTTGTGGTAAGAGTACGTTACTGCGTGCCGTAAACCGTATGCACGAACTTTATAAAAACATTCGTGTCACAGGCGAAATTCTGTTGAACGGAGAAAATGTGCTTCAGATGCAACCGATGGAAGAACGTCGCCGTATTGGTATGGTTTTCCAGCGTCCGAATCCGTTTCCTACCATGAATATCTACGATAACGTGCTGGCAGGCTATCTGCTGAACGGTATTCGCCTTTCCAAATCGGAAAAAGATGAAATCGTAGAGCGCAACCTGCGTAGTGTTGCCTTGTGGGATGAGGTGAAAGACTCTCTTACCAAACGAGGAACTTTCCTTTCGGGAGGTCAGCAGCAGCGTTTGTGCATCGCCCGTTCACTTGCCTTGAAACCGGATGTACTGTTGATGGATGAGCCGACTTCGGCTTTGGACCCTATTGCTACCAAGTATATAGAGGAACTGATGGACGGCTTGAAGAAAGACGTTACTATCTTGATCGTTACCCACAACATGTCGCAGGCTATGCGTATTTCCGACTATTCGATGTTTATGTATATGGGTGAGCTGATAGAGTACGACCGTACAGACAAGATGTTCGATAATCCGACAGATGAACGTACACGTGCTTACCTGACAGGAAAGATGGGATAAACGATACGTGTATAATACTTTGACTTATCCGGAGTAAACGGGAGAAAACATTGGACTTTTCCCGTTTACTCCGGATTGTTTTTGGGATATTTACAACATTTTCTTAGTGAGGTTTGTTTATTAGGTAAAAGATTCTTTTTTTGAGAAATTTTTTATTACTTTTACAATGAATATTAACCACCTTGCTATGAAAAAGGGCTTCTCCATATTGCTGTTGACTGCTTGCTTGTTTTTGTATGCTTGCGAAGAACAACAAACCGATGTGCCCCGTTTGTCGGAATATACAGAACTGCCTTCCGACACCCTAATCTTTCCGGATACGACAGACCTTGCTCCAAAACTTCTTGTCGCTGCCGATATTCACCTGACAAAAGATTTGCTTTACGACCAGTATACGCTCGAGGATACCTATCCTTATGGCGATACGGTACGCAGCTTCAAGTGGGAGACCATCCGGAAGTGTCTGGCTTTTGTGGAAAATATGCATCGTGATACAGCCCGATGGGTGGTATTGCGCAATTATAAGAACTTTAACAGCGAGGCTCCTTTGGTCCGACGTTATGTACGTAATGCGTACGGGCGTGTAGCCGATACACTTGGCGTAGAACGATACCAGTCGGTTCCGCTTTATCTTACGACCGATTCTTCTGTACCCGAACGTTACGGACGTGACGGTTCGCTTGCCTATCTCCGGGGACAGGAGGGTAGCTTCCTGCGCATCACTCCCGTAGTAGAAGATGAAGAGTATCTTGTTCCGCCACGTTATATTCGCATACTGCCCGATAGCGTGGTTTTCTACCATGTCATTTTTGTCGATCGGGGTGATCAGAACATCACGACTCTGGAACGCCTTTCCGAAGGAGAGTGGGCTATACGAAGCATGAATCCTGCCACAACGGGAGTACATCGTCCGCCGTATGCTCAGGAAACTCCGTTGGGTATGTTCCTGTTACAGGAAAAGAAAACAAAAATGGTCTTTCTGAAAGACGGAGGATCGGCTACCGGCGGATATGCTCCTTATGCATCGCGATTTACCAACGGCGCATACATACACGGGGTACCTGTCAATGTTCCTCGTACAGCCATGATAGAATATAGTTGGTCGTTGGGGACGACACCTCGTTCGCACATGTGTGTACGCAACGCCACCTCGCATGCCAAGTTCGTATTCGATAACATGCCTACCGAAGCTACGCTGATAGTTGTCATAGAGTGAATAAATGATAAAACTTGTTGCTTTTAACTATCTGATAATAAATAGTTACAGATAAAATGAGTAACTTTGCAGCCGTTATTTTTAAGAAAGATTATGCTGCGTATATCATTATTCCTGTTATTCTTGTTTGCATCTTTTTTGTATTCCTTTACCGGAGTCGGCGAGGGAGCATCTGCCGTGTCGGAAGTTAAGCATGTGGCAAAGCCCGACTTGTGTGCCGAACTGTTTCGGGATATGCAACTGGAAGGGAAGGTTAATTATACGGCTTTCCGTCAGGCGGTGACAGGTTATTACCGGATTACCCAGCGTAAACGAGATATACTCACTTTGATCGATTTTTCCAAACCTTCTACCGAGAAACGTTTGTACGTGTTCGATATGAAGGAAAAGAAAATGCTCTTTTCGTCGGTTGTGGCACATGGCAAGAACAGCGGGGGAGTATATGCCACTTCTTTTTCCAACGAATACGGTTCCTATAAAAGTTCATTGGGATTTTATCTTACGGCATCTACCTATCAGGGCAAGAACGGTTATTCACTGATTCTGGATGGACTGGAAAAAGGAATAAACGACCGCGCGCGGGAACGTGCCATCGTTGTACACGGAGCTGCCTATGCCGATCCTTCAGTCATCCGTGCAGGAGGCAGACTGGGAAGAAGTTTTGGATGTCCTGCCGTTCCGCAGAAAATCTCCCGCCCGCTGATTGATACCATCAAAGGAGGGAGCGTGATGTACATCTATGCCGCTACTCCCGAGTACTTCGCACAGAGTCATATTTTGAATCCCAAAGACCGCGCTTGACCGCTCTTAGGTAATACCATACGCCATAAGCGTCTGCCAGAGCCCAGCCGATAGGGATAGACCACCAGATACCATGTACGCCTATTGCGGGTATAGCTGCCAGGGCGTATGCCAGTACGACACGTGTTCCTAAGGAGAAAACAGTAAGTACGACCGACATGCCGGGCATACGTATAGCCCGGTAAAATCCGTATAAAAGGAACAGATAGCCTATCCCCACATAAAAGCTGCCTTCTACCCGCAGATATTCTACACCGATACTGATAATCTCTTTCTCACTTCCGTCGATAAAAAGCTGCATCAGCGGACGTGCGAAGATAAATACGATAGCCGAAATCAGCAAGCAGAATCCGGTCGTAACACCGATGGCACTACGAATACCCTGCCGGATACGCTTCTGCTGTCCGGCTCCGAAATTCTGCGCAACGAATGTAGAAAATGCATTTCCGAAATCCTGTACCGGCATGTAAGCAAACGAATCAATTTTTACAGCAACGGCAAAAGCCGCCATTACACATGTTCCGAAACTGTTTACCAGTCCCTGCACCATCAGAATTCCGAAGTTCATCACCGACTGCTGCATGCACGTCAGCGAGGAATAGGTGGCTATTTCCTTTATCGACTGCCGGTGGAGGCGGATATGACTCAGTTTTAGCCTGAATATCGGGAAACGATACAAGGCATAAACGCAAAGTCCGGCAGCTGCTGCGGTCTGCGATATGACGGTAGCCGCTGCTGCTCCCGACACACCCCAGTGACATACCAGAATAAAAATCAGGTCGAGTACTATATTCAGTACCACGGAAACAGCCAGAAAATAAAGCGGAACTATGGAATTGCCCAAGGCACGCAGCAGGTAGGCATAATAATTGTAGATGAAAGTACTTATTATACCTAAAAAGATAATGAACAGATAGTCGAACATCAGTCCCTCTATTTCAGCAGGCGTCTGCAACAGGCGGATGATAGGATGAATGCCTGTCAGCACGGCAATGTTCAGAATCAGTGTGATACCTCCCGTCAGAACGAGCGAGGAAACCAGACTCCGTTTCATGCCTTCGTAATCCTTTGCTCCGTATTGCAGTGAAAAGACCGCACCACTACCCATACATAGTCCGATGAATACCGATGTAATAAATACCATGAGCGTATAGGCAGATCCTACGGCAGCCAGCGCATCCGCTCCCAGATAATGTCCCACGATGAATGTATCGGCTATGTTATAGCATTGTTGCAACAGATTGCCCAAAATCATCGGAATTGCAAAACGCAACATCGTTCCCGTAATGCCACCTTGGGTCAAGTCGTTTGTTTTAGTATCGTGTAAGCTCATTTTATCAGTTGTTTTAAGGTCTGTCAAACCTTTCCGTCGTTTGCAGACGCAAATTTATTGCATAAATCAAAAACAAGTACTACCTTTGTCACAAATTATAAGTGTCCATAAATAGAAAAAATATGTTCAGAACGAATACATGCGGCGAGTTGAGACTTGCCGATGCTGGTAAAAACGTGACACTTGCCGGATGGGTGCAGCGTACACGTAAAATGGGCGGAATGACATTTGTCGATCTCCGCGACCGTTATGGCATTACTCAGTTGGTGTTCAATACAGATGTGAACGCCGAACTGTGTGACCGTGCCAATCATTTGGGACGTGAGTTTGTGATACAGGTAAAAGGTGTGGTTAGCGAACGTTCAAGCAAGAACAGCAACCTTCCGACCGGAGATATCGAAATCATCGTTTCGGAACTGAATATCCTGAATACAGCACTGACTCCTCCGTTTACGATCGAAGACAATACCGACGGTGGGGATGACCTCCGTATGAAATACCGTTACCTCGACCTGCGCCGTACGGCAGTCCGCAAGAATCTGGAACTGCGTCATCGTATGACGATGGAAGTACGTCGTTATCTCGACAGTAAAGGATTCCTCGAAGTAGAAACTCCGATGCTGATTGGTTCTACTCCGGAAGGCGCACGCGACTTTGTCGTTCCTTCTCGTATGAACCCGGGACAGTTCTACGCACTGCCTCAGTCACCTCAGACCTTGAAGCAGTTGCTGATGGTTTCTGGTTTCGACCGTTACTTCCAGATTGTAAAATGTTTCCGCGACGAAGACCTGCGTGCCGACCGTCAGCCGGAATTTACCCAGATCGACTGCGAAATGAGTTTCGTAGAACAGGAAGACATCATTCAGATGTTCGAGGGTATGGCAAAGCATTTGTTCAAGGAACTGCGCGGTGTGGAACTGACAGAACCGTTTATCCGTATGCCGTGGGCCGATGCCATGAAGTATTATGGTAGCGATAAACCCGATTTGCGTTTCGGTATGAAGTTTGTCGAACTGATGGATATTCTGAAAGGCTATGGCTTCTCTGTATTCGACAATGCAGCATACATCGGCGGTATCTGCGCAGAAGGAGCCGCTCACTATACCCGCAAGCAGCTGGATCACCTGACTGAATTCGTGAAACGTCCGCAGATTGGTGCCAAAGGCATGGTATACGCCCGCATCGAAGCAGACGGTACAGTGAAGTCAAGCGTCGACAAGTTCTACAGCCAGGAAGTGCTCCAGCAGATGAAAGCAGCTTTCGGTGCCAAACCGGGTGACCTGATTCTGATTTTGAGCGGCGATGATGCCATGAAGACTCGCAAGCAGTTGTCCGAACTTCGTCTGGAAATGGGTAACCAGCTGGGACTGCGCGACAAGAACCAGTTTGCTTGCCTGTGGGTAGTAGACTTCCCGATGTTCGAATGGAGCGAAGAAGAAGGCCGACTGATGGCAATGCACCATCCGTTCACTCATCCGAAGGACGAAGATATTCCATTGCTTGATACTGATCCGGCAGCCGTTCGTGCCGATGCATACGATATGGTAGTCAATGGTGTTGAAGTAGGTGGTGGATCTATCCGTATCCACGATTCACAGCTTCAGGCTAAGATGTTCGAGATTCTGGGATTCACTCCCGAGAAAGCTCAGGAACAGTTTGGCTTCCTGATGAACGCCTTCAAGTTTGGTGCACCTCCTCACGGAGGTCTGGCTTACGGTCTGGACCGTTGGGTTTCATTGTTTGCCGGACTCGACTCAATCCGCGACTGTATCGCTTTCCCGAAGAACAACTCCGGACGCGATGTCATGCTGGATGCACCGGGTTATCTCGACCAGAAGCAGCTCGACGAGCTTAACCTGAAAGTTGAGATTAAAGACTAACCCATAGTTGACGTTATATTTTTAAAGATACAATTAAGATACAATTGAAGATACAATAATTTCGGGCAGAGCAAGAACGTCGGGAGACAGTTCTCGCTTTGTCTCGAAATCTTTTTATGCCTTTTTCCAATTACCTTTAATGAAAGAATCTGTCCGTATTATGCGTTTCGCCATCGTGGGAACGCTAAATGCCCTGATCACTGCATTGATAGTAGGATTGTTGATGCACATAGAGGGTGAACATTACATGATAGCCAATGTTGTGGCTTATGTAGTGGCGCAGATTCATAACTTTATATGGTCCAAATATTGGATTTTCCCGTTGGATGCCAACCGGAAGAAAAACACCATCTGGCATGAAATCTTATTTTTCGCCTGTGCCTTTGCTGTGGCATACGCTGCACAGTTCCTGTTTCTCTTATTTCTTGTAGAGGTATGCGGATGCAATGAATACCTTGCTCAGTTCCTCGGACTGTTTGTATACGGAGGAATCAACTTCATGAGCAACAAGTGGATTACCTTCAGATAATTTTCCCCTGCTAAAATCTTACCGGAGCTTGATGGACAGTCTGTTGAAACGTTCATCTATCATGTGCGACGGGATAATCGCTTTCATCGTGTCGAGTACGGCATTGACCATCCGTTCCCGGATAAAATCATCCTTTATCAGGATAGAAACCGTTCGCTGTGCCGGAGGATTCACATTCAGTACTTGAATATTTCCCTTTTGTTTTTCACTTAGGGTACTGATATGCAACTCGGGGATAATGGTATACCCACCGTTTCTGTCCACTATTTTGATGAGCGTGTCAATACTTCCGGCTTCATAGATATGGTTGCCGATTTCCTTGTCCTCACACAGATTGATGCCACCGTTGGGAATACAGTGCCCCTCTTTCAAAATCCACATCTGCTCCGGAGGCAAGTTGCCGTTCACAATCATTTGCCGGACCTTACTACAGCAATCTTCCGAAAAGTAGGCGACAAACTTTTCTACATACACCGGAATTTCCAGAATGTTGGCGTGCGCTTCGGGAGGTGTCGTTATCGCAATATCCAGGTTGCCGAACCGGAGATCCTGTATCAGTGACTTGTTTTCCTTTTCGTCGATAAACAAGCTCACATTCGGATAAGCTTTTCTGAAATGGTAGATAAAATCGGGAATAAGATAAGGCGCGATGGTAGGGAGAATACCTATACGTACGTTCCCGTTCATACTGGTACTTTCGTCGGCTACTACCTCCTTGATTCTCTGCGTTTCGTTCAGCGCGATTTTAGCCTGCCGGATAATCTTTTCTCCAATGCGGGTAGGCGAGATATTCTTCCGGTCGCGGCTGAAAATTTTGACATCCAGTTCCTCTTCCAGCTTCTGAATCATGGCACTCAGCGTAGGCTGAGTTACCCCGCAAGCCTCGGCAGCCAGTACAAAGTGACGATACTTGTCCAGCGCCACTATATATTCCATTTGCTGTAAAGTCATAGCTCAATAGATTTTATCTATGCAAAGATAGAAAAAAGCTGTTGTGTTCCTGCTTTTCAACCCGTATTTTTGCATCAGTAACAAATACCTCTTCTCAAGAAAATGAGAAAGAAAAAGTAGTTGAGTAATAAACGAAGTATAAATCTTAATTATTGATTGAATATGAAAGCAGTTAATCTTACAAAGGCAGATTTTTTGAAGAGAGTAGCAAACTATGAAGCAAATCCCGAGTGGAAATTCTTGGGTGAACGTCCGGCAATCATCGATTTTTATGCTACCTGGTGTGGCCCATGCAAGATGCTGGCTCCCATATTGGATGAAGTTGCCGAAGAATACGACGGTCAGATTGATGTATACAAAGTGAATGTAGACGAGGAAGAAGAGCTGGCATCCCTTTTCAGAATCAGAACGGTACCTACCTTACTTTTCGTGCCGCTGAACGAAGCACCGCAGATGGCGCAGGGAGCACTTCCTAAAAAGACACTGGTAGAAGCAGTCCAGACTGTATTGTTGGCTGGAAAATAAAGTACGTTACAAAAAAGACTGAATAAAGATGAAAAAGATATTCTTGTTATTTGTTTCTGTTTTCATGATAGGCTGCATGGCTTATGGAGAAACAGGTAAGGTAGTGCATGTCACCAAATCGGAGTTCGTAGAAAAAATTTACGATTACGAAAAGAATCCGGATAAGTGGGTCTATAAGGGAAATAAGCCGGCCATTGTCGATTTCTATGCCGACTGGTGCGGACCTTGCCGCAGACTGTCGCCCGTGCTGGAGAAACTGGCTGCAAAGTACAAAGACCAGATTGTGATATACAAGGTCAATACCGACAGGGAACGCGAACTGGCCGCAGCCTTCGGTATCACCAGCCTGCCCACACTTGTCTTCATTCCGGTAGACGGACAGCCTCAGGCATCACAAGGCGCCTTGCCCGAAGAAATACTGGAAAAAGGAATTAAGGAAGTCCTTCTGAAATGATGAAAGCAATGTACCGGAAACTTACCGGCTTGAAATAACTATATTGGGGATAAATTGGCCATCCCTCTGTTCCTGCCTTTATTGCCATTCAAGGTCAGGAGCAGAGGGATTATTTTTTATTTATTCACCTGCTGGTGAATAAGTCTGTAAAAATATCTTGTCCAGCAAATCGATGCCGGCCTTTGTCTTGAAGATAGTCTGTCGTACTTTTCTGACAGCCTCTGCCGGAAGATTATCCTCATAAATGTTTACCAGGAAATCAGCTTCCACCAGTATCTGGTGATCCATATCCTTGATGTCGTGGTACGTATGATGATGTCCCACCAGCCAACAGACACGTTCCATCTGCTCCGAAGTAAAGCCTCCGGTTTCCGACAAAATCTTTTTAGCTACCGCCGGACCTTCGAGCTCTTGATGCTTGCCGTCGCAGGCACCATATTTCTTTTCGCAGACATGGATGCCGATGTCGTGTACGATGGAAGCCGCTTCAAGAATGAACAGTACTTCGGGAGCCACCTGCTCGCACATCCCGATCAGCCGGGCAAAGTAATGCACCTTTATCAAATGCTGTATACGCTTCGGATCCCCTTCGTCGTAATGAATAGCCCGTACACACAAGTTGTTCAGTGTGGCTGGCATTGTTTCCAATTGCTCTTTGTCGGTACTCATGTTATTTCGCAAATAAAAATTAACGATATTCTAATTGTTTAAATAGTATATTGTTCTACCTGTATGGCTGCTGCATACTGGATATCTTCTTTCAGGAAATTACTTAAATTCTCGTAGAACGGATAGACAGGACCATATCCGGAGCCGAACTTGACATTCGATCCATAGAGAATCGCATTATAGATGAAATTCTCCGCCTTGTCGACAGCCGTATTCATGTCATATCCCCTTGCCAGATAAGTGGCGATGGAAGAAGCAAACGTATCACCCGTGCCGTTCACGTTCTTGGTCTGTATGCGTGCTTTCTTGTACAGCTTGAAACATTTGCTGGCGGGATTATAAAACACATCGATCAGATAATCCCCGTCTTCGATGGATTTGACGATGACACAGTTGCCCCACTTGCTTAATTGAGGAATGTATTCCTTCATGTTATCTTTGGTCAGGCTCTTTCCCAGCAGCAAATCCGCCTCTCTCCGGTTGGGCGTGATGATGGTAGAATAGGGGAAAAGACAATCCTTGTAAGCCTGAATCGCATCGTCCTGCAACAACTTGTCGCCGGCAGACGATACCATGACCGGATCTATCACCACCGGAATGGATTGTTTCTTGATCACCTCTCCGATGGCCACTACCAGTTCCTTGGAATACAACATCCCCGTCTTGATACAGTCGGCACCTACATCCTCCAGAAACGAATACGCCTGATCGGTTACCATTTTCGGAGGAATAGTGTGTATGCTTTTTACCTTAATCGTGTCTTCATCGACAATACATGTGATGGCACCGGCAGCATATCCTCCACATGCCGAAACCGATTTGATGTCGGCTTGCATGCCCGCTGTACCCAGCGGCTCACTTCCGGCAATTAAAAATACCTTATAGAGTTTATTTGTTAAGTCCATTCTTCCAATACTTCGGTAAATTTTTACCGATAAATTAAAATTAAACA
>FR887784.1 GCA_000432735.1 Bacteroides sp. CAG:443
GTAAGAGTTTCCCGAACAAGCAAAGCGATGCAGACCACGGCAATTAGAACGGTTACCAACTCATTACCCGAAAACGAGGTAATTCTTCTAACTCTCTTGATTTCAAAAAGGTATATTCCTTATACAGATTTACAGAAAAACTTTGTCATTACACGAATATCTCCTTAAAAAATCGAGCCGGATGCAGAAACGGGCAACATTACAGCCGCCACACAAACACAGTAGCCGCACTGCTCCACTAAGAGGCGGCAGATATCAACCCAATCGCACACGATGCAAACTGGTTATGACAGTGAGTCTTATCAGAATCTCAAAAGAGAAAAAAGAACTTGTCGAGAACTTCTCGGGAAAACGTCCCGACGTTTCTAAAAAATTTGTACAAATTCTTAGAAAATTTGTACAAATTTTCTGCCGGACTTGCGGAGAGTATTTTTTCTCCCCGCCGGATGCTTATGTAAACGTCAGCTGAAAAGCAGCATGATATTGAGTACGGAAACGACGATGGCAATGGTGTAAAGCACAAACGTACTCCACCGAGAGTTGGCATACTGCCCCATGACGCGCCGTGACGAGGTGAGCGACAGTTGCAAAAAGACGGTGAAAGGCAACTGGATGCTCAGCACCATCTGCGAAATAATCAGTCCCTGAAACGGATTGTCGATGA
>FR887785.1:0-3563 GCA_000432735.1 Bacteroides sp. CAG:443
AAAGGCCATCTCAAATTATATTTCAATTTGAGACAGCCTCATTTTCTTTTACAGTGGTAGTTTTCCGCATTGCATAAAAAAATACCTCAGCGGGCGTTCACCCGTAGAGGTATTTTATATATTTTCAGGAACAATTTTGTTCCTTGCTTAAAGTCGAAAGGCAATTACTTGATGTTAGCTTCTTCCAGCTTGTATCCGAACTTCTTGTCGGCCACCTTCAGTGCAAAGGCAATAATCAGCGACAGCACTGCAAGTCCTGTAAAGATACACATCGGCAACGTATAATCGTACAGATTGGCTCCGTTCACCTTTCCTACTACGCAATATTTATCCAGCACAATACCTATCAGAGTCGGTATGCCCCACAATCCGATATTCTGGATAAAGAAAATCAATGCATAAGCGGTACCCAGCTGATGAGCAGGGAATATCTTGGCAACCGAAGGCCACATGGCAGAAGGCACCAGCGAGAATGCGACACCCAGTACAATCATCAGTACAATGGCAATCAGTGAACTCGTAACGAAAGGCAAAGCATAGATACAGTGTACGCCAATCAGCATGGCAGCACCCAGCATCATGATAGAGGCAGCCTTACCACGCTTATCGACCATTCCGCCGAATACCGGAGTCAGGAACAAGGCACCCAAGGCAGGAAGTCCGGCAAAGAATCCGGCAACACTCTCATCGATACCATATTTGCTGATCATCAGCTCGGAAGCAAACTTCTGGAACGGAAATACACATGAATAGAACAATACGCAGAGCAGGGCTATCAGCCAGAATCCCGGGTTAGAAAGAATCTTGGCAACATCCTTGAACGAGAACTTCTCTTCCGGAGAATTGTCTACTTCAGCCTCAATCTGACGGTCGAGCTTCTTATCCAATACCGAGAATGCGAAGAAAGCAATCAAGCCACCAACCAGACAGATCAGACCTACCAGTACCGGAGTCGTAATTTCGTACGCACGTGCCATTGGGATAGCTACCGCATACGCAGCCTGCGACCCCACACGAGCCAGTGCCACCTGTACCCCCATGGCTGTCGCCATTTCCTTTCCACGGAACCATTTGGCAATCATCTTGGTAACGGTAATACCTGCTACCTCCGCTCCAACTCCAAAGACCGAATAACCAGCCGATGCCACAAATACGCTTACCTTATATCCCAGTATCGTACCGGTAGCATCTGCCATGCCTGTCATGGCATAATATTCAACTCCCGTACCCAGCACCATCAACACGGTAGCCAGCTTCCCGGTAAAACGGATACCAAAACGGTCCAGTATCAGTCCGCCCCAAATCAGCATCAGGAAGAAAACATTCAGGAAACTGTACGCACCTGTAAAGAGTCCGAACTCACTGCTGTCCCATTTCAAATCAGTTTCAAGCATCGTCTTCAACGGTGCAACGACATCATTCACATAATACGCAGCCATCATCGTGAAAGCCACGATAGCCAATGCCCCCCAGCGGATCGCCCGGGAATCATTCAGTCTTTTGAGATTCTGTTCTTTCATCTATTTTTATCTGTTTTTTATATATTTCTTAAAAATGCGACAAAGATACGTTTTTTTTCTTCGTTTCTATTTCATTTTTCAAAAGATGTTCTAACTTTGTAACAGAACGTAACACACATTTACGATAAAACGCGTGCAAGGTTCACTCTATTTTTATTTACCTATTAATTTAAGATCAACCATGAGAAAAACAAAAGTTACGGTTCTTTGCGCCATTATGAGCGGAAGCCTGTTATTTTCTTCCTGCATCGGTTCCTTCGGGTTGTGGAACAAGCTGAAAGATTGGAACCAAGGACTGGGTAATAAATTTGTAAACGAAATCGTATTTCTGGCATTTCATATCGTACCGGTATATCAAGTTGCTTACCTGGCCGATATCATTGTACTGAACTCCATTGAATTCTGGTCAGGATCGAATCCTGTAGCTCAGGTAGGTACAGAAAGAATTATCCAGGGAGAAAACGGTGAATATCTGGTACGCACCAACGCCGATGGCTATACCATTATCAAGAAAGGGGAAGAAGACAAACCTCTCGATTTGGTATACAACAAAGAAAAACATACATGGAACGCCGTCGCCGAAGGACAGACATTCGAACTGATTACCATGAACGAAGACGGAACCATTACTTTCAAGCAGCAAGATGGTACTCCGATGACTGTTACTCCCGATATGATGGGATTGTCTACAGCCCGCGCAACACAGAACGGTTCATTGTTCTTTGCAGCCAAATAAGCAATCAGACAGATAAATACATACAACAACATAAAAAGTGCCGTAGTTCATCATACAGAACTCCGGCACTTTTTTTGTTTCTGCTCCTTCTTGCTGCCCACACATGCCAAAAAGGAAGCAACAGCACGCCAGGCAATAAAAAAGCAGCCTCTCCACCACGGAGAAGCTGCTTCATTATTATAATTAAGGTGTATAAAGTCTTTATTATCTACTACCTGTTATTAGCACTGAGCCAGTTTTCCGTCTGAACCCAATACGTTGATGATTTTGTGCTTGTAAAGTTTTTCCATGTTGTCACGAGCCGGGCCCAGATATTTACGTGGGTCGAATTCAGCCGGTTTTTCAGCGAATACTTTACGGATAGCAGCAGTCATAGCCAGACGAGAGTCTGAGTCGATGTTGATCTTACAAACTGCAGATTTAGCAGCCTTACGCAACTGATCTTCAGGAATACCGATAGCAGCTTCCAGTTTACCTCCGTATTTGTTGATAGTATCAACTTCTTCCTGAGGAACTGAAGAAGATCCGTGAAGAACGATAGGGAATCCAGGAAGTTTCTGCATTACAGCGTCCAATACAGCAAATTCCAATGGAGGAGGAACCAGACGACCAGTAGCCGGATCAACGTGGCACTGTTCCGGTTTGAACTTGTAAGCACCGTGAGAAGTACCGATTGAGATAGCCAATGAATCGCAACCTGTACGAGTAGCGAAGTCGATTACTTCTTCAGGGTTAGTATAAGTGTGGTGTTCTGCAGAAACTTCATCTTCTACACCAGCCAATACACCAAGTTCACCTTCTACTGTTACGTCGAACTGATGAGCATAGTCAACTACTTTCTTAGTCAAAGCAACGTTTTCTTCGTAAGGCAGATGAGAACCATCGATCATAACTGAAGAGAATCCCATGTCGATGCAAGATTTGCAGAGTTCGAAAGAATCTCCGTGGTCGAGGTGCAATACGATTTCAGGATGAGCGCAGCCCAATTCCTTAGCATATTCTACAGCACCTTCTGCCATGTAACGCAGCAAAGTCTGGTTTGCATAGTTACGAGCACCTTTAGATACCTGAAGAATAACCGGAGATTTTGTTTCTACAGCTGCTTTGACGATAGCCTGCAACTGTTCCATATTATTGAAGTTGAATGCAGGGATAGCGTATCCACCTTTGATTGCTCTAGCAAACATATCTCTAGTGTTTACCAGGCCTAATTCTTTGTAATTAACCATTGTTGTAAAATTTATAATTGTTAGTGATTAAATTCCGTATGCAAATTTAAGAAGAAATGTCACAACTCTTTCCCTCCA
>FR887785.1:3597-20645 GCA_000432735.1 Bacteroides sp. CAG:443
CTTTCCCTCCACCGATAAAAAAGTTTTTTATCTATACACATTTTGACATAAATCATTTCTGTTTTACCTGGAAGGACCTTAGTATGTAAAGTGTATATTACAATTATAAGCACCTTGTTCCACACATTTTATCACCTGAAACAAGGCTCCTCCTACGACTTCATTTGCCGGATAAATCAACTTTTTACACCTTATAATATACAAATGTCGGTTTATCCTTGTCCGAAGTCCTGTTCTTTTGCCGCATCCGGCAAGACTTTATATAAAAAATTGCACAAATCATTTTCTATTTCAAAGAAAAGCAGTATCTTTGCAACCCGAAACAGACCATTACACACTTATTTTGCAGTGTTACCACTATAGCAAATAATAACAATAAAAGTATATACTGAAATGAAAAAAGGCATTCATCCTGAAAACTACCGTCCGGTAGTATTTAAAGACATGTCAAACGGTGACATGTTCTTGTCACGTTCAACTTGTGCAACTAAAGACACAGTAGAATTCGAAGGCGAAACTTATCCTTGTGTTAAGTTGGAAATTTCTAGCAGCTCTCACCCGTTCTACACAGGTAAGTCTAAATTGGTAGACACTGCAGGACGTGTTGATAAGTTCATGAGCCGTTACAACCGTATCAAGAAGTAATCATTACTTGCAGAAATATAAAATCGGGCGTTTCTTTCACGTGGGAAACGCCCGATTTTATTTTGTCCCCTCTCCCCTTCCTTTCGAGCATCCGCTCAGAATATTCTGCCGCCCGCAACAGACTGCACCTCTTTTCTACCTTTTATTCACCTCCGCCTTTTATCGCTCCGGCACAGTCTTGCCTGCAAGGCGCATCCATTCCGTAATTTCTTCCGGACTTTGACTCTACACCTCCTGAGAACGGCAAAAAAACATCGAGAGATTTTCCGAAAATTTGTACAAAAAAATTTCTTTTTTGTACAAAAAAGAAAGGCATTGCCACGAGATGTATCACACCTTCCCGGCAATGCCTCAGCAATATCAGCAGGAACCTTCTAGAAAATCTTACTTGGCTGTATCTTTTTCACGTATTTCTACACGGCGAATCTTTCCACTAATCGTTTTGGGAAGCTCATCCACAAACTCGATGACACGCGGATACTTGTAAGGAGCCGTAACACGCTTTACATGATCCTGCAATTCCTTCACCAGTTCTGGACCAGCTTTCGGCTTGTATTCTTTCGACAATACGATAGTAGCTTTTACCACCTGACCACGTATCTCATCGGGCACACCGGTGATGGCGCACTCAACCACTGCCGGATGGGTCATCAGGGCACTTTCTACTTCGAACGGGCCGATACGGTATCCCGAGCTCTTGATCACGTCATCGGCACGACCTACGAACCAGTAGTATCCGTCCTCGTCGCGCCATGCCACATCACCTGTATAGTAAATGCCGTTGTGCCATGCCTCATGCGTCAGTTCCGGATCGCGATAATACTCCTTAAACAGTCCCAGCGGCTTTCCCTTATCAGTGCGGACAACGATCTGTCCCTGTTCACCGTCCTCGGCCGAACGGCCGTCGGGTGTCAGCAGGTCGATGTCGTACTGCGGATTAGGTACTCCCATGCTACCCGGTTTCGGATCCATCCACGGGAAAGTAGCAAGCGTAAGTGCCGTTTCCGTCTGTCCGAACCCTTCCATGAGCCGGATACCCGTAATTTTCTTGAAGGTTTCGTAAACCGAATAGTTCAAAGCTTCTCCGGCCGTCGTACAATATTCCAAAGACGACAGGTCGAACTTGCTCAAGTCCTCACGAATCAGGAAACGGTAGATGGTAGGAGGCGCACACAGTGAAGTGATACGATATTCGTGAATTTTCTGCAAAATATCGGCAGGGGTAAACTTCTCATGGTCGTATACAAAAACATTGGCACCGGCAATCATCTGACCGTACAATTTTCCCCACACGGCTTTTCCCCAGCCCGTATCGGCAATGGTCAGGTGAAGACTGTCTTCGTGCAGGTTATGCCAGAAGCATCCGGTGGCAATATGTCCCAGCGGATAGGTAAAATCGTGTGCCACCATCTTAGGTTCACCTGTCGTTCCCGAAGTGAAATACATCAGCATAATATCGTCGTTGGTATTCACATGTTCCGGACGCACAAAAGGAGCAGCGTTTTCAATGCCCTTATGGAAGTCCTCGAAACCTTCCGGATACTCCGGTCCTACGCTGACGAGCTTCTCCACACTCGGAGATTCGGGCATGGCATCGAGTATATGCTTGGTGATGACTTCCTCACCCGCAGCCACAATCATCTTGATGGTAGCAGCCTGACAGCGATAAACGATATCTTTCTTCGTGAGCAGATGCGTAGCCGGAATGACTATCGCACCGATTTTATGCAATGCCAAAATAGAAAACCAAAATTCATAGCGGCGTTTCAGAATCAGCATCACCTTATCGCCATGTCCGATGCCGAGGCTCTGAAAATAAGAAGCCGTCATGTCGGTATACTTTTTCAGGTCGGCATACGTAAACTGAATATGATCTCCTTTATCGTTTGTCCAGAGCAATGCATTCTTTTCCGGACGTTCGGCTGCCCAGGCGTCCACTACGTCGTAGGCAAAATTAAAGTTCTCGGGAACCTTTATCTTGAAGTGCTTTATAAAATCCTCCTGAGAGGTAAAACTTGTTTGATCTAAAAATCGTTCTAACATATATTTTATCGATTGTTTTTACTCGTTTATTTGTATTGTTCATGGTATGACGACCGCCAGAAATTTCACGGTCTTCCCGTCCAGTGCCAGCATGCCGTGCGGCTTGCTTGAATCGAAATAAAGGCTGTCACCCGGATTCAGAATCAGTTCTTTTCCGTTGATGTTCAGCAGTATGCGTCCTTCAATTACCAGGTTGAACTCTTGTCCTCCGTGTGTATTGAAATATACCGGCGTACCCTCCGGCTTCGGCTCTACCGTAACAATAAACGGATCGGCCTTGCGCCCCTTGAAACCAGAAGCAAGCGACTGGTACTTATATGCCTTGGTTCGCTCTACGGAAACACCCGTTCCCCGGCGAGTAAGAAAATAAGATTTCATTTTGGGTTCTTCACCAAACATCAGTTCATCCAGCGTAATGCCGTATTCACGAGCTATCCGCTGCAACACGCTTACAGAGAAGTCACATTCACCCGACTCAAGGGCCTGATATTCCTCCACCGTAAAGTTACAGTCGGCAGCCACTTTCTCCATACTCAAATCTAAAGCGTCGCGCAAACCTTTCAAGCGTTCGGCTATCTGCCTAATTTGTTCATCCATATTAATATGTCTTTTAAGATAATGATTTCAGATTAATCAAGGTACAAGTAATCGTAATGCACCAGCGGACGCTGACCGTGCATGCCCAGCATCTCCCGTGCTTCGACGGAATCGACTCCGATGCGTCCTACTCCTATCTGGCGTCCCCGTGCATCCATGATTTTTACAATGTCGTCTTTTTCAAACTCTCCTTCGATGGCAGTAACTCCTACCGGAAGGATACTGACGGCTTTCTTTCCTTTTACAGCCTTTACTGCCAGGTCGTTCAGGTGCAGTTCGCCTTTGGCAAACCCTTCGCTGTGGGCAATCCATTTCTTTACACTCGACACGACTTCGGAAGAAGGAACGAAACGGGTACAGACTGTCTCAGCAGGATGCTGCAACAAATCGAGCAGGATGTTTTCCTTTTTTCCGTTGGCTATGATGACGGTAATACCTTCGTCGGCCACCTTCCGGGCAATGGTAGTCTTGGTAAGCATGCCTCCTCTGCCGAAACCGGACTTCTCGGTCTGGATATAGTCGGACAAATCTTTTCCGTGTTCCACCTCACGTATCACCGACGTACCCGGCTGAGAAGGCGAACCGTTGTAAATGCCGTCGATGTTACTCAGGATAATCAGAGCCTGAACATCGAGCATCGAAGCAATCATACCCGACAGTTCGTCATTGTCGGTAAACATCAGTTCGGTGACGGATATGGTATCGTTTTCGTTTACGATAGGGATGACTCCGGTTTCCAGCATCACCCGCATACAGTTACGCTGGTTCAGGTAATGACGGCGGGTAGCAAAACTTTCCTTGGTTGTCAGCACCTGCCCTACGGCAATGCCGTGTTCGCGAAACAATTCATAGTACCGGTTAATCAACTTTGCCTGTCCCACAGCCGAATACAACTGACGCTGTGCCACGCTGTCGAGTTTCCGCGACACCTTGATCTCGCTGCGTCCCGAAGCGACCGCTCCCGAAGAAATCAATATCACCTCCACTCCTGCCTTGTGCAGCTCGGCTATCTGGTCGACCAAGGCCGACACACGAGTTACGTCCAACGTCCCGTCACGACGGGTAAGTACATTGCTTCCTACCTTTACCGCTATCTTTGTAAACTGAAATGCCATAATAACTGTTCATTTTTTTCGTATGGCAAATATAACTTTTTACTTCGTAAAGCAAGCGAACAGCATGAATAAAATATAAAATTGTTACTTATTGATACACATCAATCCACATTTATGGGAAAATCTGTACCTTTGCCTGACAAAATTCAACACCTTATTATATATGGTCAAAGCTATCTTCTTCGACATCGACGGAACACTGGTTTCCTTCCAGACACATACCATTCCTCAGTCTACACAAAACGCGCTGAAACTGCTGCGCGAAAAAGGCATCAAGGTATTTATCGCCACAGGTCGCCCCAAGGTATTAATGATGGAAGCGGTAGGACACCTGCCGTTTGACGGGTTCATCACCCTGAACGGCGCACACTGTTTCACCTCTGCCCAGCAGGACATCTATAAGGGAAACATTCCGGAAGACGACATCGAACGCCTCATCGGCTATCACCACCAGCATCCGGAAACGCCTTTCGTTTTTGTGCACGACAATGAATGGTTCATAACCGGCGTAAACGAGGCGGTAAAAGAAGTAGCCCAGCTCATCGAGATCGAAATACCTCCCGTACGTCCCATCGAAGAGGCACGCGGCAAGGAAATCTTGCAGATCATGGGTTACTTTAAGGAAGACGATGAGCTGGAGGTGTTCCGCAAGGTTCTGACTCACTGCGAACCGATGCGCTGGTATCCGCTCTTTGCCGATATCATTGCACGCGGCAACAGCAAGAGTAAGGGCATCGATCAGGTACTGGCTCACTACGGCATCGACCTGAAGGATACAATGGCTTTCGGCGACGGAGGGAACGATATTCCCATGCTGAGCCATGTAGGACTGGGAGTAGCCATGGGAAATGCTTCTCCGGAAGTACAAGCTGCCGCCCGTTACGTAACGACCTCGGTCGATGAAGACGGCATCATGAATGCCTTGAAGCATTTCAATATCTTATAACATCAATCCAGCCACAGCTTTGCCAGATAATCGTAGTGGTCGCCTTCCGCTACGATTTCGGCATGAAATCCGTATTGCGAAACATAGGCGGAAAGTGTGTCGAAATCGACATACAGCCAGTCGAACGAATCTCCTTTTATCTGTTTGTACTGCATCTGGAAATCGACTTCTCCGTAATAATCCGCAGCCAGATCGAGCACATAACTGCCATCCTCGTCTTCATACAGGTAACGCAAATCGCTGGAGTCAAGCAATATGCACCCTCCGGGAGCAAGCAGCTGCTTCATCCTCAGACAGAAATCGGGCATGTTCTTCAGCTTACCGATAATGCCCGAACCGTTCATCAGCATCAGAATGGTATCAAACTGTCCAGTAAAGTGTTCATCGAAAACGTTGGCCTGCAAAGCCTTCACACCCCGTTCCTGCATGGCCTTGACCGACAGCGGCGATATATCGATGGCCAGACTTTCCTTACCTATTTCCTTGAGAGCCAGCGAATGGCAGCCACTTCCCGCACCCACATCCAGAATCCGGCCCTTTGCCAACTGCAAAGCAACCTGTTCCTGACGGGGCATATCCTTGTATGCACGAAACAATTCCGTTACGAGAATCTCGTCTTCATCGAACTGCGAAGAAAAAACTCTCAGGCGCCCAGCCTTGCCATGTTTGAGGAAATCGTAAATAGCCGCCCCCATCGGATCTTTCTCTTCAGACAACAAATTTATATTCATAACTGTAAATGATTCATTATTTTACACACCTGCAAAGATACAAAAAGAGGTTCAGACTGCATAACGATGACTATTTATTCACGAAATTTGCATAAATTAAGAATAAAACAAGAAAAAAGCAGGTTATTCTGTATATTATTTCAATATTATCTGTATATTTGCAGCCTATTAAAGAATAATTATACACAATGAAAAGTAAAAACAGCCGACTTGATTCCATTAAGATGATTATCTCAAGCAAGGAGATAGGAAGCCAGGAAGAACTTCTTCAGGAACTGTCAAAGGAAGGTTTTCAACTGACACAAGCAACTCTTTCACGCGACTTAAAACAACTGAAAGTGGCAAAAGCTGCCAGCATGAACGGAAATTATGTATATGTATTGCCCAACAATACCATGTACAAACGCATGACCGAGCCACATACAGCCTCTGAGATGCTCCGCCAACCGGGGTTTCTGTCTATTGAATTCTCCGAAAACATTGCAGTCATCAAGACACGGCCGGGATATGCTAGCAGCCTGGCGTACGACATCGACAACAACCATTTCCACGAAATCATCGGAACGATTGCAGGCGATGATACGATTATGCTTATCGTCCGCGAAGGCTGTACCCGCACCAGCGTAAAACAAGCACTGGCACATGTAATACCGAATATAAACCTAATAAAATAAGATACAGAAAGAAAATGGATACTAAACAAATTGATGTTATGGTAGCCGACGCCTCACACGAGGTATACGTTGACACAATACTAGATACAATCCGTGAAGCTGCCAAAGTGCGTGGAACAGGTATCGCAGAACGTACACACGAATATGTAGCAACAAAGATGAAGGAAGGTAAGGCCATCATCGCTTTGTGCGGCAACGAATTTGCAGGATTCACTTACATCGAATCATGGGGGAACAAACAATATGTAGCCACTTCGGGACTTATCGTACATCCTAAATACCGCGGATGCGGACTTGCCAAACGTATCAAGCATGCTTCGTTCACGCTGGCACGTCTGCGCTGGCCGAAAGCCAAGATTTTCAGTCTGACTTCGGGAGCTGCCGTTATGAAAATGAATACGGAACTGGGATATGTACCTGTCACTTTCAATGAACTGACCGACGATGAAGCGTTCTGGAAAGGATGTGAAGGCTGCATCAACCACGAAATTCTGGTTGCCAAAAAACGTAAGTTCTGTATCTGTACAGCCATGCTATACGATCCGGCATTGCACACAGACGACAAAATAACAAACTTTTAACACAACACTCAATCAACAAGAATATTAATACAGAAAAAGATGCCTCATTTTCAGCCATCTTTTTTCACTAAATAAATGCCTTATGGAAGAAAAGAAAAAAGTAGTCGTTGCGTTCAGCGGCGGACTGGACACATCATTCACAGTCATGTATCTGGCAAAGGAAAAAGGTTATGAAGTTTATGCGGCTTGCGCCAATACAGGTGGATTCAGCCCTGAACAACTGAAAAAGAACGAAGAAAATGCCTACAAGCTGGGAGCCGTGAAATATGTTACACTCGACGTTACTCAGGAATATTATGCCAAGAGTTTGAAATACATGATTTTCGGAAACGTATTACGTAACGGTACTTATCCTATTTCTGTAAGCTCGGAACGTATCTTCCAGGCACTTGCCATCGCACGTTACGCCAATGAAATCGGAGCTCATGCCATCGCTCATGGTTCAACAGGTGCAGGAAACGACCAGGTTCGCTTCGATATGACTTTCCTGGTTATGGCTCCGGGAGTTGAAATCATCACACTTACCCGTGATATGGCGCTGAGCCGTGACTATGAAATCAATTACCTGAAAGAACATGGTTTTGAGGCTGACTTTACCAAACTGAAATATTCATATAATGTAGGTATATGGGGAACATCTATCTGCGGAGGTGAAATTCTGGATTCTACGCAGGGATTGCCGGAAAGTGCTTACCTGAAACAGGTTACCAAGACTGGCAGCGAACAACTCAAGCTGGAATTCAAGAAGGGAGAACTGTATGCGGTAAACGGCGAAGTGTTCGACGACAAGATTAAGGCCATCCAGAAAGTGGAAGAAATTGGTGCGGCATACGGTATCGGACGTGATATGCACGTAGGTGATACCATCATCGGTATCAAGGGACGTGTAGGCTTCGAAGCTGCGGCTCCTATGCTGATTATCGGTGCACACAGATTCCTCGAAAAATATACGTTGAGCAAATGGCAGCAGTACTGGAAGGACCAGGTAGCCAACTGGTACGGTATGTTCCTTCACGAAAGCCAGTACCTAGAACCGGTAATGCGTGATATCGAAGCCATGCTTCAGGAATCACAGCGCAACGTAAACGGTACGGCTATCCTCGAACTTCGCCCGTATTGCTTCTCTACCGTAGGTGTCGATTCAAAAGACGACCTGGTAAAGAATAAGTTCGGCGAATACGGAGAAATGCAGAAAGGATGGACTGCAGAAGATGCCAAAGGCTTCATCAAGGTACTCTCTACTCCGCTGCGCGCTTATTATGCAAACCATAAAGACGAGGAGAATATCTGATTATGCCTAGTAACCAAAAGCTCAGACGTCCACGCACGGGAAGAATGATAAGCGGAGTATGCGCCGGATTGGCAAACTTCTTCGGTCTTGATGTATCTATCATCCGCATCGTGTACGTGATACTGACTTTTTTTACTGCATTTGCAGGTATACCTATTTATATATTAATGTGGATTATTATTCCACAAGAAAACAACCATTATTTTCATGATTAAAGTAGGAATTATAGGAGGGGCTGGATATACGGCAGGCGAACTGATTCGCCTGCTCATCAACCACCCTGATGTAGAAATAAAATTCATAAACAGTTCCAGCAACGCCGGCAATAAGATTACCGACGTGCACGAAGGATTGTATGGAGAAACAGATCTGGTATTTACCGACGAACTGCCACTCGATACGGTAGACGTGATATTCTTCTGTACAGCACACGGTGACACCAAGAAATTCATGGAAAGCCATACCATCCCTGAGAATGTGAAAATCATCGACCTCTCGATGGATTATCGCATCAAGGACGAAAGCCACGATTTCGTATACGGACTTCCTGAGCTGAACCGCCGGACTATCTGCCAGAGCAAGCATGTTGCCAATCCGGGATGTTTCGCCACCTGTATCCAACTGGGTCTGCTGCCGCTGGCAAAACATCTGATGCTGAACGATGATGTCATGGTAAATGCCATCACCGGAAGTACGGGTGCCGGAGTCAAACCGGGAGCTACCACACATTTTAGCTGGCGCAACAATAACATGAGTGTCTACAAACCGTTTGCGCATCAGCATGTTCCGGAAATCAAGCAATCCCTCAAACAGCTTCAGAACAGCTTCAACTCGGAGATTGATTTCATTCCGTACCGTGGCGACTTCGCACGAGGCATTTTTGCTACCATTGTGGTAAAAACAAAAGTGGAACTGGAGGAAATCGTAAAGATATACAAAGAGTATTATGCAGAAGATTCCTTCACACACATTGTAGAAAAGAATATCGACCTGAAGCAAGTGGTCAATACCAACAAGTGTCTTATCCATCTGGAAAAGCACGGTGACAAACTGCTCATCATTTCCTGTATCGACAACCTGCTGAAAGGTGCAAGCGGACAGGCAGTACATAACATGAACCTGATGTTTAATTTGGAAGAAACCACAGGGCTGATGTTGAAGCCTAGTGCCTTCTAAATCATCTAAACTCTTTTTACAAACCATGAAACTATTCGACGTATATCCCTTGTTCGACGTAAACATCGTACAAGGAAAAGGTTGCCACGTATGGGACGATAAGGGTCAGGAATACCTCGACCTTTACGGAGGACATGCCGTCATCTCTATCGGACATGCTCACCCGCATTACGTAGATGCAATCAGCAAGCAAGTAGCCAAACTGGGATTCTATTCGAACTCAGTCATCAATAAATTACAGCAGGAAGTTGCCGACCGTCTGGGTGCAATGTGCGGATACGACGATTACCAGCTCTTCCTCATCAACTCAGGTGCTGAAGCCAATGAGAATGCCCTGAAACTGGCTTCATTTTATAATGGACGCACCCGTGTCATTTCTTTTGCCAAAGCTTTCCATGGACGTACATCACTGGCTGTAGAGGTAACAAACAACCCGAAAATTATCGCTCCTATCAACGACAACGGACACGTAACTTACCTTCCACTCAATGATACAGAAGCCATGAAAGCTGAACTTGCCAAAGGCGATGTATGTGCGGTCATCATTGAAGGTATTCAGGGAGTAGGCGGCATCCAGTTGCCTACCAGTGAGTTCTTGCAGGCATTACGTCAGGCTTGCGACGAAAACAATACCGTACTGGTACTCGATGAAATCCAGTCGGGATACGGACGAAGCGGAAAGTTCTTCGCACACCAGTATGCCGGCATACGTCCCGATCTCATTACTGTAGCCAAAGGCATCGGCAACGGTTTCCCGATGGCAGGCGTGCTGATCAGCCCTAAATTTACTCCGGTATACGGGCAGCTGGGCACTACATTCGGAGGTAACCATCTTGCCTGTGCAGCTGCAATTGCCGTCCTCGATGTAATGAAAGAAGAAAACCTGGTAGAAAACGCGGCGCTTGTAGGTAGTCACCTGATAGAAGAACTGAAGAAATTCCCGCAAATCAAAGAAGTACGCGGACTGGGACTGATGATCGGAATGGAATTTGCCGAACCAATCAAAGAACTGCGTAAACGTTTACTGTTCGAACAAAAGGTATTTACAGGCGTAAGTGGTACCAATGTCATTCGTCTGCTTCCTCCGCTCTGCCTGAGCATGGCTGAAGCCGATGAATTCCTGAATCGTCTGAACAATGTTCTGAGCAAATAAAACGATACTCTCGTCCATTCAAATAGCCATATCACGCTCGTTGCAAGCTTGATATGGCTATTTCTTTATCTACTACTCCACACCTCATAAAGGTGTGAAAACACATAAAAAAAGCGTCATATTCCACTCACCAACGGAGTTCAATATGACGCTTTATCCCGGAAGTCAATAAGATTTATCCAAGCAAATATTTTTCTATATTAAGAACATCTCAATACCTGACCGATACGCAGTGTAGTAGTACGCTTGATACCGTTTATCTGACACAAGCGGTCGATAGAAACATGATACAAACGAGAGATACGTCCCAATGTATCACCCTTGCGTATCTTATGGTAACGGATAGCAGATTTCTCAGCCTCATCAGCACCCGATTTGCCACTCTTTACAGCAGCCAGAGCACGTGTACGCTGATAAGAATAACGGTTAGCACCACGAACAAACAAGTAACTATCCGAAACGATATCTTGTTTAGGGAAATCGAACATGAATTCAGGGTTGATAACTTCACCCAGGAAACGGGTTTCGAAGTGTAGATGTGAACCAGTAGAACGTCCGGTATTACCTCCCAATCCAATCGGGTCGCCGGCCTTTACATATTCATTCTCTTTGACAATCTGTTTTGAGAGGTGACCATAAATGGTTTCCAGTCCGTTATCGTGACGTATTACAACGTATTTACCATAGCCACGGCGTTCATACTTCACCATACGTACCTTTCCGTCGAAAGCGGCACGAATCGTATCGCCGATATATACCTTAATATCAAGTCCGTTGTGCATACGACGCCAACGCGGACCGCACTTAGAAGTAATAATAGTATGGGTTGTCGGCATACAGAAGCCCGTCAGGTCAATACGGAAACTGTCAGGAACCTGTACGGTATTGCCGTAAGCGTGAACACGCTCGTTATTCCAGTTGGGGTAAAGACTATAAGCAGGATAAACTGCTTGTTCTGCTTTAATCTGGCGAATCAACGCCAAAGAATCTACTGCTTTCAGTTTTCTGTCGATAGGAGCCTGGCGAGCCAACAAATCTTGTCCTGCTACATTTACACTGACTAAAGCCAAGGCTGCTACTGCAACTGTTCTAATACATTTTAAAATCATTATATCTATACTATTTTTCAGCCTGTACCTGCAAGTGCTCTCCTAACTCTCTATCCGCTTCTTGCACTGGTACAACTGCCGGTTCAAAACAATTCTACATGAAATATGTCTTTTTCAGACATTAAGGTTTCAAAAAATCGTTTCAAATATAGCATTTTCTCAGCAAAAAACAGAGTACAGTTAACTATTTTTTATGTATTTTCATACCAGAAGCATACGCTCTTTTCAAATACATGTTATTAAACATATAAAGCTCAGGAACAATATACAATAATTTACAACTTTATATTGCTGCTAGTATGATAAACTTTTCAGAAAGCCGAACATGAATCAAAGACATACGAAGCGCCCTTCCCGCCAGATATACTTCAAGGGCTCTGCTACAAGGTATGGCTTTATTTCTTCCGCCGTTTCCTTATCCAGATAATCGGGGGTAGTATACGTAAATGAGAGAGTGGTATCCGTTTCCGACAAATTGGCCTTGAGCAGAAACATATCGGCCCTTACACGCAGATTCTGCAAGGAATCAGCCTGTGCTTCCGAAGCAGGAGTCTTATAAAAGGCATTCTCTACGGGCAAAGTCAGAAATTTATCAGCAGAAAGTTGTTTCCACGATGTGTCATAAAAAGAAATACGGCTGTCGCTTGCCGGTCCTTTAAAAGTATGTACCACACATATCACTTTTACTGAATCATTTAACGGAAGCAATTTCATTTCTACCGTACTGACCTCACTTAGCCTCAACTCCAAGTAGTCATCCGTCAGTTTCAGCATTTCCGATGTATTTCCTAAACGGTTTTTCACTTCTGCCTTCATGTTACTTGCCAGAAAATCTCCAAAATCGGCTCTATTCACCTTCGTCAACAAGGGCGAAAGAGAATCGGGAAGAGCGACAAACAGCGATTTCATATCTTGCGCCTTTATGCCCGTACAGCAAAGCAACACTCCGATGACAAACAATATTTTCTTCATGGGATATTCTATTTTTTATGCAAATCTGAAGCTATCATAAGGAAGCTCATTGCCTGCAAAAGTAGTACATTCACGGCATATTTGAAATAAATAGCCCGCTTTTTATTTCTACCGTAAAGAGCATTACCAGGAAGCGTAATGACAAATCCCAAAATAAAAAAACTGCTCAGATTACACTCCAAGCAGTCCTCAGTATGTCATCAATACACAATCTTACGTTCTATCTCTTCAAAACGAGGGAACAGCAGGTTGTTCTCCAAGTGAATGTGTTCAAACAAGGCATCCACAAACGCTTCCAGCTCCTGCATCATCAGACGATAGCTGGCACAACCGTCCTGTGGAACCGAGAAATGATCTGTCAGCTCAATGATGTGCAAATAGCGGTTCCCTTCTCCTTCATGTTCCATCTTCATCACGCGAATCGGATTGGCAATTGTACCGCAATGCATAGGCTCCATACGCTGTCCTTGTTCGAATGCCGCATACAAATCGTACAAATAAGGGAACAATACGTTTTCCTCTTTCTGCAAGTGCATTTCCAAATCTTGAAGCGATTCACTGACCAGAGCTCTCAATTCATGCAATTCGGGATGTACTTCACCATGTACCCGCTCTACTTTCTCCAACAACTCCATCAGTTCCGGTCCCCGTGAACGAATTCCGCGATGATGTATTTTCAATATATAATCCATCAGCAGGTCAAGAGGCCATGAGGCAAAAGGAATACGGCCTCCGCCATCGGTTTCCTGACGCTCCAAAGCCAGCATCACTTCTTCCAGTTCCAGTCCCTGAGCAGCACATGCCGCATCCAGCGCCACTTCCCCGTGACAGCAAAAATCGATACCATATTTTTTGAACACTTTAGCCGCTGCAAAATCTTCAGCAACAATATTTCCTACACTTGTATGTTTCCAGTCTCTTGTTTTCATTTTCCATGTTATTTTGATTACGGATGCAAAGATATCTCAGTATTCAGATAAAATTTGTCACATAGGTGACATTTGCCTAATTACTTCACAAATTTATTTCATTTCCTTGCGGACCAGCTCCTCATGTTTTTGCTTGGCATCGGGACAATTGCGACGTATATACCCACTTAAACTATTATAAACAATACCCAAACGCTTAGCTATTGATTTCAAATTTTCAGTCGTGGTTTCATACAATCTGACAGCTTCTGCATATTTTTCCATAGCCTGTCTGGAGATATATTTGCCATTTTCATTTTTTACCATTCCACATTGTGCTACTAAATCTGGCTCATGCTCCCATAAATAGCTTCTAAACGTGTCTGCATTCAAACCATATTCTGCTGCTACCTGGGTAACAGGTCGAAGATTATTTTTCATACTACCAATAGCAGCCTCATATTTTGCCGCAGTCGATTTTAAATAACATTTTGTTTTGGTAAGATCAATATATTCTTCTTTACAATCCACTTTCTCCCCTCCTCTACGCTCCAACATCAAATCCCGATGCCAGACACGTAGATAATTTCGAAATCCTTCCAGTGGAACACCAGTCTTACGAACTATTTCTTTGATAATTAAATTAGAATTCTTATAAAGTTCCAGTGCCTCCTGGTACTTTTCTACAGTTTTCTGCTGTGGACAATGTATCTGACCGTTACCACATATTTTCCCTATAATTCTGTTCTTTTTAGCAGCTTTTCTCTCTGCTTTCCTCTTCCGAATCACTTCTTTGTGATAAAACCTCATATGCTGGCTCAGACCACCTATAGAAACCTGACATATTTCTGCTATTTCCGGAATAGTCTTATCTGTCGACTTATACATCTCCACAGCCAATGCATATTGTTCCTCACACTCCGGACGCACTCCCCGATGTACATTATCACCAATACCCAACATCCTACGCACATTTTCACGCCAAATCGGAATCTCTTCATAGTGTAGCCGCATATAATTAGCCAATGCAGTACCATTCACATTAAATTTACGAGCTACCTGAGAGACATTTAAATCAATATAGTCCAGCGATTTACAAGCTTCCACAGCTTCCGTATATTTGGCTTTAGATACAATACTGGGCTGTCCGGAAGATACAATTTTTATATCCTTCGGATTTTTCCCCTCGTAGGAGATACCTCGCCTACGCAAGATCAATTCACGCCAATAACGCCGCAAATAACTTCCCAGTCCTCCGAGCGAAACATTACACTTGACAGCTATCTTACATAAAGGAAGTTTAGAATCAGCATACATTTCTACCGCCTCCTCATATTTACAATGCAAAACATACCGACGCTGCAATGCAATCTTTTCCTTGTTGGAAAGATCACCTATTCCCTTTAATTCACTACTTTTACCCTCCACCATAATGTCAAAGAACGAACAGATCAGTTATATCCTAATTATCAACTATCTGCACTCTAACAATCATTATCTTTTATCTAATAATTATCAGGTTCAGGTCAACAATATTCATAAAAGACAGCTAATTTATAATTGACTATACGTCTTTCCCAGTTCATACCAGAAAAGGTGTCTCTCATATCGATCTACAACAAGAGCTCTCGACTGAGCTGCCAACTTTTGTCTGACAGTCTCATTAACCAGCATAAACCTCATTGCATCATACAGCTTTTCTTCATCCCGTGGCGGCACAACCAGACCGTTTACTCCATCATGAATAATCTCATTACTTCCATTAATATCCGTTACAATACACGGCAACCCCATGGCCCCGGCCTGAAGCACTACATTGGGAAATCCTTCCCTATAACTAGGCAAGACAAAAACATCTGAGGCTGCAAGAAACGGACGAACGTCATCCTGCCAACCCATAAACATAATTTGTCTATAAGTAGATATAATCTGCCGCGTCGCAGGCTGAACAGGGTCAAGTTTTTCCTCAAAATCTCCGACAAGCATCAGCCTACATGCAGGAAATTCATCGGCAAGTTTTACAAAGGCCCTTACCAATTCATTAATTCCCTTATCGCCAACTATCCTTCCAACAAAACAAAACGTAAAGCAACCTTTTCTCCGAATAGATTCAGCTTGGCGTAATATTTCATCCGTCCGGTTGAAATAACTCACATCTATTCCATTCACATTTCCATTTCCAATGATGTGCAACTCCTTATGAGTTATTCCAAATCTGATCAAATCATTTCTCACTCCCTTGCCTTCTGGATTTATAAAAGTGGCACACGCACAAGTTATCCGGTCCGTCAACATCAACAAATGCTTTTTTACACCTGTAGCAGTAGGAAACACCAATCCCGTAAACGTATGCATCCTGACCGGTACTTTACATATCCACGCTGCCAGCATTCCCAATAACCCCGCCTTAGGGGTCATAGTATGCACCATCCAAGGTTTTTCTTTCCGTATAAGCCGAATCAAGGCAAAAAGAGATTTAAGATCTTGTACCAAGGCAATGCGTCTCTCCATGGAAACCGCTTCTGTTCTTACTCCTTCGCTTTCCCCAATTTCTTCCAGTTCCTTGCCTGGAGATGAAACTGCTACCACCTCATACAGCCTGTTCAACATGTTTAATTGCCCTTTCAGCAGCTTGAATGAAACAGGAACCGTTGTTATTCGCAATACTTTTTTTCTCATTCTAATGATTTTATGATTCTACACCGATTACCTAAAGCAAGTACTCCATCAGGAATATCCTTATCAACTACCGAACCTGCTCCAATGATACTCCACCTTCCAATTTTCACTCCAGGAATAACCACTGTACCGGCTCCTATCCAGGTACCTTCTCCCACATGTATATTTCCACATAATGTCACCTTCGGAGAGATATGTACGAAATCACCAATTACACATTCATGATCAATGGATGCCCCGGTATTGACAATACAATGCTTGCCTATCTGGGTACAAGCCTGTATGATAACCCCTTGCATTACTACTGTTCCGACATCAATTTTTACGGAATCGGAAATAATAGCTGACGATAGCGCTGAATCGGTACCATGCGTAGCACTGTAATCGGTACCATTGTAGCGCTGCAATCGGTACCGTCATGACGCTGC
>FR887786.1:0-1276 GCA_000432735.1 Bacteroides sp. CAG:443
TTACGGGCCCTCTATTTTTGAAGATGCAGGATTGTCCGGAGGAGATTCCTTATTCTATCAGATTCTGATTGGTGCCGTCAACATGCTGACAGGTATTTTAGCTCTGCTGATTATAGATAAAATCGGGCGTAAGAAACTTATTTACTATGGGGTTTCGGGTATGATTATATCTCTTGTTGCGATTGGTATTTATTTCCTGGCCGGAGATAAAATAGGGCTGTCGAATGCCTACTTGTTATTCTTCTTTCTAGCCTATATTTTCTTTTGCGCCGGTTCCATCAGTGCAGTTATCTTCGTACTGCTTTCCGAAATGTATCCTACCAAGATACGAGGACTTGCCATGTCGGTTGCCGGACTATCCTTATGGGTGGGAACCTATCTGATAGGACAGCTTACCCCGTGGATGCTGGAAACCCTCACTCCTGGAGGAACATTCTTTCTGTTTGCATTCATGTGTATTCCTTATATGCTGATTGTATGGAGATTGATGCCAGAAACAGCCGGAAAGACACTCGAAGAAATCGAACGGTTCTGGACCGGACAGAAACATAATTTTTAAAAAGAACTTCCTGATGAAACAAATCTTATGCATATTACTATCGGTTCTTGGATGGACTACCGGAATGACGCAGAACCCGTATCAAATAAAAGGAAAGGTAGACTGCGAAAATAAAGGTATTCATGGAGTAGTCGTTTCCGATGGAAAGAACTGCGTCCAAACGGATGAACAAGGCAACTATAGCCTCGACATTGATAATGAAAGTCAATTTGTATTTATATCTACACCAGCAGGATATCTGACAGAAATCAAAGAAAATACGATTCCCTTATTCTATGAACCGATAGACCGTTCATCGGATAAGGAATACGATTTTCACCTTAAAAAGAATCCACATGATGACTTGAATCATGTCTTTTTTGCACAAGCAGATGTCCAAGCCATTTCTTCCGAAAATCTGGATACTTACCATACTTTCCAGAATGACTATCTGGAGCAGCTGGCAGCTTATCCCAATACAGATATCTTCGGAATAGATTGTGGAGATATCACAGGTGATAATGCACAATTGTTTCCACCGTATATCGAAGCTGTCAAAACGTTGAATATTCCCATATACCGTGCTATAGGAAATCACGATATGGATTACAACGGCCGTTCTTTCGAAACCTCACATCACAGTTTCGAAAGTTATTTCGGGCCTACATGTTATTCGTTCAACAAGGGTAAGATGCACTACATTGTGATAAACAATAATTTTTACATCGGAAGAGAGTT
>FR887786.1:1304-6505 GCA_000432735.1 Bacteroides sp. CAG:443
CGGAAGAGAGTTTTACTATATCGGATACATTGACGAAAAGACTTTTCAATGGATAGAGAAAGATCTCTCTTTTCTGGAGAAAGGGAGTCCGCTTGTCATTGTAATGCACATACCTACCCGACTGACAGAAAAGCAACAGCCTTTCCAGTTCGACTATAATACACTAGCCGACCAGACTGTTAATGCGGAAGCTTTCCATCAACTGATACAAGACCACCCTACCCACATTATATCGGGACACATGCATTACAACCTCAATATATGCTACAACGATCGGCTCATGGAACATAATACAGCGGCAATCTGTGGAACGTGGTGGTGCTCTGATATCTGTCTGGACGGAACTCCACGTGGATATGGCATTTATCAGGTAAACGGCAATCAGCTTACCTGGAAATACAAATGCATCGGGAAACCGAACAACTATCAGGCAAGAGTCTATCTTCCTGGAGCTTCCCAGGAGTATCCTCAAGCAATAATTGCCAATGTCTGGAACTGGGATGAACAATGGAAGGTTGAATGGATGGAAGATGGAAAAGTGATGGGAGAAATGACTCAATTTACAGCATTTGACCCGCTGGCTGAAAAAATATGTAATAAGGCTGCCCAGACATATAGCTGGATTGCTCCGGTAAAAACCAATCATCTTTTCAAGGCCATACCTAAAAATCCGCAGGCCCAGATAAGCGTAAAGATAACCGACCGGTTCGGACACGAATATCTGCAACCGGCAGAAGATTTTTCGTCAACCCTTTTACAATTAAATAAATAAAGCATCATAAGTTATATTAAGGTTTTTATTGATCAATGATGGAGGGATAACGCGTAAAAAAGGTATCCATCATTCATAGAGGCGTCAGTCAGTCACTCTCAATGAGATGAACGCTACGCCTCTATATCTGTAAAATATTCATTAAAACACATCATTACCATGAACCAAAGAGCTTTAGCACTGGACGCCTTGCGAGGATATGCCATTATTACAATGGTATTGTCTGCTACCATCATATCCTCTATTTTACCGGGATGGATGAGTCATGCCCAAACACCTCCCCCCGATCACATATTCAATCCCGAGATACCCGGCATTACTTGGGTCGACCTGGTTTTTCCTTTTTTCCTTTTCGCTATGGGAGCTGCCTTTCCTTTTTCCATAGGCAGACATGCCGAAAAAGGGAGAAGTAAACTTTTGTTGTCTTATGACGCAATCAAAAGAGGAATACAACTGACTTTTTTCGCTATTTTTATCCAACATTTTTATCCTTACGTGCTAAGCTCTCCGCAAGACCTGCGCTCCTGGCTATTAGCTATCACTTGCTTTATTGTATTGTTCCCTATGTTTATGCGTATTCCGTATAAACTCCCCGAAAAGGTTCATACAGCTATAAAACTGATTGCCTATGGCATTGCCATCATTATGCTACTGACCGTACAATATGCCAATGGACGGAGTTTCTCTCTTTATTTCAGTAACATTATCATATTAATACTCGCCAATATGGCCATATTCGGCTCGTTACTGTACATCTTCACCATGCATAACCGTTTGTTAAGAATCTGCATTTTGATATTATTGGGTGCCCTGATGATTAGTAAAGATATAGAAGATTCGTGGGTAGAGCATTATTTGACGAGTTCTCCAATCCCCTGGACGTACAAGTTCGAATATCTGGAATATTTGTTCATTGTTATACCTGGAAGCTTTGCGGGAGAAATACTAAAAAAATGGCTTTCAGAGAGTCATGAAAACACCAATCCGACCAATGCAAAGACAGGACTCATCTTATTAGGAATCTTATTTTCAGTTATATTCGTCAATTTATATTGCCTCTATAATCGGCTCCTCGAAATAAACATGATTATTACAATCCTGCTACTGGTAACCGGATATTTATTACTTAAGGGAAAGCCTAAAACAGACGTTCGGTCACTTTGGTATAAACTGTTCGATCTTGGAAGTTTTTTCCTGCTGCTCGGCCTTTTCATTGAACCTTTTCAAGAAGGTATAAAAAAGGACTATGCCACATTCAGCTATTTCTTTGTTACATCAGGATTAGCTTTCATGGCTCTGATTGCCTTTCATATCATTTGCGACTATTTTAAATGTGTCCGTTCTACACAATTTCTAATCCAATCCGGCCAAAACCCAATGATTGCTTATGTCGCAACAGATCTTTTAATCTATCCGGTATTAAATATAACAGGAATTATGCCTTTACTTAAATATCTCTATACATCTCCCTGGTTGGGATTTCTCCATGGAGTTCTGTTAACCAGTTTAACCGTACTGATTACCATGTTTTTCACTCGTATCAAATGGTTTTGGAGAACCTGATAACAAACGAGTTAGCTACCTAGCCTGCCAGATAACGATACAACTATATAAAACGGCTTCTGATCATTCTTATAAATCAGTACTTAAGTAAACATTTTGTCCTAAAACAAATGGGAACTAAGATGAAATCGATATCTTTGTATTGTAAAACACATTTATATGAAAATGACATACTATAAAAAATCACTAGTGGCAGGAGCGATATGTGCCTTAGCATGCAGTAACCTCCTCGCACAAGAAGCCGAGTTTGATTTGTCGTCACAACGACTGGAAATCCAACAAGTATTGCCTGTTCCTGGAAAGAAGATTGACCATCAGGGAATTATCATCAATCCAACTCCTCACAAACTGACTGTAGACAGAAACAACATGCTGGATATGACTTCTGGATTGGTTCTCAAAGACAAACAGGATAAATTTTCGCAGGATCTGGGATTCCTTACTCTTGCTAAAAAAGGAGTGAAACTAACTATCGATTTTGGAAAGAAAGCAGCTCTTAAACAAGGAGTGAAAGAAGTTTCCGGAGCATACGCCATGCACATCGATAAAAAAGGAATATCAATCGTGGGATACGATGAAAGAGGAGCCTTTTACGGTATCCAAACCTTACGCCAGCTTATGGAAAGCCCGATTGCTCAAAACAAGCAATTACCCTATCTGGACATCAACGATTATCCAGACCTTCCCAACCGCGGTGTAGTAGAAGGATTTTATGGTACACCATGGTCGCATCAAGTACGTATGTCACTAATTGATTTCTACGGAAAATTCAAGATGAACACTTACTTGTATGGACCTAAAGATGACCCATTCCATAGCTGTCCGAACTGGCGACTTCCTTATCCGGAAAAAGAAGCTCAGAATATCAAAGAACTGGTACAAGCCTGCAAACGGAATCGTGTAGATTTTGTATGGGCCATTCATCCAGGACAAGATATCAAATGGAATGAAGAAGACTATCAGAATCTGGTGAACAAATTCAACTGGATGTATGATTTAGGAGTAAGAGATTTTGCTATCTTTTTCGATGATATTTCAGGAGAAGGAACAAATCCCATAAAACAGACAGAATTATTAAATCGTCTGACAGATGAATTTGTCAAAGTCAAAGGAGATGTTTCTCCATTGACAGTCTGCCCGACTGACTATTCTAAACTTTGGGCAAATCCTACTCCACAAGGAAGTCTGGCTATTTACGGAAACACTCTGAATCCAGACATCAAAATATTCTGGACAGGAGATGTGGTATGTAGTGATTTGACTCCGGAAACCATGGAATGGATTAATTCACGCATCAAAAGACCCGCATATTATTGGTGGAACTATCCGGTACAAGATTATGTTCGCAATTTCATCTTACAAGGTCCTGCATACGGACTGGATACTTCACTAACCAAAGATGATGTATGTGGAGTGATAAGTAACCCCATGGAACATGGTGAGGCTTCTAAGCTGGCACTGTATGGAGTGGCAGACTATGCATGGAATATAGCAAACTATAATCCTATCGACAACTGGGAAAGAGGACTCAATGAATTGGCTCCTGAAGCAAAAGATGCTTACCGCACATTCGCTATCCATTCCTGTGATACAGAAAACGGTTATCGACGGGATGAATCGTGGGAAACCAAGACCTTCCGGATTGCCAACTGGAATGATGCAGCTGCTCAGGCTCTAAAAGCTGAATTCGAAAAGATTGAAAAAGTTCCGACCGAAATGGAACAAGGATGTGAGAACAAAGCCTTGTTACAAGAACTCCGTCCCTGGCTGGTAGAATTCGGTAAATTAGGAACCAGAGGAAAGCACACTATTGAACTCGGTCAAATTTTCCGTAGCGGAAAGAGTGATGCCGATTTCTGGAGCAAGTACATACAAAACCTGATGAGCAAAGAAGACCGTAAGAACTACGAAGCTCATAAATCGGGTACACTGAAACTGCAACCTTTCTATGAAAATGCCATGGACGATATGTCGCATGAATTTTTAAAGAAACTATTAGGCTCAACGCCCAAAGATTATAAAGGTATCGGTTCTTTCGGCAACTCAGGAACAATCTTAACCAAACTGATGCTCGATAATGATACGACGACCTTCTATACTTCCGGTATCGGACAAAAGGACGGCGACTGGATTGGAGTAGACTTGAGAGATGTACGTGACGTAACAGAAGTATCCATCCTGCAAGGAAGAAATTCTGTCGACGACGTAGACTATTTCGACCATGCTATTTTGGAATGCTCAGCAGATGGCAAAACCTGGACTCCGCTGATTGGTGAGTTGACTAAACAATATGTAATCAACTGGAAAGGCGATGCCATAAAAGCACGCTATGTACGCCTGAAAAGACTGGATTCCGAACGCAAGAACTACGCTTCCGTCCGTTCATTCGATGTAAATCCGCTGTATGCAGAAAACTTAGGATTCAAGCTGGAAGCAGAAAACCCACAACAAGCAGTCTATGCTTTCGACCAGAACTTGGCAACTTCCTATCAGGTTGCTCAGTCCATTTCCTTTGAAGTACCTCAAGGAGTGAAGGCTTATACCTTATTGATGAATGAGTTATCATCTCCTTTGAAAATCAAACAATTCGACAAGAAGGGTAACTTACTATCAGAAACAACCGTTTCATCACCCTACTTCAAGCTTGAACTGACAAACGATAAAGTAACCAAAGTCAGCCTGGAAGGAAAAGCTGAAATATTCGAAGTTATTGCTGATTCTCAGCAATAACTTCTTTGAAAGCTATAAATAAAAAGAAAAGGCATCATCCTCTTAGAAATACTTGAGGACGATGCCTTTATTTTTACGATTGGAAATAAATTACTTAGGGACATTCAGTAAATAATATAAAATTAGCCAACTAATT
>FR887787.1 GCA_000432735.1 Bacteroides sp. CAG:443
TTTCATCGCATACTACACCTGTAATCAGCTTTTTCTCTCCTTGGTCTTTCTTGTTTCTCTTTTTCAGAATGACGGTCTTTTCTACAACTTCATAATCAAGTCCTGCCTTATCCCAAAAAATCTGGTCAAGGATTTGAATAAGATTCAGATCCTTACCCGTAAATGTGATGGGTGGTACATTTGCCAAAATTTGTTTTTGGCACATAAATTCATATCCGGTCTTTCCTCTCAAGTCGGAAATGACGCGTTCTATGGGTTGTCCTTTATAGGACACACTGTAACTTTGCGCATGAGCAGCAAGAGGCTGTAACAGCCAGCCGACGCAAAGTATAAAAAATAAAATTAATCCCTTTTTCATAAACAATCTAAGTTTTATATATGAACATGCTATGGTTTCTTTTCCTGTGAAATGATGACGGTGCTACCTTCTAGATGAAATTCGATTCCTCCACTTTTCTTCAGAAGGGTTAAAGTAGAGGGAAAGTCATTGTAACGAGGAATGCTGCCCATGAATTCTATCTGGCGCAGGCTTTCATCTTGGAACTTATAATCGAAATTATACCAGCGGCTCAAATCGCACATGATTTGTTCCAGATTCTGTTCTTCGAAAACGAAACGGCCTCGCTTCCAACTTGTAACTACAGCAGTGTCGACCGGTTGTACGAATGTCGTTGCTTTCTGCTTGTCGAATAAAGCCTGGTGGCCGGGGGTAAGCAGCAGCTCTCCACTCTTTTCGTGTAACTTGCTCAAGGCGATGCTTCCTTCAATCAGGGTTGTATACACCTGTTTGTCTTCGGTATAAGAACGGATGTTGAATTCTGTTCCGTAAACTCGTACTTGCTGTCCGTCTGTTTCTACGTAAAACGGTCGTTTAGGGTCTTTGGTTACTTTGAAATAGGCTTCTCCTTCCACGATAACCCGTCGTTCATTCTGTGCAAATGATTCGGGGTAAATCAGTTTGGTTTCAGAGTTCAGCCATACTTCTGTACTGTCTTCCAAAACGACCTTGAATTCACCGCCTCGAGGTACTTCCAGACTCAGTTGTTTGAGCTTAGATACAGCCTGGGCAAGTGATTGCTGTTTTCCCAAAGTTTGCAGGTTGCTTTGAGCGTCTTTTCCTAACTGTACTTTTTCTCCGTCGGCTAGTGTCAGTGTAGCCTGGCGGGTTCCAGGTTTGATATCTGCCAGTGCTAAAGTTTGCTGTACATGGTCGGATTTTGCATTGTCGGAAGAGTTCATCTGGAACCGGACGAATCCTATACAAAAGAGTAAAGCAACAGAGGCTGCGGCAATCCAGGGTTTCCACTGAATGGAAAAGTTATGTGATGCCTTTTCTTTAATTCGTCTTTGCATATCTTCCATCGGACGTTGAACATTCATCATTTTTCTGCGATGATATTCTTTTTCCAGATAGCAAGTATCCATCAGTCGGGAATAAAGACGTTCGTTGGCTTCATTTTCCTTTCTCCAGTTGTCTACTACTTGTTGCTCTTCTTCCGTAATATTTCCGGTTATGCATTTGAAGAGTAGGATGCTGATTCTTTCTTTCTTTTCGTCAATCATTATGAGGATTATTTTTTATCAGACCATCGTTTGAACGTTATAGCAATTCTTATTCGGATTATTATAAGTTGGAATCAATGGTTTCAATAATTTTTTCGTCAGAAGGGCGGAGAGCATCTGCATTTAAAATCTTACCGTCCTTGCTGATCAGTATAAATCGTGGAATGCCGTTGATCGCCCATTTTTGCATGAACTTGTTTTGTTCTTCTTGCGAAAGAATGTATTGTGGCCATGCGGGTTTATCTGTATCCAGTTTCTTTAACCAGGCTTTTTGGTTTTGGTCGACGGAAACGCTGATGATGCATACTTTATCATTACCTTGATAGTGGGCTGCCAGCTTTGCCAGAGAAGGAATTTCCTTGCAGCAAGGGCCGCACCAGGTTGCCCAGACATCGATGTAAATCAGTTTCCCGAACAGGTCGGACAAGCTACAAGTCGTTCCGTCCGGGCGTGTCAGGGTAGGAATATAAGGGATCTCGGAACCTTTTTTCGTCTTTAATAAGGCTGTCACTTGTGGTTCGTAAGACGTAATGAGTTGAGGATAGTCTTTCGCAAACTCTTTGAAGCCAGTCCAGAATTTGTTGACATCGCTGTTCTGAGCAACGAAAGAGAAGAAGTTGTAGGCTACAGAATTAGTCAATACAAAACGTATATCCGGATTGGTGATTTGCTTCCCGATGATATTCAGACTTTCCAGATAATAATCAGACTGGTCGGCAGTATAGTCTGTTATGGGCTCCTGTTGCGATGATAGCCATGCTATAGTGAGGTTGGTCGGAATATTAATCGTATCATTGGGGTCGATACTTGCGATAAGTTTATTATACTCAGGATATTCTTTGAGTTTTTTGCCTGTATTTTCACTATCGTCCATCAGGATGCGGATATATGTCCATTTATACATTCCGTCCGAGAGTTTGGCATAATATTCACGTTGTTTATCATCTTTGATGATTTTCAACTGTTTCTTCAGGTCTGCATATTCCTTTTCCAATAAGGAAATATATTCATCGGTTGTCTTGCTTTCCTTAGGATCGATGGAGAAATACTTCATGATATCGAAAGCTCGCGAATAAGCATTATAGAATTTGCTTAAGTTTTGATTGTCGCCTCCGAAGGATATTTGAAATTTTCCTTCTTTGTCCTGTTCTATTTTTACTTGGGCGGTCTTTCCTGTTTCCAGATGAACACCAAAAATGTCATTGTTTACATAGATTGAGACATCATAATTAGGTTTAGGCAATTGCGTGTCGAAGGTAAAACTGCCGTCAGCTTCACACGTGATGTCCCGGTAGACATTGCTTAGTACATCCCCGTTCAGTGAATAAGCTATTTGTAGTGTTTCTACTTTTTGAGGAGCTTTGAGTACACCTTTTAATAATTGGGCATTTACTCCTTGATGGGAAAGTAGCAACAGGGAGCATACTAAGAGTTTTGAATACTTCATTTTTTTCATAATTCTTCTATTTATCTACGATATTGTAATGCAAATACGCAAAAAGATGTTTTTAGTATACATGAAAATGCGATTTTTTTATCTTTTCGTTTAGAAAAAATAAAAACAAGAAGATTCTTTGAGTCTACAGTCTTTGGTTTTTACTATATTTGCCTTTAAAAAAAGTATGAACATTTACGAATACATATTTACAGAGTTTAAAAAGGGAGAACTTCTTCCTTTTTATCAGAATATGTATCCAGAATTACTTGCTTATGCTACTCGTCTGTTAGGAGTTGAATTTGCTTTTCAGGCAGAAGACTGCGTGCAAGATGCTATTTTTAAGGCATATCAGCAAACGAATACGTTTACTTCTCCTTTACAATGGAAAATTTTTCTGTACACGTGCTTGCGCAATGAGGCCATAAGCGTACTTCGTAAGGGAAAAGCTCAAAGAAATTATCTTTCTCAAACGGAAGTGGATGGCACTGAAGATTTGTCGTTGGATTTTATAGAGCAGGAAACCATTACATTGCTTTACGAAGCAATCAATACTTTGCCTGAAAAGTATAGGACTATTTTTGAATTGAGTTTTGAAAAGGGGCTGAAAAATGCAGAAATAGCTCAACAGCTTCATGTTGCAGAGATAACAGTAAAAAAACAAAAGGGACGTCTTATCGAGTTACTTCGCGAAAAGTTGAAAGGGAAGATGGATGAGGCTTCTTTGGGGTTGCTTTTATATCTGTTGGAGAATCAATTCTAGTTTTCATCGCTCTTTATGATCTCTCTTTCTGTCCTGTTTGACAAAGATAATGCATAAGCCATAAATTTTTCAGATTGTTGATCTGACTTGTTTTTACGTTACTTTCATATTTTCTACAAATTTGATATAAAAAGAAAAAGGTCCGAACAGAATCTGCTCAGACCTTGGTAGCCCGTGGGGGAATCGAACCCCCCTTTCAAGAATGAAAATCTTGCGTCCTAACCGATAGACGAACGGGCCATCCTTTGTTTGTGTTGAGGTGTTTCTCAATCACGGGTGCAAAGGTACGCATTATTTTTGAATCTGCAAGTATTTTGTGAGAAAAAATACAGAAAAAGACATGTTTTTTTCATTTTTCCCCTTCTTATGAGGGGGAAAAGTGGAAAACTGCTTTGTGCAGGTGACGTTTTATGAATTAGAGGTCTTCCGGATCGGCAGTTTCTTCCAGCCTGTTTTCCCAGAGGTACTTCTGCGTTTCTTTCACGGCTACTCCAGATAAAAACAGCAATGAAATCAGGTTCGGTACTGCCATCAGTGCGTTTACACTATCGGCAATGTTCCATACTGCTTGCAGATTCATGGTGGAACCGAAATAAATGGACGAAATCCATATTATACGATACACCCGCAGCAGCTTTTTCCCTCCTAAGTATTCGATGGCTTTTCCCGAATAATATCCCCAGCCCAGAATGGTGGAAAAGGCGAAAGTCAGGATTCCGATTGCTAGAATGCTGGTGCCTACATAGGGAATTTTACCGAAGGCTGCTTTAGTCAGTGCACCGCCTTGCGTGTAATCGATATCGGGGAATGCGAGTACACTGGTAACCAGTACCAGTCCCGTGAGCGCACAAATGATGACGGTGTCCCAGAATGTTCCGGTAGAAGAAACCAGTGCCTGACGTACGGGGTTACGGGTTTGTGCTGCCGCTGCCACGATGGGAGCCGAACCAAGTCCAGACTCGTTGGAGAAAAGTCCGCGGGCGATACCGTAACGTGCTGCGAGCATCACGCTTGTTCCTAAAAATCCTCCACCTGCCGCATGGGGCGTAAATGCCGAACTGATGATGAGTTTAAGGGCTTCTCCCAGATAGGCATGATTTAGAAAAAGAATATAGATGCAACCACCTATGTAGAGGATAGCCATGAGAGGTACCAGTGTCATACATACGCGGGCGATGCCTTTTACACCGAAGAAGATGACCAGTGCGATACCTAGTGCAACTACTATTCCGGTAAGGTGTGCGCTTATGCCGTAAGTTTCCTGCATTAGCAAAGCTATGGAATTGGCCTGCACCGTACTTCCGATACCGAATGCTGCCAGAGCTGTAAAGATGCAGAATAAAATCCCCAGCCATTTCTGTTTCAGTCCCCGTTCCAGGGCATACATGGGACCGCCGAGCATTTCTCCGCTGGCCGTTTTTACACGATACTTGATGGCGAGCAATCCTTCGGCATATTTGGTGGCAATGCCGAAAACTCCCGTCAGCCAGCACCAGAATACGGCGCCGGGACCTCCGAATGCTACGGCAGTAGCTACACCGATGATGTTCCCTGTTCCGATGGTTGCTGCCAGCGAAGTGGCAAGTGCTCCGAACTGACTCACGTCGCCTTCAGAATCAGGATCCTTTTTAAATGAAAGTCGTATAGCTGTAAATATTTTGCGTTGTGGAAACTTTAAACGTATAGTCAAGAAGATATGCGTTCCCAGCAGTAATATGATCATCGGCCAGCCCCAAAGAAAGGAGCTGACCGATGCTGTTATCTGTTCGAATAATTCCATGTACGTAGTAAGTAGTAATTGTTAAGGTTGCATTGTCTCTACCTCATCCAAGCTCTTTGCTATATCTTGGTCTGTCAAAGTATAGTTAGTCAGGTTACCCGACAAGTATTGGTCGTATGCACTCATGTCTATCAGACCATGTCCGGACAGGTTGAAGAGGATAACTTTTTCTTCTCCCGTTTCCTTGCATTTGTTGGCCTCCTGAATAGTGGCCGCAATGGCATGACAAGATTCAGGTGCCGGGATGATACCTTCGGCGCGTGCGAACAAGCATCCGGCTGCGAAAGTGTCCAGTTGTTCTATATCGACAGCCTCCATCAGATGGTCTTTCATCAACTGTGAAACGATGACACCAGCTCCGTGATAACGTAATCCACCGGCATGAATATTGGCTGGCGTGAAGTTATGTCCTAAGGTGAACATCGGAAGGAGAGGAGTGTATCCTGCTTCGTCACCAAAGTCGTATTCAAACTTTCCTCTTGTCAGTTTCGGGCAGGAAGCTGGTTCGGCAGCTATATAACGAGTCTTTTTGCCTTCCAGAATGGTATGGCGCATGAACGGGAAACTGATACCTCCGAAGTTTGAACCTCCACCGAAGCATCCGATGATGATATCAGGATATTCACCTGCCATTTTCATCTGCTTTTCAGCTTCCAAGCCGATGATGGTCTGATGAAGCGTGACATGACTCAGTACAGAACCCAATGTGTATTTACAGTTCGGGGTAGTGCGAGCCAGTTCGATTGCCTCAGAAATGGCAGTACCCAGTGAGCCCTGATGATTCGGATACTTGGTCAATATGTTTTTTCCGGCGCGTGTAGACATGGAAGGTGAAGGAGTTACCTGTGCCCCGAATGTCTGCATGATGCTGCGTCGGTAAGGCTTTTGTTCGTAGCTGATTTTAACCTGATAAACGGCTGCCTCCAGTCCGAAGACCTTTGCTGCGTATGCGAGAGCAGCTCCCCATTGTCCGGCTCCGGTTTCTGTCGTAATGTTGGTTACTCCCTCCTTCTTGCAGTAGTAAGCCTGCGCCAGTGCCGAGTTCAGTTTATGCGAACCGATGGGGCTGACACTTTCGTTTTTGAAATAAATATGTGCCGGAGTACCCAGAGCTTTTTCCAGACCATAGGCACGGACTAGCGGAGTGCTTCGGTAGTATTTGTACATTTCGCGAACTTCTTCCGGTATTTCGATCCATGTATCCGTCTGATTGAGTTCCTGATGACACAGTTCCTTGGCGAAGATAGGATATAAATCTTCTGGTTTAAGCGGTTCGTGAGTGGCCGGATTCAGCGGCGGCATGGGTTTATTCTTCATGTCTGCCTGAATATTGTACCAGTATCTTGGAATTTCATCTTCCGGTAAAATGAATCTTTTCTGTTTATTGCTCATAATTGTTTCCTTTTTTGATTGATTTTCCAAAAATAGCTAAAATAATGTAATATTGCAATCGTTTTTGCTTTTTATTTGTTATTTTGATGTTTTTGCAGCGAAAAAGTATACACAAAGTTCGTTTGAACATTGTCAGCCTATATATTGTTTTTTATCATACTAGAATAATATGGTGCTTTTGGCAAGAATACCGATTATTATAGATACTTTTGTGCACAAACTGTCTTTAATATAAAAACGATTGGATATGGATTCTTGGGAAAGACTTTTACTCTATCGGAAGAAACTGATTCTGCCTCGTATCTATCAGGTACTGGGATGGGTGATGTGGGTTACCTATTTCTTTGCCATCTTATTTCTGGCAACTCTGGTGTACGAGCATGGATTTATGATTTCTCCTGTGGAGGCGAAGGTTATTCGGGGGATATATCAGGCGGTATGGATTGTCTTTTTGCTCTCGGCTACCATACAGATAATCTTTCAGCGGGATGAGGAAGGCAAAAAGAATACGTTTTGGGCCTGGATCATAAATGTCTTGCTTTACTTGACTTTGTTGCCGGTTGTTTTCAAACAGCCTGATGCAGCAGATGAAGGGGTATTCTGGATCTGGACGTTTTTCCACAGTCACTACTACCGGATAGGCATTTTGTTGCTGTATTCGTTGTTGCAGTTATCCAGCAGCTTGGTGCGTTTGCTGGGCAGGCGAACCAATCCTTCACTCATCTTAGCTTCCAGCTTTTTGGTCATCATCTTTATCGGTGCCGGATTGCTGATGTTGCCCCGGGCTACCTGCCACGGTATTTCGTGGATAGATGCGCTGTTTACGGCAACCAGTGCCACGTGTGTTACCGGATTGGTCTCGGTAGACGTGCCGTCTACCTTTACGCTGGAGGGACAGATTATCATTATTCTGCTGATTCAGATAGGAGGGTTGGGAGTCATGACGCTGACGAGTTTCTTTGCCATGTTCTTCATGGGAAATACTTCGCTGTACAATCAGCTGGTAGTTGGCGATATGATTAGTTCCAATTCGTTGAATTCGCTTTTATCTACCTTATTATATATATTAGGTTTTACCCTGGCTATCGAGGGAATCGGGATGGTAGTCATCTGGTTTTCCATTCACGATACCTTAGGAATGACATTGCAGGAGGAACTTTATTTTGCGGCTTTCCATTCGGTTTCGGCATTTTGTAATGCCGGATTCTCTACCTTGCCGGGCAACTTAGGCAATCCTGCCGTCATGCAGCAGCACAACCTGCTTTTCATGACCGTGTCTTTCCTGATTATTTTGGGAGGAATCGGTTTTCCGATATTGGTCAATCTGAAAGAAACGCTGTTCTACTATCTGCGTTACTTGAAGTGGTTCTGTTTGGGGCGCTCTTCCCGTTTTCCAAAACAAGTACATTTGTATAATCTGAATACGCGTATCGTGTTGATTATGACAGCTATTTTGCTGGTTTTCGGTACACTGGCCATTGCGCTTTACGAATGGAATCATGCTTTTGCCGGGATGAGCGTGACCGATAAGTGGGTACATGCATTCTTCAATGCTACGTGTCCGCGTACAGCCGGCTTTACCAGTGTGGGACTGACAACCTTGTCTACGCAGACATTGTTGCTGATGATTGCTCTGATGATAATCGGAGGTGGAACACAATCTACCGCCGGTGGTGTGAAAATCAATGTTTTCGCTGTGATTCTTCTGAACCTGTGGGCAGTTATCCGGGGAGCAAACCGAGTAACCATCTTCCATCGTGAACTTTCGGACGACTCTATCCGGCGCTCGAATGCCGTACTTATGCTGTACCTTATTCTTTTGTTTGCGGCTATTTTTGTTATGAGTCTGTTGGAGCCTGAGGCATCGATCATGGCGCTTACCTTTGAATGTGTATCGGCTTTGAGCACGGTAGGTTCGAGTCTCGACCTTACTCCTGTGCTGAGCACCGCAGGGAAGTCGGTTATCATCCTGCTGATGTTCATCGGTCGTGTGGGAGCCTTTACGCTATTGCTGGGACTGGTTAAGCAGGTGAAGAAGCGTAATTACAAATATCCGAGTGATAATATTATAATAAACTGAGATTGCTATGAAATATATCGTAATAGGACTGGGAAACTACGGCGGGATACTTGCCGAAGAGCTTACCGTATTGGGGCATGAAGTAATAGGAGTAGATGTGAAAGAGCATCATGTAGAACGGCTGAAAGACAAGATTGCTACGGCATTTGTACTCGATGCCACCGATGAGATGGCCTTGTCGGTACTTCCTCTGAAGAGTGTGGATGTGGTCATTGTAGCCATCGGTGAAGATCTGGGAGCTTCCGTGCGAGTGGTTTCGCTGTTGAAGAAAAACAAGGTGAAGCACATTTACGCCCGGGCGCTCGACGATGTGCATAAAACGGTGCTCGAGGCTTTTTCCATCGACCGTATTCTTACGCCGGAACAAGAAGCTGCCCGTATGCTGGTGCAGTTGCTGGAACTGAATGCCGCTGTGGAACCTTTCCAGATAGACGAAGAACATTATGTGTTTAAATTCAATGTTCCGGAAAAGCTGGTTGGATATGGCATCAACGAGTTGCAGTTGGAAAAGGAATTCGACTTGAAAATCATTTCATTGATACGTGGAAAGAAGGCACAGAACTGTCTGGGCATTTCCATCTTGGAACGGGAAGTTGCCAATGAATTCCCTGAAGATTATGTCATTCAAGCCGAAGATGCACTGGTTTGCTACGGACTCTATGCCAATTTTATGAAATTCTGGAAATCGATTCGCTGAGAACCGTTGCTGCTGCACTACATTCCTCAGCGGATGTTTCGCTTGTTTAATGCCTGCTGATAGCGGCGGGCATTGGCAAGATGCTCGTTCCAGTTCTTTGCAAAATTATGTGTTCCCGAAAAATCTTCCTTGGCACACATGTAAAGATAGTCGTGCTGCACATAGTTCAATACACTTTCCAGTCCGTCGATGGAGGGGATGCGTATCGGACCGGGAGGCAATCCTTCATGCTTGTAGGTATTGTAAGGACTATCTACTTCCAGATGCTTGTGCAGGATACGCTTTAATCCAAACTCCTGCAAGCCGAACTTAACCGTCGGGTCAGCCTGTAAGGGCATACCTGTATGCAGACGGTTGATATAAAGACCCGCTACCATCGGCTTCTCTGCCTTGTTGGCAGTTTCCTCTTCTACGATGGAAGCCAGTGTAGCTACCTCTTCGGGAGTAAACCCGATACTCTTCGCTTTCTCTGTACGTTCCTTGTTCCAGAAAAGATCGTGCTCCTTTTTCATCCGTTTGATGAACTCATCGGCATCGATGGTCCAGTATACTTCGTAAGTGTTGGGAATAAAAAGCGAAGGGATCGTGTATTGATTGTATCCTAAACCTGCGCAATAGGCGCTGTCGGTCAGTAGTTTGGCAATGGAAGCCGAGTCTGTCATCAGTCGGCGGGATACCGATTTTGCCAGTGCTCCGATGGTGCGTACACTGGGTACTGTCAGTCTTACGGGACTTTGATGGCCGCTTTTCAGCCGATGAAAAATGTGCCAAGTCTTTTCCGACGGCTTCAGCTTATAGGCTCCTGCATGAATATTATCGGCATAATTGCTGCATGCAGTCATCAGACGCAACCCGGTAAGGCTGGATGCGTGACAATCTTTTTTCAGCTTCGTATATACGGAGTCGATATTGTCGTCATTATCGATGTAAAGATAAGTTGCCTTTTCTATTTTCAGTGGGGTGCTAAATAGTAAGAACGCGCAGGCAATGCTGCCGATGAGCACCAGTAAGACAATGCTGCCGACAATATAAATAGCTTTTTTATTTTTCATACTTATTTGTTTCAGTGCGGCAAAGATAGTTTATTTCTTCCATACGGACAAAAAGAAAAGGGATAGCATGGATTTCATGCTACCCCTTTAGAGAGACTCTTATGATTTGTTTAGCTTATCAGTTCCGGAATGCTAATCCATCACTGCTACGCTCTACGATAATTGGTTTGCTGCGGTCGACTTCCTGCGACAGAAGTTTCTTCGACAAATCGTTCAGCAAGTAACGCTGGATGGCACGTTTTACCGGACGAGCACCGAACTCCGGATCGTATCCGGCAGTAGCGATAAAGTCAATGGCCTGATCACTCATCTGGAGTGTTACACCATTTTCTTCCAGCATCTTCTTGATACCGTTAATTTGCAGACGTACGATCTGTTCAATCTGATCCTTGTTCAACGGCTGGAACATGATGATTTCGTCTATACGGTTCAGGAATTCCGGACGGATTGTCTTCTTCAACATGTTCATCACCTCTGTCTTTGTTTCTGCTACAACTTGGTCGTGGTTCTGATCGTTGATCTTTTCGAACTGACTTTGTATGTAAGAGCTACCCAAGTTAGAGGTCATAATGATGATGGTGTTCTTGAAGTTTACCGTACGTCCCTTATTATCTGTCAGACGTCCATCGTCCAATACCTGCAACAAGATGTTGAATACATCCGGATGTGCCTTTTCGATTTCATCGAACAAGACAACCGAGTACGGTTTACGACGGACAGCTTCTGTCAGCTGACCACCTTCATCGTAACCAACGTATCCCGGAGGCGCACCGATCAGACGAGAAACGGTATGTTTCTCTTGGTACTCACTCATATCGATACGGGTCATCAATGATTCATCATCGAACAGGTACTCTGCCAGTGCCTTTGCCAATTCGGTCTTACCAACACCCGTAGTACCCAGGAAGATGAATGAACCGATCGGTCGTTTCGGATCTTGCAGTCCCGCACGGCTACGACGTACAGCGTCGGCTACCGCTTCGATTGCTTCATCCTGTCCGATGACACGCTTATGCAGTTCGTCTTCCAGGTGGAGCAACTTGTCGCGTTCGCTTTGCAGCATCTTGCTTACCGGTATTCCCGTCCAGCGTGATACTACATCGGCAATATCTTCGGCTGTAACCTCCTCCTTGATCATGGCATTGTCGCCTTGCTTTTTCTTCAAGTCTTCCTGAATACTCTTTATTTCACTTTCCAAGCTCTGCAACTTGCCATAACGTATTTCGGCTACTTTACCGTAATCGCCTTCGCGTTCAGCCTTGTCGGCTTCGAACTTCAGTTGTTCTATTTCCTTCTTGTTCTGCTGAATCTTGTTCACCAGCTGTTTTTCGCTCTCCCATTTAGCCTTGTACGAAGTTTCCTGTTCCTTCAACTCAGCTATTTCCTTGTTCAACTGAGCGAGCTTAGCTTCGTCCTTTTCACGTTTGATAGCCTCACGTTCAATTTCGAGCTGTTTCAACCGGCGTTCAATTTCATCCAGTTCTTCCGGCAGTGAGTCACGCTCCATACGCAACTTGGCTGCGGCTTCATCCATCAAGTCGATGGCCTTATCCGGCAAGAAACGGTCGGTAATGTAACGGTTACTCAATTCTACTGCGGCAATGATGGCTTCATCCTTGATTCTCACCTGATGGTGATTTTCGTAACGTTCCTTCAAACCACGCAAGATAGAAATAGAGCTTGCCGTATCCGGCTCGTCTACCATGACGGTCTGGAATCGTCTTTCGAGCGCCTTATCCTTTTCGAAATATTTCTGATATTCGTCGAGGGTAGTGGCACCGATGCTTCTCAGCTCGCCACGTGCCAAAGCAGGTTTCAAGATGTTTGCGGCATCCATGGCACCTTCACCTTTTCCGGCACCCACCAATGTATGAATTTCATCGATGAACAGAATGATGTTTCCGTCCGATTTCGTTACTTCGTTGATAACCGATTTCAGTCGTTCCTCAAACTCACCTTTATATTTGGCACCTGCAACCAGTGCACCCATATCGAGTGAGAACAATTGCTTGTTCTTCAAGTTTTCAGGAACATCCCCACGCAGGATTCGCTGTGCCAGTCCTTCTACGATGGCAGTCTTACCAGTACCCGGTTCACCAATCAGGATCGGGTTGTTCTTGGTACGACGGCTCAGGATTTGCAGTACACGACGGATTTCTTCGTCACGACCGATAACCGGGTCCAGCTTGCCGTTACGTGCGGCCTCTATCAGGTTGACGGCATATTTACTAAGTGCCTGGTACGTATCTTCACTGGATTGTGAAGTGACATTCTGTCCCTGACGCAATTCACTGATAGCTGCTCTCAGTTCCTTATCCGTGATACCCGCATCCTTCAAGATGGTAGATACGGTACTTTTCACGTTAAGCAGTGCCAGGATGATTGCTTCCAGTGAAACATATTCATCACCCAATGACTTAGAAAACTCGACAGCTTTTTGCAATACCTCATTTGCGTCACGGCTCAGGTAAGGTTCGCCGCCTGAAACCTTCGGCAGAGAAGCTATCTGCTTGTCGAGTACGGTTTCTATCTGCTGACCGTTGACACCGAGTTTCTGGAAAATGAAGTTGGTTACATTTTCTCCGACCTTCAGCACCCCTGCCAGCAAATGCTCCGGCTCGATAGCTTGCTGCCCGCGGCTCTGTACCAGATTCACCGCTTGCTGCACAGCCTCTTGCGATTTGATTGTAAAGTTGTTAAAGTTCATATATCGTTCTCCTTTCTTATTTTCTATGTTTTTTTGAAATACATTTTCTATTAAGCAAACTTCTTGCCATCGCCTTAAAATGTTCGTTATGTGCCTAAATGTCAGTGTGTTAGTATATTTTACTGCAATAATGTCCGAATGCATATCAAAATGTCAGGAAAGTTTTTATTATCTTTATCGCCATAAACTTAGATATATGGAAAAGAAGATACCGTTTGCCCCCGTTGTGATGCTGATAGACGCTACCTATCTGGATAGAGTAGGCTGTGATATGACTGCCCATTTCGCTCCTATCGTCAACCGTGAGTTACCCAAAGCCGATTTGGCGAACCTGCTGGAGTGCCTGGCTTTGGATGCAGGCGTGCAGTTGGGAGAGAATGAAGTGCAAGTGATTTTTATTTATGAGGCGGGAGAAGAGAAAATGAAGTTCTGTACTCCTTCTTTATTAAATAAGGAACTTCATAACATGGCCTTCAAGAGTCAGCTGGGAGAATTCTCCCTGTATGCCTTCCAGCCTTCCGATATGGCTACCCGCGAAGACCTGTTTATCGAGTCACTTCAGCTGGCAGGTGAATCGAAGGATGTTCGCCGTTTCATTATTGTGCCCGATGAAGACGGATACGGTAAGCGGATAGGTGACTATATAAATAAGGTGGAAGGGAAGGAGAGCATTACCGTTTTCGGCATGAATCCTCCAGCCTACGAAGGCGATTACTCATTCGAAATGTTGGGATTTCCCGTTCTTCAGTCGCTGGGAATCCGTGCGGAGGAACTATAAATGTCCGATTTCCGTCTGAAAGTATTCTACAGTGTGGCGAAAAACCTGAGTTTTACCAAAGCTTCTCAGGAGTTGTTCGTCAGCCAGCCCGCCATTACCAAGCACATACGCGAGCTGGAGAGCCTGTATCAGACCCGTTTGTTCAACCGGCTCGGCAACAAGATTTCGCTGACCGAGTCGGGTTATGTGCTGCTGGAGCATTGCGAACGCATTCTTTCCGAATACCGTAAGCTGGAGTACGACATGCACTTGCTGCACAATGAATACAACGGTCAGCTTCGTCTGGGAGCGAGTACCACGATAGCCCAGTACGTGCTTCCCCCCATTCTTGCCAGGTTTACGGAGAAATATCCCAAGATTACCGTTTCGCTCATCGATACCAATTCGCGTAACATCGAGCAGGCATTGCAGGAACACGATATTGACTTGGGAATGGTGGAAGGAGTGTTCCGTCTGCCTAACCTGAAATACGAACCTTTCCTTCACGACGAACTGGTTCCGGTTGTCTGTGCTTCGTCGCCACTGGCTGCCAAAGATTCGCTTTCCCTCGACGAGCTGAGAGAAGTTCCCCTGGTACTTCGCGAAAGAGGTTCGGGCACACTCGATGCCATCGAAATGGCTCTTTCCGAGCAGGGACTGAAACTTTCGTCGATGAATGTCCGCTTGCATCTGGGTAGTACCGAAAGCATCAAGCAGTTTTTAAGAAACAGTTCCACGATGGGAATCATATCGTTGCAGGCCATTCTGCGTGAGCTGCGTGACGGAGAATTTAAGATAATCGATGTAAACGGGCTGCAAATTAAGCGGCATTTCTGCTTTGTGTATTTACAGGGACAGGAAGAAGCCTCGTCTACCAACTTTATGCGTTTTGTACAGAATTATTTGGAAACCTGTAAGAATGCAGGCGATATCATCGGCAAGATGATGGTATCACGCTGACACCAACAGGCCGATACATAAAAAAGCCCCGGCGTTCTCTCTATCTGTTTTGAGTAGATGAGTAGATGCCGGGGCTTGCTGTTGTAATATTTATTGTTACATGAAAGCAGGAACCAGATATTTAGTAAGCAGATAACCGCCGCCTACCAGCCAGATATACAGCAGACCTGCCAGCAAGAACGGTTTGGCACCGGCCTGTTTGAACTTTTCGATGCTGGTATCTGTACCGAGAGCAGTCATGGCCATCGTCAGCATGAAGGTATCAATGTATTCGATAGCTCCGTTCAGTGGGATTTCTTTTACACTGTCTACGCCCAGAAGGTATTGCAGCAGTGAGTTCAGACAGATAATTCCGATAAATCCGAATGCGAACCAAGGGATAGTGATTTTGCTCTTTTCAGCTTTTCCGCCATTGACACTGCTCTTGCGTTTTGCCAGTGCGAAGCTCATGATGACCAGTACCGGTGCAAGCATCATGACACGGATCATCTTGGTAATGGTAGCAGTTCCTGCAATGCCCAGTGCATCTGTTGGGTCCATGGCATTACCGGCTCCGGCTACGTGTGCCACTTCGTGCAGGGTACTTCCCGTATAGATGGCTACACCCATGTTGTCCAGTCCGTCCAAAATTCCCGCACGATACATAATCGGATAGAGGAACATGGAGATTGTTCCGAAAATAACGACTGTAGATACAGCGATGGCAGTCTTGTGACCTTCACATTTTACGACCGGCTCTGCACCCAGAACAGCAGCTGCACCACAGATAGCGCTACCCGTTGCAGTCATCAGCGACGTATCCTTGTCCATCTTTAAGGCGCGTCCCAGCCAGATACCCAGGAAAATGGTTCCTGCTACAATGATAAGGTCTATTATAACCGCAGGTAGTCCTACAGCAGCCACCTGTGTCAGAGTCAGTCGGAAACCGTACAAAACGATACCCGCACGCAGGATCTGTTTGGTACAGAACTTGATACCCGGCACCCAAGTTTCGGGCAAGTGGTTTCTCAGGCTGTTGGCATACAGCATACCTAAGATGATACCTACAATCAGCGGACTGAAAGAAAGACTTTTTACAAACGGAATTTCGGCAATATAAAAGGCCGCAAATGAGAACAATGCAATCAGCAAGATACCGTGGATGGTATTTCCTCTGTTTCCTTTTTCGAACATCGTATAATAATTGTTTAGTGATTAATTTCTTTTTCCGCTGCAAAGGTAAGCTATTATATAGTACAAACCTATTGAAAAATATTTATCCGTTATAACCAAAGGTAATAACCTGATACAAACAGTTCAGCCCTTTCGACCTTTTTGCCTGATGCGGGTTGGAGCACTCTGGCGGAAAAGGAAGAAAAGGCTGTGATAAATAGAAGAAAAGAATAAGGGCTTCTTCCGAAATTTTGTACAAAGATTTTTATGTTTTGTACAAAAACAAAGAAAATTTGTACAAATTCCGTCGGAAACCCGAAGAGATTTCGGTGTATATTTCGAGGTAAATGGCAGACAAGCTGCCTATGTCTTGTCATAACCTGCAGAACAATGAAACGAAGAACGGTACGCTCATGTCTATCAGTATGCCGTGGAAAATGGCTACCGGCATCATGTCCTTACCCGAATAGCGGGTTATCATGGGTAGCACCACGTCCATGGAATTGACTCCGGCAGCAGAGATAGGAGCCAGCTTGCCGAAGTACTTGCACAGCAGCGGTGTTCCCAGCAAGGCCATCATCTCACGGAAGATGTTAGACAGCAGGGCAATCGTACCCAGTTCCGTCGCCAGTTGGAGTCCGAGGGAAGGTTCCTTGAACTGCGTGATCAGGATAGACGAAAGCGAGTAGTAGGCAAATCCGCTACCCACTGCCATGCAGTCGAATATGCTCCAGCGTGAAAGCAGTATGCTGGCAAGTGCCGAGAAGAGCAGCGTGCCGCAGACGGTAGCCAGAGGAATAAGCAGATATTTCAGTTTCAGGTCGGCTATGATGTGTTTCAGCTCCTTGCTCGAACCGATACTCAGTCCTACCTGTAACATCAGGGCATACAAAATGTACAGCGTGAGGTTGCTTTCCTGCATGTCGAACGGGAGCCATTCAGTCACTCCCAGCAGGCAGCCTGCTACAAAAAACAGCAGTACGATGATACTTCCTTTCATTGCTTGCCTCCTTTCTTGAAAAACAGTTTCAGCACCATCCACGATGCCAGAATACTTCCGCAGGTTGCCGAAACAGCCAGAATGGCAGCCTGCCAGCCGAATGTAGCCAGATTGTTAATGATTAATTCGTTCGATCCTACCGAAATACCTAAAAGGAATAGCAGCAGGAAAATGGTAAGTGAAATGGTCTTTTCTGTCTTTTGCAGAAAGGCAATATTTCTGAACAGATATCCCACAGTGATACCTGTCAACATAAATCCGATAATAGAAAACATATATTACGCAATTATGAGGTTAAAACTGATTAAGTCATTCAAGTTTCAAGCCGCCAAACGCGGCAACGCCTCATAGAAATCCGCTGAACCAATGGATGTGTACGACGCGGTAACCGCTGCACACCGGTTCGTGCAACAGGAGCTTAACGGGAGTATGTGTCGCTTTTACATTCATGGGTTATTGATGTTTTGATGCGGCAAAGGTAATGCTCTTTTGTATATTTACCAAATTTTTATGCAAAAATTACGAAGAAAGTGCCCCGAGATTCGTTACAAGCAGGATAGCATGACCTTGTTTCCAGTCGGTTCCTGCCTGCAACGCATCTGCATGAGTACCTCATAGACGGGCAAAATTGCCTTTAATAAGAGGAAGAACAGATGCTGCCGGAAGCTTTCCGTTGCCGGTTGTTCTGTCATAGGAGGATAAATTTCAGAACCATTCAAGTTACGATTTCATCCAATATCCAGTCATCACATTATCGCAAAGAGTGCAGCCTGCCATCCATAATGCCAGGTTGCTTATCGTCGATTTATTTAGTCCTATTGAAAATATTATAATAAAAAGAGTAAAAGCAAAGTGGTAAATGTGACGGTTTTTTCCAGCTTTGATTAGAAAACTTATACGAAAAGATGCCCGATAGCAATATCCATTTTATACAAAGGTACGCAAAATCGGGAGGTATCAAAAATAAATGCTGTATATTTGTAGGGAAAAAACAGATATTAACATGATACGAAATACATTGTTGATGCTTGCACTGGGAATGAGTCTCAGCATGCAGGCTCAAAAGGATGTGGAAGCAGTGTTTGGCTCCCCTTTCGATTTTCCGTTGCTGTTGAGTGCAAACTTTGGGGAACTGCGTCCGAATCATTTTCATAACGGACTGGATATTAAGACACAAGGGGTGACGGGGAAACCGATTCATAGTATAGCCGACGGATATGTGTCGCGCATCATGGTACTGCACGGCGGATATGGTCAGGCTATCTTTGTAACGCATCCCAACGGATATACGTCGGTGTACGGACATGTGGTATCGTTCGCTCCGAAAGTACAGGAGTATGTGCGGGCATATCAGTATGAACACGAAACATTTGTATGCGACTTGCATCCCGAGCCGGGACAACTTCCGGTAAAGGCGGGTGATGTAATCGCCTTGAGCGGTAATGAGGGGGCTTCGGCAGGACCGCACCTGCATCTGGAACTCCGCCGGAACGATAATGGGGATTATGTAGACCCGATGCCGTTTTTCCGTCAGTACCTGAAGGATACCAAGGCACCTGTCGGCAGTCTGGTAGGAATTTATCCGCTTGCAGGAAAGGGAGTGGTAAACGGTTCTTCTACGAAAAAGCTGGTTGGTGTGGGAGCGTTGAATCAGCGGTTCACGGCTTGGGGACAGATTTATACAGGAATCAGTGCGAAGGATTACATGGACGGAACGTCCAATTTCTATGGTGTTCATTCGGTTACCTTGTATGTCGACTCCGTGAAGGTGTTCAACAGTACTACCGATGAGGTATCGGCCGATGAAAATCGTATGATAAACGGTTTTACGGATTATGATGAACTGATGCGTACCCGCAGGTTGATTATGCGTTCGTATAAGTTGCCGGGCAACAGGCTGCGCTTGCTGGAAACGGGGCCCGACCGCGGACTGGTGACAATCGACGAAGAGCGTGATTATCATTTCTGCTATGTATTGGAAGATAATTTCGGAAACAAACGGAAATATAAGTTTACGGTCCGCGGCAAGAAGCAGGAAATTCCTCCTTATACGCCCAAGGCAAACAAGACGTTGTACTGGGATAAGACAAATGTCATTCAGGAGCCGGGCATGGAACTGGTAGTACCAAAAGGAATGGTATACGATAATACTGAATTGCGAACGAGAGTGATTGGTGACAGCAGTGATATTTCTTTTGATTATGTACTTGATATCGGTCGTAATCCTTTGCATAGTTTCTGCGATTTATCTATCGGAGTACGTCATTTGCCTGTAGCTGATACGACGAAATATTATGTTGTTCAGAAAGCTGGAAGATGGAGTGCTTCTGTAGGAGGCAAGTATCAGAACGGATGGGTAAAGGCAAAAGTCAGGACGTTGGGCACATTTGCTGTGGCTGTAGATACGGTGGCTCCACGGATAACTCCTTTGGGACAGGGTAGCTGGCGTACCACTCGGAACATTCGCTTTAAGATAACCGACGGTCAGACGGGCATACAGAGCTATAAGGTATATGTAGATGGTAATTTTGTACTTTTCGGACTGAAAAAAGGTATTCTTGTCATTCAGGATCCGGGGCGGATAAAGAAAGGGGTACCTCATAAGTTGGAAATTGTAGTGACCGATAATTGTGGCAATGAAACGCGAAAACAATATAAATTTTAAATACCTATGATGAAAAAACTAATGTTGGCAGTTTGCCTTCTGGCAGCTGTATGTGTAAATGGTTGGGCGTGTACCAATTTGATTGTCGGCAAGAAAGCCTCTGCCGACGGTTCTGTAATCGTATCCTATGCGGCCGATTCGTACGGTTTGTATGGCTTTTTGTGCCATTATCCGGCAGCTGTTCATGCATCGGGCGCCATGCGTGATATTTATGAATGGGACACGGGCAAGTATCTGGGACAGATTAAGGAGGCTAAACAGACATACAATGTGATAGGAAACATGAATGAGTTTCAGGTTACTATAGGAGAAACTACTTTCGGAGGTCGTCCGGAATTGGTAGATACAACTGGAGTGATGGATTATGGTAGCTTGATTTATGTGGCCTTGCAGCGCTCTCGTACGGCAAAAGAAGCTATCAAAGTGATGACCGACCTGGTAAAGGAGTATGGTTATTACAGCAGTGGGGAGTCGTTTACCATCGCCGATCCGAATGAAGCGTGGATCATGGAAATGATCGGTAAGGGTCCCGGAGTGAAAGGTGCCGTATGGGTGGCTGTCCGTATTCCGGACGATTGCATTGCGGCGCATGCAAACCAGAGTCGTATTCATAAGTTTGATATGAACGACAAGGATAATTGTCTGTATTCTCCGGACGTGATTTCGTTTGCTCGTGAGAAAGGTTACTTTGATGGCGTAAACAAGGACTTCAGTTTTGCAGATGCTTACTGTCCGCTCGACTTCAGTGGACTGCGTGCTTGCGAGGCTCGTGTATGGAGTTATTATAACATGTTCAGCAAAGTGACAGGTCAGGCTTATCTGTCTTATATACAAGGTGAAAGTAAGGAGCCGATGCCGCTTTATGTAAAGCCCGACCGTAAGATTTCTGTTCGTGATATCCAGCATGCGATGCGTGACCATTACGAAGGTACTCCGCTTGATATTACCAACGATCTGGGTGCAGGAGCTTTTCATATGCCTTATCGTTTATCGCCGCTGACTTTCGAAGTAGACGGAAAGACTTATTTCAATGAGCGTCCTATCTCTACACAGCAGAGTGGATTTGTTTTTGTCGCTCAGATGCGTTCTACTATGCCTGATGCAATCGGTGGCGTTCTTTGGTTCGGACTGGACGATGCCAACATGACGGTCTTTACTCCGGTATATTGCAATACCGACAAGGTTCCGGCTTCTTATGCTGAAGGTGAAGGCGATTGCGTGACATTCTCTTGGAACTCTGCCTTTTGGATTTATAACTGGGTGGCAGATATGATCCGTCCTCGTTATAGTCTGATGGTCGACGATATGCGTACGGTTCAGAATTCACTCGAAGATATGTATGCCAATGCTCAGGAAGGTGTGGAAAGCACAGCTATGAAATTGTATGCACAGGATCCGCAGAAAGCTAAAGATTTCTTGACTAATTATACGGGTATGACTGCTCAGACAGCAGTAGACAGTTGGAAAAAACTGGGTGAGTTTCTGATTGTCCGCTATAACGACGGTGCGGTAAAACGGGTGAAGAATGGTAAGATTGTTCGTCCAGAAACAGGAAATTCAGCTCCTCTCGACCGTCCGGGTTATCCGCAAGAATTCTTGAAGGAAATAGTTAAAGCTACAGGAGATCGTTATCTGGTGAAATAATATAGACGGGAAGGTCAGGGGTAGAGGTTGAATGCTATGGTTTGGATTCGCCTGTAACTTTTGGCTGGACTGGTGCTGAAAGGCTTTTTTAAGATTGCCCCTATAAATAGTGATAGTAAATTCATTATTTATGGGGGTATTTTGTTTGTATCTATTGCTTACTTTTGTAAAGAAAGGTTTAAGTTTACAATAAAGCTATAAATAATAAAGCCTTTTCGGATGTAGGAAAGTTTAAATTGTGAAAATATATTATACTATAATTCAAACATTGTTTTTTATTTAGAGATGGGGCACAGTGGTTTGTGCAAGTTTGGATAGGATACATCGGGAGGATGTATCCTATCATTGTGTTTGAGCTTTCCGGTGGAATAGATTATTTTTTCAGGCAGGGAAACGCATGTGGATGATGGTTCCTTTCCCGATTGTTGATTCAATCTTACATTCTCCCTGTAGTTTGTTGCTTCGTTCCTTTATGGTCTTTAATCCTAATCCGGATGTCAGTATGTTGGGAGTCGAAGAAGTATCAAAACCTTTGCCGTCGTCTTCAACGAGTATATCTATCTCGTTCTGGGCGTAGCTGACAGTCAGATACATGTTATGGGCATTTGCATGTTTGATGATGTTGGAGATGATTTCCTGTAGTATCCTGTATATTTCCAAAATGCTGTCGGAGGGAATAGACAGGTTTTGTATATCATCGGAGATATAAGGATGTACGGCAAGGGAGTTCAGGGTATTCAGTTTTTCGATATATAAATTGAACATCTGGTATAAACTGATGTTGCTGAAATTGGGAGTCGACAACTGATGCGAAAGATTGCGTACGTTTTCTCGTATCTGTTTCAGTTGGGCTGCCAGTTGGCTGGCATTGGTTTGGCGCAATTGTACTTCCGCGGCCAGCAGTTCGTTGCATACATCGTTGTGGAGTTCTTTTGAGATATAATCATTGCTGTCCTCCAGTCCTTTCAGGTATTGGTCGGTCATCTTTTTATTCAGGTCTCCAATCAGTAACTTACTTTGTGTTTCTTTGTTCTTTAATTCCTTTTCCAGTTCCGATTGTTTTAGCTTGAGCGCAACTTTCCTCTTCTGAAGGCTGATAATGATGATGGCAGACAGCAGTACAATCAATATAAATATGCTGGTACTAATGTATGTACGTGTCTGGTACGCAGCCTTGTTTTTCGCTTGTTCAGCGTTAAGACTGATGATTTCCAGGTCCTTTTCCTTGGTTTCCAGTTCGGCCTCGAAGCCAGCCAGACGATCGTGAAAACTCTTGTGCTGGATTTTTTGTTCTGTTTCGTATGCTTCAAGGGCAAGCTGGTAGGAATTTTGCGCATGATTTCTTTTGGCTTCTACTTCAGCCATGGCTAAAAGCGATTTGGTGAGCATTATGCTGGGATTTTTTCTGTAGAAAGCCAGTGCTTCTGTCAGGTAGTCATAAGCTTCTTGCAGAGAATCGGTTGCCTGAAAGAGCATATAGCCGTACAGGTAATCCAGGTTTGCTTTATTATATTCATTGCTTGTTTGCTTTTTGTAACTGATGGCTTTTTGGTAATAGTTGATGGCAGACCGTGAATCGCCTGTATCATAAAGAGCTTTTGCATAGTTCGTATAGATATAAAGCTTTAAGCCTGCCGGCATGTTCTCCTGCAATAGGCTGGTAGCCAGTTGCAGACTGTCGAGAGCATTTTGGTAATATTCTCCGTTTGTCAACAGAATGGCATGGTTGCACAGATAGCTTATTTTGTTGATTTGATCGTTGAATGCAAGTGAATCGGCTTGTGGATAAGAGAATATTCTGCGTGAAAAGATGATTGCTTTCTGGGTTTCTTCCAGCTCATTGTATAGGGCTGCTATATTACTGATGATAATAGCCGATAAGGTATAGTCCTTCTGATATTCTGTTATTTTCAGTGCTTTTTTATACATCAAGATGGCTTTGTCGAGCATGAACAGGTTTTTGTGTATTACTCCCGATAAATTGTATGACTCTGCCAGACGTGCCGTATCTTTGATCTGGATAAATAAGTCAATTGCTTCATCAGTAAACTTGTTGGCCTCATACAGTTTGTTGCTTGCCCATAGTCCGTAAGCTGTTTCGTAAGTTGCTATTCCTTCCGACAACTGTATTTGTTTTTGGGTGTCGGCAGTATATTTTTTCTCTTTTTTTAACCGTATAGCTTCTTCTCTGGCTCTTTTGAGTACCAGATATGCCTCGTCGTACTTTCTTTGGGAATTAAGATAAGTTGCATAGGTAACATTCATATCCAAAGCAGACACAGGCTCGTTGGTATAGTTAATTTGCTTGCTGGCAAGAGAATATACAGAGTCCATCCGGGAGAAATCTCCGTTGTCTCCGTATTGCTGTATCAGTTGGGTAAAGTCGCTTGCTGCAAGATGTCCTATACCGACACTTAGAAATATGATAAATAAAAGTCTTTTCATGCTGTAATCCATCCTTTAATGAAAGCCAGGCGCATGAGATGTGAAACATTAATGGCGCCACTCTTTAATAATATATTTTTACGCATAGAGTCTATTGTACTCTTACTGAGGTTCAGTTTTTGGGCTATTTCTTCGGAAGTATATCCGCAAGAAAGCATATTAATGATTTCTTTTTCACGAGGGCTAGGCGTATAGGTTATTGAATCCATAGCGGAGTGATCCCCCATGAGCGATAATACAATATTAAGCGCCGTAGGAGAGTAATACTTGTTTTTGGTTGACAGTATTGAATCTATTGCCTTTTTGATTTCAGTCGTGTCATCGTTTTTGGTAACGATACCTGCCACTTCTTTTTTTATGAGCTGTTTTATAATCCAAAATTCGGTATGCATGGTATAGATCAGCACAGGAGTTTGAGGAATCTTTTTATGCAGATAGGGCAATAGTTCCAGTACGGTTTTATCCTGTAATTCATAGTCTATGATTAAAAGACTGGGGGTCTGATTGTCTATATAATTGTATAGTTCAGAGTAATGTTTACCTATTGTAATTTGGTATTTCTCTTCAAGTGTTAATAGCTTAGCCAATCCCTCTGCTATGATGGGGTGGTCGTCTAATATGTAAATATGTTCTTTCATACTAAGGTGCTTGTTGTTAAAAAGATGGGGTCTTGTTTTTTCTCTGTTACAAATATGGATATTTTATATCTTTAATGCAAATTATTGTTACTATTTGATTGCATTTTTCTTTTTTATTTTCTGAAGGGACTCTCTGGTATTTGTTCGTATTTTTCTCTTTTTATGCGTCAATGGAATTGGATATATTCTTGTTACACACAATCTATAAATAGCTATCTCTTCTTGTTCAAGAATTGTTATGAATAAATGATTAATAGTATGTTAAGACTTTGTTTGATAGAGAATACTGGATCGGATCTTCTTTCTTTCATTTGTAATTTTGTATACTGAAGTATTATTTTTTTAATACAGAAGCGAATGAGAGTGATAATTCAATAAATCAGTTCGTTTTTTGCAAAAAATAATTAGGATAATTAGAACGAATCTTTTATTTTTGTTTCGCTAATACTAATAAAGGAAAACATCAATAACTATAAAGATTATAAAATCATGGAAAACGAAGAATTGATTAAATTGTGTTCTGACAAAGCTCAGAAATGGTTGACTCCGGCGTATGATGCAGAAACTCAGGCTGAAGTGAAACGTATGTTGGAAAATCCTGATAAAACTGAATTGATAGAAGCTTTTTATAAAGATCTTGAATTCGGTACAGGCGGCTTGCGTGGCATCATGGGTGTAGGTTCAAATCGTATGAACATTTACACTGTTGGCGCAGCTACTCAGGGATTGTCTAACTATCTGAACAAATGTTTTGCAGGCAAAAAAGATATTTCTGTAGTTGTTGGTCATGACTGTCGTAACAACAGCCGTCTGTTTGCTGAGATTTCTGCAAATATTTTCTCTGCAAACGGCATTAAGGTTTATTTGTTCGAAGACATGCGTCCTACTCCGGAAATGTCATTTGCTATTCGTCATCTGGGATGCCAGAGCGGAATTATCCTTACTGCTTCGCATAACCCGAAAGAATATAATGGTTATAAGGCATACTGGGACGATGGTGCTCAGGTACTTGCTCCGCACGATAAAGGTATCATCGAGGAAGTAAATAAGATTGCTTCTGCTGCTGATATCAAGTTTGAAGGTAACAAGGAACTGATTCAGATCATTGGAAAGGAAATCGACGATGAATATTTGCGTCAGGTTCATACTATTTCTATCGATCCGGAAGTTATCAAGCGTCAGAAAGACCTGAAGATTGTTTATACTCCGATCCATGGAACAGGTATGATGCTGATTCCTCAGTCACTGAAGTTGTGGGGATTTGAGAATGTTCATTGCGTTCCTGAACAGATGGTTAAGAGCGGTGATTTCCCGACAGTCGTATCTCCGAACCCTGAAAATGCTGAAGCTTTGACGCTGGCTATCAAGTTGGCTAAAGAGATTGATGCGGATATCGTTATGGCTTCCGACCCTGATGCTGACCGTGTAGGTATGGCTTGCAAAAATGACAAGGGTGAATGGGTATTGATTAATGGTAATCAGACTTGTTTGATCTTCTTGTATTACATCATTAAGAACCGTATTGCGATGGGTAAGATGAAGGGTAACGAATTTGTCGTAAAGACAATTGTTACTACGGAACTGATAAAATCGGTTGCTGATAAGAATCATATCAAGATGTATGACTGCTATACCGGATTCAAATGGATTGCACGTGAAATTCGTTTGCGTGAAGGTAAGGAACAGTATATTGGTGGTGGTGAAGAAAGCTACGGATTCCTTGCTGAAGATTTCGTGCGTGATAAAGATGCGGTTTCTGCATGTTCTTTGCTTGCTGAAATTTGCGCTTGGGCCAAAGATCAAGGTAAGACACTGTATGATGTCTTGATGGAAATCTATGTAGAATACGGATTCTCTAAGGAAGTTACAGTGAACGTTGTAAAACCGGGTAAGAGTGGTGCCGACGAAATCAAGGCTATGATGGATAATTTCCGCGCTTGTCCTCCGAAAGAACTGGGTGGTTCAGAAGTTGTATTGGTGAAAGATTACAAGACTCTGAAGGCTACAGACAATAAGGGTAATGTAACCGACTTGAATATGCCGGAACCGTCGAACGTACTTCAGTTCTTTACAGCCGATGGAACAAAGGTTTCTGTACGTCCGTCGGGAACAGAGCCGAAGATTAAGTTCTACATGGAAATCAAGGGCGAAATGGGTTGTCCGAAATGTTACGCAGGTGCTGATGCTGATGCAACAGAAAAGGTAGAAGCCGTTAAGAAATCTTTGGGCATCTAAACGGAAAAATTTTAGATTGATATAGTAGAATCCGGTGGGTTTTCATTAAATCCACCGGATTTTTTATGTTATTTTTCCGGATAATCAGTGTAAAGCAGATACTTTTTTCTCATCGTTTTGTACTTTTCCAGGTCCTTCTTCCAGTCAGAACGAATCTGTTGTTCCGTTTTTCCTTGCAGAATATCCAACCGTACCTGACTGGTTCCCATCAGAAGATCAAACCATTTGGGACGGGTAAAGAACGATTTTCCGGCATTTGGTGTATAGGTTTGATAAGCTTTATAGAATTGGAGTACATATTGCAACGAAAATCCTTGCGGTATTTGGGAGGAAGTACGAAGGTCTATCCCGTAGCAGTTTCTGCTTTTGTGCAGAGGATTCTTGTCAGATCCCTTTAGAGAACGTGGCTTGAAGCAGAAACTGAAAGTCTGCTGGGTAAAGGGACTGCCTATTACCTGAAATGGCCATTCCGTTCCTCTGCCGACACTCACAGAGGTTCCTTCAAAAGGACAGAGTGAGGGATAAAGTGCAATAGCCTGATCATTGGGCAGGTTGGGTGAGGGCTTTACCGGAAGGGAATAAGGTTGCCCGTGCTTCCACCCGATAATCGGAATGACGGTTAACTTACACCGAAGTCCGTTTCCTAACCATCCTTCTCCATTAATCATTTGTGCCAGTTCGCCTATTGTACATCCATGCAAGACGGGGATGGGGAACATTCCAACAAAGCTCTTGTATTTCAGGTTGAGTACCGGACCGTCTACATAGTCGCATGGGTTAGGACGATCCAGTACGATCAGTTCTTTCTGGTTTTCGGCACATGCTTGCATCACATAAAACAGGGTACTGATATAGGTGTAGAAGCGTGCTCCGACATCTTGCATGTCGAAAATGACGATATCGGTTTGACTTAGCTGTGCAGGTTGAGGCTTTTTTTGTGTGCCATACAGAGAGATAATAGGAACATGTGTGCGTGTATCCTTGCCGTTTCGTACCGTTTCTCCGGCATCAGCATCTCCACGGAAGCCATGCTCGGGGGCGAAAATCTGTACGATGTGTACGCCACTGTTATACAATGTGTCGAGCAGATGGACTCCGTTTACGCGTGAAGTATGGTTTACTACCAGTGATATCTGCTTGTCTTTCAGCATAGGAAGCAACTGTTCCATCTTGTCGGCACCGTTACGAATGTGGGCCGATGCTTGCACGACTGCCAGCAGCCAGCAAATGAATAAAGTAATATATTTCATGTCGGACAAATAATTTTTTCGTACCTTTGTTTCATACAAAGGTAATAATAAAAGAAAAATCCATGAATCCACTGGCATTAATAGATAAGTATTATCCCGAAGAAAACGAATTGAAACACATTTTGCTGGTACATAGCCGCTCGGTAGCCGATAAAGCTCTTGATATGGCGAAGAAACACCCTGAACTGAATTTAGACCTACAGTTTATCGAAGAAGCAGCCATGCTGCACGATATCGGAATTTTTCAGACCGATGCCGAAGGTATCTGTTGCTTTGGTAAGTATCCTTATATCTGTCACGGCTACTTAGGAGCCGAACTGGTTCGTCAGGAAGGATTCCCGAAACACGCATTAGTCTGCGAACGCCATACCGGTGCCGGATTGTCCTTGCAGGATATCATACGTCAGGAGCTGCCGGTTCCCCATAGAGAGATGGTGCCTGTCAGTCTGGAAGAGCAGATAATTTGTTTTGCCGATAAGTTTTTTTCAAAGACAAAGCTCGACCGTGAGAAGAGCATCGAGAAGGCGCGCAAGAGTGTGGCACGCTATGGAGAAGAAGGTGGCAAGCGTTTCGACCACTGGTGTAAACTCTTTTTATAGTCTTAAAAAATACATTAAATTCTGTGGCTCTTGTGTTTATTTGCGAGAGAATGCTTACTTTTGCAACGCATTGCGTAAAAAATTGATGAATGGCGTCGTTTAAAAAAGCTACATATTTATTGTTTGTTCTGTTCTTCTTGGGATTTTTTTTCTCTCTATATGCTGAAACGCAGCGAGTCAGGGGAAAAAGAATGAGGGGAAACAGAACGGAAGCTCGTGCTGATTCGCTGTCGGCCGATTCGCTAACAGGCGACTCACTGCATATTGATTCGCTGGCGGTGGATTCTGTGGGAGCGGATTCACTGGCTCTTGATACTACTCCCAAAAAGCAACCTCTGGACGCACCTGTGGTTTATGAGGCAAGTGACTCTATCGTCTTTACCAAAGGAGGATTTGCTCACTTGTATGGTGAAGGAAAGGTTAATTATCAGAATATCGAACTGACTTCAGCGCTGATAACCATGAATATGGATAGCAGTACGGTCTATGCCCGTGGTGTAGCCGATACGACTGGCGTTGAACAGGGAACCCCTGTCTTTAAGGATGGAGAAACTCCATACGAATCGAAGACGATGCGTTATAACTTCAAGACGAAGAAAGGATTCATTAACAGTATCGTTACCCAGCAGGGAGAAGGTTATGTAACCAGTGAGAATGCCAAAAAAGGTGCCGATGATGAAATTTACATGACTCAAGGTAAGTATACCACTTGCGACAACAAAGAGCATCCGCACTTTTACTTGAAATTGTCTATGGCAAAGGTACGTCCTAAGAAGGACGTGGTGTTCGGTCCTGCCCAGCTTGTAGTAGAAGATGTACCTCTTCCGATAGGCGTTCCGTTTGGCTTTTTCCCGTTCAGCAGCAGTTATTCTTCCGGATTCATTATGCCTACGTATGGTGATGAAATGAATCGTGGTTTCTATCTGCGCGATGGTGGATATTATTTTGCCATTAATGACCGGGTTGACTTGAAAGTTTTGGGCGAAATCTATACCAAAGGTTCATGGGGACTGTCGGCCGCTTCCAATTACAACAAGCGTTATAAGTATAGTGGCTACTTCAATGCCAGTTATCTGGTAACGAAGACAGGAGAAAAGAACATGCCTGATTATAATGTATCGAAGGACTTCCGTATTCAGTGGAGTCATCGTCAGGATTCGAAAGCAAGTCCTAACAGTTCTTTCTCGGCCAGCGTAAACTTTGCAACCAGTAGCTACGACCGTTCGAGCCTGAGTTCACTGTACGACCCTTCGGCATATAGTAATAATACGAAGGCATCAAGTGTGAGCTACTCCCGAAACTTCCCCGAAATAGGGCTGAACATTTCGAGTACATTCAATATTACCCAGAATACAAGGGACTCTTCGGTAAACATGACCTTGCCCGACCTGAATATTTCTCTGAGCCGTATCTATCCGTTCAAGCGCAAGAAGGCTGCGGGAGATGAGCGCTGGTACGAAAAAATTTCTTTCCAGTATACGGGCGCTCTGACAAACAGTGTCGATACAAAGGATAACTTGCTTTTCAAGACTCCTTTCTCTAAGTGGAAAACGGGTATGAAGCATACCATTCCGGTGGAGGCTACCTTTAGCTTGTTCAAGTATATCAACATTACTCCTTCGTTTAACTATACCGAGCGCTGGTATACGCGTAAGGTCATGCAAAGTTACGATCAAAAAACGCGGGAAGTTGTAAAGGATACCATCAACGGTTTCAATCGTGTATACGATTATAATATGGCCGTTTCGATGAATACAAAATTGTATGGTATGTACAAGCCCTTGTTTATGAAGAGCAAGGAGATTGTGATACGTCACGTCGTAACCCCGTCGGTAAGCTATACATATACACCGGACTTCGGTAAGTCGCGTTACGGTTATTACGAAACTTATACCTATACCGACGAAAACGGTGAGGTCCGCATGGCAGAGTATTCACCTTACGAAGGGGCTCCTTACAGCTATCCGGGTAAAGGTGTTTCGCAGAACGTCAGCTTCTCACTGAAAAATAACTTGGAAATGAAGATGGCTTCCGACAAGGATACAACGGGTTACAAGAAGATCAGTCTGATTGATGACTTGAGCGGAAACTTGTCATACGATATTGCCCAGAAGCGGTGGAGTAATCTTTCGCTGACGGCTCGTCTGAAGTTTCCCAATAATTATACGTTCAACATGAATGCAACGTTTGCTACTTATGCTTATAAGTTCGACGAAAATGGAAATGTTGTAGAGAGTGATCGTACTGAATGGTCGTACGGACGTTTCGGACGATTCCAGGGATATAGTGGTTCTTTCTCGTATACGTTGAATAATGATACCTTCAAAAAGTTATTCGGAAAGAAAGACGAGAAAGATAAAGATAAGGATAAGAAGGATACGGGCGACGAGGATGAGGAGGAAACCGATGACGAAATGACCAAAAAGGATAATTCGAGCACTCGCAAGACGGAAAATGCAACGCTTGATCCGGATGGTTATCTTGCCTTTAAATTGCCGTGGAGCTTGAGCTTGAGCTATAGTTATAGTATTCGTGAGGACAGAACAAAGCAGATTAATATCAAGACCATGCGTTACCCATATTCGCTTACTCATTCGCTGAACATCTCGGGTAATATCAAGATGGGTAGCCGCTGGAACGTAACTTATTCGAGTGGTTACGACTTTACTTCGAAAAAAATGTCAATGACCACGGTGAACATCACCCGTGACTTGCACTGCTTCAACATGAGTTGTGGTCTGGTATTCGGTCCGTATACCTCGTATAACTTTTCTATCCGTGCCAATTCGGCGATGCTGACCGATGCGTTGAAATGGGATCAGCGTAGTAATACGGGTAGTCAGGTTACATGGTATTGATTGTATATGTATGGATAGAATCAGGCGAGGAATAGCTTTCTTTGAGAGCTGAAAATCCTGTAGATTCAAATTCGTAAAAAGGGATGAAATTGTGTCGTAACTCAATGTTAGGGAAGATGAACTTTTAATCGGACAGTTTCATCTTTCTATAAGTAAAACAAAAGAGCCGCATCAAAAACTCAGTTTTGATGCGGCTCTTTTGGTATTTTGCAGTTATGAGTCACTAACTTTCCGGAATGCTTCGTTTACTTTGGCATCCCTTTGGGAGTGTCCTGTCAGTAATTACCACTTGATAGGTTCCTCTCCATGCTGAATCAGGTATTCATTCGTCCGGCTGAAGTGCTTGTTGCCGAAGAAGCCGTTATAAGCCGAAAGCGGTGAAGGATGGACGGAAGTGAGCACCAGATGCTTGTTGCGGTCAATGAAAGCTCCTTTCTTTTGTGCATACGATCCCCATAAAATAAATACCAGATGTTCTCGGTTTTCGGCCAGAGCACGAATGGCTGCATCGGTAAACTCTTCCCAGCCTTGCCGTTGGTGCGAGCCTGCCTGATGAGCACGGACGGTAAGTGTTGCGTTCAGCAGTAGCACGCCTTGTTCTGCCCAGCGGGTAAGATTGCCTGTAGTCGGGATAGGTGTGCCCAGGTCATCGTGTATCTCCTTAAATATATTTTGTAAGGATGGAGGAAATGGAATGCCGTCGTTAACGGAAAAGCAGAGTCCGTGTGCCTGTCCCGGTCCGTGATACGGGTCTTGTCCGATGATAACCACCTTAACTTTGTTGTAAGGACAGAGGTTGAAGGCGTTGAATATCAGTTTGCCGGGAGGATATACGGTTGTTGTCTGATATTCCCGGCGTACAAAATCCGTCAGGCGGATGAAATAATCTTTCTCAAATTCCGGAGCCAATACTTGCTTCCACGATTCTTCTATCTGTACATTCATGCTGTTTTACTGTTTTTGATTTCTATGAATGAATAACTCATGTATAAGATAAATCAAACAAATTTAGTAAAAAGGCGTAAATAGTACTTGCTGTATGAAGAACTTTTTCATTATAGCTTCCTTTATGCCGATGGAATTTGATAGCCGGTGTTATGTTGTTTGGAAATAATGTCATCTGAAAGAAAGGGGGATTATGGGTGTCTTGGGGATGATTGAAGCGACTGCTGTTGGGGAATATGATGGGATGGAATTTTTTGTGTGTAGTTTTTCGTGTGAAGGGCGTGAAGGGCAAAAACAGGTATAAAAGTTCTTTAAAGAGGAAGATAGATGACGCTGGAAGAGAAGACTCAGCTTCTTTGCATAAATTTCTCTCAACGTTTTTTTATTTTTTGTACAAAAAATAAAATGATTTGTACAAAGAAAGAAGCAAGATGCTGGGATACGAAGATAATCCTCCTTGATTTATTGGGAGATGTGAGGATGTCCTGCGGGATTTGTATACCGGTATTGGAGAAAAAGTAAGGCCGCCTCTTTAAATGGATTCAGAAACGGCCTTGAAGAAAAATCAGTTTTGCGTATTGCCTGTGTGTTTAAATAAGTTGCATGCCCAGAGCTGCACATTCCTTGCGCATTTCTTCCGGCCAGATGCTGGCTTGAATCTCGCCGATGTGTGCTTTTCTAAGGTACAGCATGCAGAGTCGTGATTGTCCGATACCTCCTCCTATGCTAAGGGGTAGAGAACCTTCCAACAGTCGCTTGTGGAAATAAAGTTTCGTTCGTTCTTCTTTTCCGGCAAGTTCCAGTTGTTTGAGCAATGCTGGTTTGTCTACACGGATACCCATTGATGAAAGTTCGAGAGCGTGTCCTAAAACACTATTCCATACCAATAAGTCGCCGTTAAGTCCAGGAAGTCCGGTTTTCGGATCTATTGTAGTATAATCGTCATAATCGGGAGCACGCTTGTCATGTGGTTCTCCGTTGCTCAATTTTCCCCCTATACCGATAATGAAAACAGCACCATACCGTTCGGTGATCAAGTCTTCCCGTTCCTTAGGCGATTTGTCGGGATACATATTTAGTAGCTCCTGTGAATGGATGAAATGTATATCGTGTGCCAAGAAAGGAGTTATCTGCGGATATGCTTCACAAATCATATATTCTGTACGTCGCATAGCTGCATAAATACGGGTAACAATACTTTTCAGGAAATCTACAGTTCGCTGTTCTGGAGTGATGACACGCTCCCAATCCCATTGATCTACATAGAGTGAATGCAGATTTCCCAGCTCTTCATCGGCACGAATTGCATTCATGTCCGTATAAATACCGTATCCCGGTTCTATGTGATAATCGGCAAGTGTAACACGTTTCCATTTGGCCAGCGAATGTACTACTTCTGCCCGTTGCTCTCCCAAGTCCTTGATTGGGAAGGTAACAGGGCGTTCTACTCCATTCAGGTCATCGTTTATCCCCATGCCTGTCAGCACGAAGAGGGGAGCTGTAACACGGCGAAGGCGTAGTTCGGATGATAAGTTTTGCTGGAAAAAATCCTTAATTTGTTTTATCCCTAACTCAGTTTGTTTCATATCGAGCAGAGGCCGATAGTTGCTAGGTTTTATCAGATAACTCATTTCTTATAAATTTTTCAATGTTTAAATACGTTGGCAAAGATAATGATATTTTGTAAAAATGCAATACTAATCCTATGAATATTGTCATTATGAGCTTTATTTCTTTATTTTTATTGATAAAATGATATTTCTTTTATTAGTAAAATAACTTCTTTTTTTATTTTTTCTCTTCGATTATTAGGACAAAATACAGAATAGTTGTATTTTTGTTCCGGTTTTTGAGACACGTTTGCACCCATAGTTCAATGGATAGAATAATGGATTCCGGTTCCATCGATTGGGGTTCGACTCCCCATGGGTGTACGATTTTAGAGGCTAATCTATTAAAAAGTAATAGATTAGCCATTTCTTTTCTTCAGAATTACTCTAAGTATATCCGAATATAGGATCAACGTAAAAACCTGAGAGGTTCGTTGCTTAAGCATAAATTTTTCATGCAGTTTAAGCAAAATCCGTATGGACTAAACTTTATTTTTGGTAAACCTAAGGATACAAGAAAGCCAACTAATTCTCAATGTCTTGTATTTGAATTAGTTGGCTAAATTTGTTTTATTTGCTGAATATCCCTAAACCAGGAAACTTCGGTCAGTAGATATCAAAAGACAAATCCTATACGAAAATAGTGTAGGGACATTCAGTAAATAATATAAAATT
>FR887788.1:0-22438 GCA_000432735.1 Bacteroides sp. CAG:443
CACCCCAAAAGTTTTGTGTCTAACTTTTGGGGTGCACTTCACATCGGCATGTTTCACTTCATTCGTCGGGACGTTTTTTTATCTTATCGGCACGTTATCCTGCCATCACCAAGATGAGCAGCTGAGCCGTAAGGATTCGCAAGAACATGGCAAGCGGATATACGGTAGAATATCCTACTGCCGGAGCATCGTTTCCAGAAATCTGGTTGGCATAAGCCAAGGCAGGTGGATCGGTATTGCTACCGGCTATCAGACCCATCAGGGTGAAATAGTTAATCTTATGCCGCCAGCGGGCTATCATTCCGATAATCAGCAAAGGAAGGAATGTTATCAGGAAGCCGATGCCTACGTACAACAATCCATCACCTTCTACTACTGTCTGGACAAAATTGCCTCCCGCCTTGATGCCGACACTGGCAAGGAACAACACCAGTCCCACCTCACGCAGCATCAGATTGGCACTCATGGTGGTATAGGTTACCAGCTTGACCTTGTGTCCGAAACGTCCGATCAGAATAGAAATAATCAGCGGACCACCTGCAAGACCCAGCTTCACCGGAGTAGGCATACCCGGCAATGCGATAGGAAGACTACCGAACAAGATACCACAGAAGATACCGATGAAGATTGTCACGATGTTCGGATGATCCAGACGCTTCAACTGGTTACCCAGCAAATCGGCAACTCGCTCGATGGCATCCTGCGGACCGACAACCATGACACGGTCGCCCACCTGAAGAATCAACTGTCGGGCAGCAAACAAGTCCATACCGGAACGGTTGACACGCGTTACGTTTACGCCATACATGCTGCTGAAATGAAGCTCACCCAGTGTCTTTCCGTTTATGGCAGGCTGAGTGACCAGGATACGGCGAGAAACCATCGGCTTGTCTTGTTTGCTCTGGTTGTCCCAGTCGATGTTTTCTACCTTCGAGCCGATGAACGCCTGTATCGCCTCCGAATCGTCTTCGGCGCAGACAATGTTCATTTCATCGCCCAGACGCAACACGGTATCAGCGTTTGGAATGTGTACGTGTCCGTCCTGCAAAATACGGGAGCAGACAAAATCTCTCGCCAGGAAGTTCTGTACCTGCGAAAGCTTCTTCCCGCTCAAAGCCGCATTTTCTACCTTTAAGGCAATGTTGTAGGGTTTCAGGTGCGGATTGGCTTCTTCCTCTTTCTGAATATCATCCGCTTCCTTGTCGAGGTTCACCCGACAGATATATCGGATAACAATCAGCGAAAGAATGATACCCATGACACCCAGCGGGTAAGCACAGGCGTACCCCATCGCAATTTCAGGTCCCTGATAATGCAGTTGCTGCAAAGCCTCGTTGGCGGCACCCAGTCCCGGAGTGTTCGTCACAGCTCCACAAAGAATACCTACCATCATCGGAATATCTACCCGCCCTTGCAAAGCGTAATAGATTATCAGGGCCACTGCAATATTCAGCGCGACGATACCCATGGCCAGCATGTTCAGCCTGATTCCTCCTTTTTTGAAAGACGAGAAGAAGGAAGGACCGACTTGCAAGCCTATACAAAACACAAACAGAATCAATCCGAAATCCTGCAAGAAGGAAAGAATGGACTGATTTCCTGTAAATCCGAAGTGTCCGGCAAGGATTCCCACAAAAAGGACGAAGGTAACGCCCAGGGAGATGCCGAAGACTTTGATTTTTCCCAATAAAACTCCGGCGGCAATCACAAATGCATACAATGCAACAATGTGTGCTATGGAGTCGGGATTAGTTAACAAATCTTGTAGCCAATTCATAATATTATTTTTTAAGCGTCACAAATGTAGACAATTAAAAAGAATCGGTCAAACATTGAATCTAAAAAAATACTCACTTTTTGGCGCGATGTGCAATAAATTTGTATATTTGCCTCGCACGGGTTCCAACCTCCGTGCCAACTAACTTAAATCATAATATCATAAACACTCATTCACTATGGCAGATAGTAAAGAAAAACTCTTTTCAGATTTTCCTCCCGTATCGACACAAGAATGGATGGATAAAATCATGGTCGACTTGAAAGGAGCCGATTACGAAAAGAAACTGGTGTGGAAAACTAACGAAGGATTTAAAGTAAAACCCTTTTATCGCCAGGAGGATTTGGAAGATCTGAAAACTACGGAAGGACTTCCTGGAGAATTTCCATTTATAAGAGGTAATAAAAAGAACGACAATACCTGGTACATCCGGCAGGACATACAGGTAGAAGATCCGGCAGAAGCCAACAAAAAGGCACTCGACTTACTGAACAAGGGTATCGACTCGCTGGGATTTCACATCAAGGCCAAGGATTTGAATGCTGAATATATCGCCGTTTTATTGAAAGATATTTGCTGCGACTGCATAGAACTTAATTTCACGACTTGCCAGCGTCATACGGTTCAACTGGCGGAACTGCTCGTTGCTTATTTCAAGGAAAAAGGATATGATCCGGAAAAGCTGTACGGCTCGCTGAACTTTGACCCGATAGGCAAAATGCTGCAAAAAGGAAAAGATGTCAGCCCGATTATATCGCAAGCCAAGAATCTGGTGGAGGTACTGGCCGACTATCCTCACTTCCGCTGCATCGCCGTCAATTCTCTTCAGCTGAACAATGCGGGAGCTTATATTTATCAGGAACTGGGTTATGCCCTGGCCTGGGGTAACGAATACCTGAGCCGCCTGACTGAAGCCGGAGTACCTGTCGATCTGGCTGCGAAGAAAATCAAATTCAATTTCGGCATCAGTTCCAACTATTTTATGGAAATTGCCAAATTCCGTGCGGCACGTATGTTATGGGCAGACATCGTAAAGGCTTACAATCCTCAATGTGAATGTGCCTGCAAAATGGTGGCTCATGCTGAAACATCCAGCTTCAACCTGACATTGTTTGATGCACATGTAAACTTGCTTCGCACGCAGACTGAAGCCATGAGTGCTGCCATCGCCGGCGTAAACTCCATTACGGTCAGTCCGTTCGACAAGACCTACGAAACTCCCAATGATTTTTCGGAACGTATTGCACGCAACCAGCAGTTGCTGCTGAAAGAGGAATCGCACCTGAACCGCATTGTCGATCCGGCAGGTGGCTCTTATTATATTGAGAACCTGACTGTTTCTATCGCCAAACAGGCATGGGACCTGTTCCTTCAGGTAGAAGATGCGGGAGGCATGGTACAGTCTGTTCTGACTAAGCAGATACAGAATGCTGTAAATGCCAGCAACAAGGCACGCCACGAGGCGGTTTCCAAACGTAAGGAAATCTTGCTGGGTACCAATCAATATCCTAACTTTAACGAACTGGCGGGAGATAAGGCTCCGCTGGAGCACAAATGTGGCTGCGGAGGCGGACATTCTCACGACGAAGAGGCTTCTTTCGCCAAACTGGAAACCAGCCGTGCAGCCAGTGAGTTTGAGGCTCTCCGCTTGCAGACTGAACATTCCGGCAAGCGTCCGAAGGCATTTATGCTGACTATCGGTAACCTTGCCATGCGTCAGGCTCGTGCTCAGTTCTCTTGCAACTTCCTGGCTTGTGCCGGATATGAGGTTATCGACAATCTGGGATTCCCGACCGTAGAGGAAGGCGTGGAAGCAGCCATGAAAGCTCATGCCGACATCGTTGTAATCTGTTCGAGCGATGATGAGTATGCCGAATATGCCATTCCAGCATTCAAGGCAGTAAACGGCAGAGCCATGTTCATCGTGGCAGGAGCTCCTGCCTGCATGGAAGAGCTGAAAGCTGCCGGCATAGAGAACTTTATCCATGTACGCTGCAACGTATTGGAGACCTTGAAAGAATATAATGAAAAGTTAGGAATTAAGTAATGCTATGAAACCGAATTTTAAAAATATCGACATATATGCCGGATTCCATCCTCAAAATGGTATGGAATGGCAAAAGGCCAATGACATCAAAGCCAATTGGAGAACACCGGAACAGATTCAGGTGAAACCGGTTTATACGAAAGAAGACCTGGAGGGCATGGAGCACTTGAACTATGCTGCGGGTATTCCTCCTTACCTGAGAGGTCCGTACTCGATGATGTATACCTTCCGTCCGTGGACGATCCGCCAGTATGCGGGTTTCTCTACTGCCGAGGAATCAAATGCTTTTTACCGTCGTAATCTGGCTTCCGGTCAGAAAGGTCTGTCGGTTGCCTTCGACCTTCCGACTCACCGTGGTTACGACCCCGATCATCCGCGTGTAGTAGGCGACGTAGGTAAGGCAGGTGTTTCTATCTGCTCGCTGGAAAACATGAAGGTATTGTTCGACGGTATTCCACTGAACAAGATGTCTGTTTCCATGACCATGAACGGAGCCGTACTGCCTATCATGGCGTTCTACATCAATGCGGGACTGGAACAGGGTGCCAAGCTGGAAGAAATGGCAGGTACCATCCAGAACGATATTCTGAAAGAATTCATGGTGCGTAATACTTATATTTATCCACCTGCCTTCTCCATGAAGATTATTTCGGATATTTTTGAATATACATCTCAGAAGATGCCGAAATTCAATTCAATCTCTATCTCGGGTTATCACATGCAGGAAGCAGGTGCCACTGCCGACATCGAACTGGCTTATACCCTTGCCGACGGTCTGGAATATCTGCGCGCCGGTGTAGCTGCGGGTATCGACATCGATGCTTTCGCTCCTCGTCTGTCGTTCTTCTGGGCTATCGGTATGAATCATTTCATGGAAATTGCCAAGATGCGTGCTGCACGTATGCTGTGGGCCAAGATTGTGAAGCAGTTCCATCCGAAGAATCCGAAATCGCTTGCACTGCGTACACACTCACAGACTTCGGGATGGTCACTCACGGAACAGGATCCGTTCAACAACGTAGGACGTACTTGTATCGAAGCGATGGCTGCTGCATTGGGACATACCCAGTCACTGCATACCAACGCGCTGGACGAAGCAATCGCCCTGCCGACCGACTTCTCCGCACGTATCGCACGTAACACACAGATTTATATTCAGGAAGAAACTCAGATATGCAAGAATGTTGACCCGTGGGGTGGTTCTTATTATGTGGAAGCGCTGACCAACGAACTGGCTCACAAGGCATGGGAGCATATTCAGGAAATCGAGAAGCTGGGCGGTATGGCCAAGGCTATCGAAACCGGTATTCCGAAAATGCGTATCGAAGAAGCGGCTGCCCGCACACAGGCTCGTATCGACTCGGGCGAACAGACCATCGTGGGTACGAACAAGTATCGTCTGGAGAAGGAAGACCCGATCGATATTCTGGAAGTAGACAATACGGCTGTGCGTCAGGAACAGATAGAAAACTTACGCCGTCTGCGCGAAGGAAGAAATCAGGCTGAGGTGGACAAAGCACTGGAAGCTATTACCGAATGTGTACGTACCGGCAAAGGCAACTTGCTGGAACTGGCTGTGGAAGCAGCCCGCGTACGTGCCACACTGGGAGAAATATCCGACGCGTGTGAAAAGGTTGTAGGACGTTATAAAGCAGTAATCAGAACTATTTCAGGCGTGTATTCATCAGAAAGTAAAAAGGATGCAGATTTCGCAAGAGCTTGCGAACTGACCGAAGAATTTGCAAAGAAGGAAGGTCGCCGTCCGCGTGTAATGATTGCCAAGATGGGACAGGACGGACACGACCGTGGCGCGAAGGTAGTAGCTACCGGTTTTGCCGACTGTGGTTTCGACGTGGATATGGGACCGTTGTTCCAGACTCCGGAAGAGGCCGCACGTGAAGCCGTAGAAAACGACGTACATGCAGTAGGTGTTTCTTCACTGGCTGCCGGACACAAGACGTTGATTCCGCAGATTATCGCGGAACTGAAACGTTTGGGACGTGAAGATATTCTGGTATTTGCCGGAGGTGTCATCCCGGCACAGGATTATGACTTCCTGTACAAGGCTGGAGTCATGGCTATCTTCGGCCCGGGTACTTCCGTTGCCAAATCAGCTTGTCAGGTAATGGAACTGTTGCTCGAAAACGTTGAAGAATAAAATCCAAACGGTCTGCTGCAAATGGATAAGGTATCATCAAAGAGGTAATGAAATACTTGCTTCTCTGATGCATAATAAGGACAAACGAAAACCAGGCAGACATAAGACCTGAAAATAAAGATGTATTGTCAAGACCCAGACCCAGTAAAAACGAGTATTTAGTCTGATCTGTAAAGATGAGTTTTAATCTGAAAAGAATACATCCTTAAAGACAAAAGAAAGAGTCGTATCATTTTCTCAAAGGCAGAATTTGATACGACTCTTTCTGATTTTGTAGCCAATCAGTAACTTTCCGATATTCCGTTTACGACTACACTATTTATTTTTTCTTATAATCATTCACTATCGCTTCGGTAATCCAGTTTGCCAGTGCCTGACGATTATCGGGGATGACCAGACGCTGCTGATCGCGGGCATTCTGAATGTTTCCCAGTTCCAGAAAGACAGCATAAGGCGTTGAATTGCGAAGCACGAACAAATCACGCGAACTTACCGTACCACCAAATCCTCTGTTAGGCTGATGGCGGTCGTATTTGGCTGTAAACGTACGACGCAACTGTTCGGCCAGACGCTTTCCATATTTGCTTCCCGGACTATGATAAAAGAATACATCCGTCTGCTTTCCCTTGCTACGACTGTCTACATGAATGAAAATTGCCCGTTTGTAACTGCTCTTTTCTTTTCGATACAAACGATTGATGGCATCGCAGCGTTGCTGCAATCTGGCTACCTGATTCAAGGGAATAGCCTCTCCCATACAAGTTTCACGCTTGCTGTTATTCAATACCGCAGTATTCCGTATTCCGTCTTTCTTGTCCTGAATGATGAAATGAACCGTAGCACCACGTTTCAGCAATTCACGTCCCAAACGCAAAACGATATCGTAGGCATATTCATCTTCGTGCAACTCCTTTCCATGATATTTCCCGATACATCCCGGATCGGGTCCTCCATGTCCACTGACCAGATAAAAAGTAGCACCTTTCAACGAGCTCGATGTTATCTGATAAGCAGCCTGCGATTTACCAAACAGCGGCTCGTACCCTGAAGTTTTCTTCTTACGAGAGAATCCGGGAAGTACTACCAGACAACACAAGATGAGCAATATATACTTTATCTGTGTCATTTCAGCAGTTCATCTATTTTTTTACACAGAGCCGAGAACTCTTCTTCGTTATACAGACGTGTCATCATCACAATCTTTCCTGTCTTATCAATCAACACATTGCGAGTGATACCAGCATTGCGGACTGCATATTTGGCAAAGATATCAGCTCCGGGATCGAGACCGAGCGGATAAGTTACCTTGGTCTGCTTGACGAATGCCTTTACTTTCTCCAGCGGTTCATCACGGTCTACGCCATAAAGTGCAAACGAAGCATTGTCTTTATGCTTCTGCCAGATATCCCGTTCAATGAAAGGCATTTCCTTGCGGCAGACTCCACACCAGCTTGCCGTAAACTGAAGCATGACGACCTTCCCGCGAAGAGAAGACAACTTCACTTTTTGACCGTCGGTCAGCGTCATTTCGAAATCGGGAGCCTCATCCCCTACTTTTACAATATATCCTACTTCATCGGGAGTCACTTCCTGCGCCTGTACAGTAGACATTCCCGTAAACAAGCAGCTTACCAGTGCTGCCATCATAATCCATTTTTTCATCTTATTTCCGATAGCTTTAAATATTATCGCCTCAAATATACAAAAAAATCGACACAAAAAAGGAAACTGCCAACGCACCAATGTACTTTCAAACGTGTTTAAGGATTCCTTAATGTTATTTTAAGAATCATATTCAAAGATTCGATTCAAGACTATCCGGCACACACTAAACCGATTATCTTATCCAGCAACTGTTTCATATATAAAAATAAAACCACCCCTACAATCAGTAGAGATGGTTTTAAAAGCTTTTTATGCTATTATTCCTTCAAAATTACAAAGGCATATTGCCATGCTTTTTCGGAGGATTGCTTACACTCTTGTTCTGAGTCATTTCAAGTGCCTGAATCAGTTTGTAACGAGTATCCTTCGGAAGGATGATCTCATCGATATAACCCTGTTCGGCAGCACGATACGGATTAGAGAATTTTTCCTTGTATTCTTCTACCGCCTTAGCCTTTTCTTCCGGAGTAGCCTTACGATACAGAATGTTTACAGCTCCGTCGGCTCCCATTACAGCAATTTCGGCTGTAGGATATGAGAAGTTCACATCAGAACCGATTGGCTTACTGTTCATAACGATGTACGCACCTCCATAAGCTTTACGAGTAATAACTGTAATCTTAGGCACTGTAGCTTCTGCATAAGCATATACAATCTTCGCTCCGTGACGGATGATACCGTTGTGTTCCTGAGTACATCCCGGCAAGAATCCCGGAACATCTTCGAAAGTAACGATTGGAATATTGAAGCAGTCGCAGAAACGGATGAAACGAGAAGCCTTGTCTGAAGCATCAATATCGAGTACACCTGCCAGATAAGCCGGCTGATTGGCAACGATACCTACCGAGCGTCCACCCAGACGAGCAAAACCGACAACGATATTCTTCGCAAAATGAGGCATAACCTCGAAGAAATAATGATTGTCGACTACCGGTTCGATGATATTCTTGATATCGTACGGCATGTTCGGATCATCAGGAATAACTGTCATCAGTGATTCATCTGCACGGCGGATATCGTCTGTGCAAGCGATAGAAGGAGCATCTTCCATGTTATTGGACGGCAAGAAGCTCAACAGTTCACGGATGCTCATCAAAGTTTCTTCCTCTGTTTCGCACAAGAAATGAGTTACACCGCTCTTGCTGCTATGAGTATAAGCACCACCCAGCTCTTCCTTGTCGACTTCTTCGTGAGTAACAGCCTTTACCACGTCCGGACCAGTGATAAACATGTGACTCTTTTCCTTCACCATGAAAATGAAGTCAGTCAACGCCGGTGAGTAGCAAGCACCACCTGCACACGGACCGAGGATAGCCGAAATCTGCGGAATCACACCCGAAGCGATGGTATTCTGATAGAAGATAGAAGCATATCCGGAGATACTGCCTACACCTTCCTGAATACGGGCACCACCCGAGTCATTCAAGGCAATGACCGGAGCACCGTTTTTCAAAGCCAGCTGCTGTACCTTTACAATCTTCTGCGCACCGGTAGCACTCAGTGTACCTCCGTATACGGTAAAGTCGTAAGCGTATACATAAACCAGACGTCCGTCTATCTTACCATAACCGCAAACGATACCGTCGCCCGGAATATGCTTTTTGTCCATACCGAAATCGGTACAGTGATGGATAACCAGTTTATCTATTTCGTTGAACGTACCTTTATCAAGCAACATATCGATACGTTCGCGGGCAGTCATGTGACCATTGGCGTGCTGCTTTTCTACACGCTCTACCCCTCCGCCTTGAGAAGCCAGCTTATCCAGCTCCTCAAATTTTTTATATTGTTCTGCTGTTGTCATAAATTTAATTTTCTTCTTTTACTACATCCAGTGTCATAATCACCTGGTTACTGTTTACAGAATCACCTTCATTTACAAGGATTTCTTTTACAACACATTCGCTGTTTACCTTGTAATTACTCTGCATCTTCATAGCTTCAATTACAACGACAATGTCGCCTGCCTGCAAGCGGTCGCCTACCTTTACCGGAATCTTCACAACCTTACCCGGCATCGGAGAAACGATCTTATCCTGCTGCTTCTCGTCGGCATTCTTACGCATACGAAGGTATTTAGCTTGTGAATCTATGATATCGATATTATATGACTGGTAATGGGCGTTGACCGTATAGCTCTTTCCACCTTCCTTACGAATCAGTTCAGCGTTATACGACTTTCCTTCGTGCAAGATAGAGCAACTACCGTTTTCTGCCATTACAATATCCACATCGTAAGGAACACCATCGATAGTCAACTGTACTTTATTGCCTTCTTTGCTGACCAGCGTTACGTCAGCTACTCTGTCACCTATATGTATTTCCATAAATATCTTCTTTAAATTCGCAATACACCTTTTTTCAATCCGAATTCGCGCCAGCGGCTGATAGGACGATTATCGGAAGAGCCCGAGTTATTTTCTTCCAGGTTCATCAGATAATCGATGTATGCTGCAATCATTGCGATATTTTCGGTTTCTTCTTCCTTCTGTCCGGCCCATTTACGCAACATTTCCTGATGCTTGGGGATAAACAGTGTATTATAATGTCCTTCTACAAAGTCGGGTACATTCATGATATGACGCAGATAACCGATGTTCGTCTTCAAGCCGGTAATCTTGTATTCATACAGCACACGACGCATACGTTCGATAGCAAACTCACGGGTAGTAGCCCATACAATCAGCTTACCGATCATCGGGTCATAATAGATAGGAATTTCATAGCTTTCGTATACATAGCTGTCGATACGCACACCGATACCGTTCGGTTCCATCAGCTGACGGATGACACCCGGAGAAGGCATGAAGTTGTTTTCGGAATCCTCGGCACAGATACGGCATTCGATGGCATGACCACGCTGTTTCAGATCTTCCTGCTTGAAGTGAAGCGGTTCATTGTTGGCGATACGAAGCTGTTCCTTTACCAAGTCCACGCCTACAACCTCTTCGGTGATAGGATGTTCCACCTGCAGACGCGTATTCATTTCGAGGAAATAGAAATTACGATGCTTGTCGACCAGGAATTCGATGGTACCAGCTCCCTTGTAGTTCACAGCCTTGGCAGCAGCTACAGCAGCCTCACCCATCTTCTGACGAAGTTCGGGAGTAACGAAAGGAGAAGGAGTTTCTTCTACAATCTTCTGGTTACGACGCTGGATAGAACATTCACGCTCGAACAGATGTACAGCATTACCGAAATTATCACCCAGAATCTGGAATTCGATATGATGCGGTTCCTCTACGAATTTCTCCAGATAAACCGTATCATCGCCAAACGACGACATCGATTCTGAACGGGCCGTATTGTAAGCTTCCTCCACTTCCGACTCATTATGAATAAGGCGCATACCCTTACCGCCTCCACCCATAGAAGCCTTCAGCATTACCGGATAACCGATACGATTACAGATTTCCTTAGCCTCTTCAACACTCTGCAAAGGCTGTTCCGTTCCAGGAACGACCGGAACTCCCGCCGCAATCATGTGTTTACGTGCAGAAATCTTATCACCCATGGCATCCATTGTTTCAGGATCGGGGCCGATAAAGATGATTCCTTCTTCACGACAACGACGTGCAAATTCGGAATTTTCCGACAGGAAACCATATCCCGGATGAATTGCATCCACTCCATGACGCTTAGCCGCCATGATAATTTTATCAATGTTCAGATAGCTCTCACGAGATGCTGCCGGACCAATCAGGCAAGCCTCATCTGCATAAAGTACGTGGCGCGCCGTTCTGTCGGCTTCCGAGAAGACTGCCACGGTACGAATGCCCATTTCACGGCACGAACGCATCACGCGCACAGCAATTTCGCCACGGTTAGCGATTAATACCTTGTGTATCATGCTTTATGTTTTAGTTATTATCTTCGTTTAAGCCGCCGCCGCGTCATTCGGCACACGCAGCCAAAATCTGTGCAAAATTAGCAAAAAAAGAGATACGCCTCCAATTATCCTTTCTTTTTTTGCCTATGGAAAGGAATTTAGCATAAAATACCTACCTATTGGTAGGCTTGTATTCGCAAAAAAGGTGAAAACGCAAAGTCGAGGTGACAAAACGAAAAAAGTCCAGGAAGCTTGTCTGCTTTCCGGACTTTTCCTGAAATATTTCTTTTATTTCCTAAAAACAATCACCTTAAAAATTGATGCTTAATTCTGTGACAAGTCGACTGCATAGTTGGCACGTTTACCCGACGGATATACACCTACCATAAACAATACCTGGTCGGGCGACTGAGAAGCTGCTTTCATAACCTCTTCCAGATCCTGAACCGTCTTCAACTGCTTGCCGTTTGCCTTCAGAATGATAAATCCTTTGCGGATACCACAGTCGGCCATTCTGCCTTCGCTTACTCCCGTAACCTGTACACCGTAACCCAGATTCAACTGTTTCTTCAGGTCGGAAGGTACTTCACGGAACGCAGCACCCAGCAATTGCATATCGGCATTCTTTACAATCTTCGTATTACCCTGCGCATTCTTCAAGGTAACAGTGAAACTCTTTTCTTTCTTTTCACGCCATACCTTCAACGTAACCTTATCACCCGGACGATATTTAGCAAGTGACCCCTGCAATTCGGCCATGGTCTTGATCTTCTTGCCATTCAGTTCCATGATGACATCGTTCACCTTCAGAATACCGTCTACCGAACCGCCTTCGGTTACTTCTACAACCTGTACACCGTCGTTAATACCCAGTTCCTTCTGTTCCTTGCGGATTTCATCCGGATAAGTTTCATCACCCATGTTACGTCCGGCAATACCCAGCAAAGCACGCTGTACGGTACCATACTGCTTCAAGTCGGTTACCACCTTTGTCATGATGCTGGTCGGAATAGCAAATCCATATCCCGAATAAGCTCCGGTAGGAGAAACCAGCATGGCATTAATACCTACCAGTTCACCTTTGGCGTTGACCAGTGCACCACCACTGTTTCCCTGGTTGATAGCCGCATCCGTCTGGATAAACGATTCTACACCGTTGGCACCCAGTCCACGAGCTTTGGCGCTGACGATACCAGCCGTAACCGTAGATCCCAGATTGAACGGATTACCTACAGCCAGTACCCACTCGCCCACTTTCAGACGCTCTGAGTCGCCTACCGGAATAGCCGGAAAATCATCTCCTTCAATCTTGACCAAAGCAAGGTCGGTAGTCGGATCGGCACCGATAACACGTCCCTTCATCTCGCGTCCGTCGTGCAACTTGACAGAGATTTCATCCGCTCCGTCGATTACGTGATTGTTGGTTGCGATATAACCGTCCTTCGAGATGATCACACCCGAACCGAATCCACGCTGTTCCGGAGTCTGTACCTGCTGCTCACGTCCACGTCCGTCGCCAAAGAAGAAATCGAAAATATCAGGCTGTCCCTGTATGGTTTTAACTTTACTTCTTTGAACAGACATTATATGTACAACAGAGTTCAACGAACTCTCGGCTGCCTTTGTCAAGTCGACCGGCTGCATGTTTGCCGCATCCAAAGCAGCATAGCGAGTATTCGTCGCTGTTTGAAATTCATCATAGAAAGACGTATTCTTATCCTGCTTAGATTGCATAAGAGTATAAGTAGTAACCCCTGCCACTCCTGCGCTGACAGCCATCACTGCGACTGCCCCTAATGCGATTTTAGTTGTCTTTTTCATACGTTTATAGTGTTTAAATTGTTAATTTCAATAGTTGTTTAACATTTCATTTGCTAAAGTAGAACAAAATTCATACGATTGTACTCGGCATTGCCTCTTTTTTCCCTCTTTTAACAAAGAAAGATTGTCCGTTAACCGCAGTTAACGACTACCACCTGCCAATTTTACATTCATTATCAGACAGTTTGCACACCGGACAGATATTTCTGCCAAAAATGACATAAATTCATTTTATTTACGTACCTTTGCATCAAGAAAGCAGTTGGTCGGTTTGTCGCTGGTACCTTATGGTACAAGAGGAAAGTCCGGGCAACACAGAGCATCCTACTTCCTAACAGAAAGCTGCCTGCAAAGGTAGAGTAATGCAGAAGAAAATAACCGCCTGTCCGCACCGGAGAGGCAAGGGTGAGAAGGTGGGGTAAGAGCCTACCAGACGTATAGCGATATGCGGGCTGTGCATCTTAGGAGTTGTAAGGTCATGTAAACCGGCATTAACGAGGGTTGCTCGCCCCACGTCGGAGGGTAGACCGCTAGAGCTTACTGGTGACAGTGAGCGTAGATAAATGACAGACACTCTGCGCTTCGGCACAGAGAACAGAACCCGGCTTACAGACCGACTGCTTTTTTTTCACCGAAATCTCTCCGCCATGAACTATACCAAAATAAAAAACTGGCTGCAATTCCTCACCGTCGGCATCTGGAGAATCACCGAAGATGAGGTATCTCCCATACGGCGACAACTTTACTCATGCATTAAAATCGTTTATCTTTCCGTCGATCAGTTTCTGAACGACCGTATCCAGATCCGGGCATCCGCACTGACATACAGTACCCTGCTGTCCATCATTCCCATCCTTGCCATCCTGTTTGCCATCGCACGCGGGTTCGGCTTCGACACCCTGATGGAAATCCAGCTCCGGCAAGGAGTGGCAAGCCAGCAGAGCGAACTGATTATTTCGTGGATAAACTCTTATCTGGAACATGCCCAGAGCGGTATCTTCATCGGTATCGGTCTGATTATGTTGCTGTGGACCGTACTTATCCTGACAGACAACATCGAGCGAAGCTTCAACGCCATCTGGCAGGTCAAGCGCCCGCGTTCCGTATTCCGGAAAATAACGGATTACTTTTCCATGATCCTGCTCCTGCCGCTGCTGATTGTCATATCGAGCGGTCTGACCATCTTCATGACAACATACATAAAGGGCATGGACAATTTCCTGGTGCTTGCTCCTATCCTGAAATTCTTAGTAAGACTTATTCCTTACGCCCTTACCTGGGGTATGTTCATCGGGCTTTACATGTTTATCCCAAATACAAAAGTCAAGCTCAGACACGCCTGGTTTCCAGGCATACTGGCAGGAACAGCCTTTCAGGCATTCCAGTTCTTTTATGTAAACAGCCAGATATGGGTTTCGAACTACAACGCCATCTACGGTAGCTTTGCAGCCATCCCGATGTTCCTGTTGTGGACCCAGATTTCGTGGACCATCTGTCTTTTCGGTGCCGAGATGAACTACATCAGTCAAAACCTGGAGTCGTTCGACTTCGGAAAAGAGAGCGCACACATCAGCCGCCGCTACCATGACTTCTTCTGTACCCTTATCCTTTCCGCCATCTGCAAGAACTTTGCAGAGGAAAAGAAACCCTATTCGGCCGAAGAAATCAGCAAGCAATACAAAATACCTATCCGGCTGACCAAGCGGATTTTATATGAACTACAGGACATACACCTGATATACGAAACAATAGAAGAGAAAAAAGGCGACGTCCGGTACCTTCCGGGCATGGACATAAACAAGCTGACGGTAGGCCTCCTGCTGGAGAAACTGGATTCTGCCGGTTCCGAAGACTTCAAGGTTGACCGCCGGCAATATTCCGATTCATGGAAAGTCCTGCAACATGCACGTCAGGAATACATCTACAACAACAGTCAAGTACTGTTGAAAGACCTGTAAAACCAGCCTCCCCAGCACAGAGAGACGGAATAAAAAAAGAGCAAAAATGATTCATGCGTTTCATTTTTGCTCTTTTTCTTTCTAGAGAATTATTTTGTAAGCTGCATCATCCGGCTCAGATACTTGCCGATAATATCGAATTCCAGATTGACAACACTACCTACATGCAGTGTATGGAAATTGGTATGCTCGTACGTATACGGGATGATGGCTACCTGGAAGGTATCTTCCGTCGGATTGCAGACCGTCAGGCTGACTCCGTTTACCGTAACCGAACCCTTGTCGACCGTAAAATAGCCACGCTTTGCCATTTCCGGATCGAAAGCATACTTGAAGGTGAAATACCAGCTTCCTTCCGCATCGTCTATCGCCACGCAAGTAGCAGTCTGGTCCACATGTCCCTGAACAATGTGTCCGTCCAGACGGCCGTTCATCAGCATGCTGCGTTCTACGTTCACCTTATCGCCCGGCTTGAGCAGACCGATATTCGAGCGGTCGATGGTTTCCTTCATGGCCGTAACGGTATACGTCCCGTCCTGAATGCTTACCACAGTCAGACAGACCCCGTTATGAGAGATACTCTGGTCAATCTTCAGCTCATCCACGAACGAACATTTCAGCGTCAGATGCAGATTCTCCTGATCTTTTACCACTTTTACCACTTCCGCATATTCTTCAACTATTCCTGAGAACATAACTTCACTTATTTTTTATATTAATATTCCGATTCACCATTATTTCGCAGGGATAGGCTTGCTCCATACGGTATTCCCTTCCGAGTCGACCACCGAAATTGTTCCTCCGGCATAATCCTCCGTATAGCTGTTGCCTTTCACCAGCATGTCTTCCGCCATGTGGATAGCCTTCTCTTCCGTTTTTATAAAGAAACCTTTGTTGTCGCTAGACACCCCATCCGAGAAATAAATATCATAAGTTTTCATCATCTACAAAGTTTTAATATTGCAGCCGCAAATATATACATTCTCGGCAATAAGAAACAAACTTATGGCATAAAAAAAGAGAAACCAACAAATTGTCGATTTCTCCGAAAGAGCGGAAAACGAGACTCGAACTCGCGACCCTAACCTTGGCAAGGTTATGCTCTACCAACTGAGCTATTTCCGCGTTTACGGGTGCAAATGTAGGGAGTTTTACAATAAGCTCCAAACATTTCTCCCGTTTTCTTCTCAAAAAAGCAGCTTAACGACCTAAAAGCTTCTTTTCTGCTTCTTCTACTGCCGCAAAATTAAAGCCTTTTGAAACTTCTTCCATCAAAGCTGTAATCTTATCGTTACACAAATTTCCGATGCTTCCGGCATGTGTATGATGTACTTCTTTGCTATGCGTAAATTTTCCAGCCTCGATATCCAGTCCTACCTTCTTATAAGCATCGCGGAACGGCATACCTGCTGCTGCCAGACGATTTACCTCCTCTACACTAAACATGTAGATATATTTATCATCGTCCAGTATATGTTCGTTGACTTTGATCTTATCCATGATGTAAGCCGACATACGCAAGCAGTCTTTCAATTCAGCGAATGCAGGCAGAAAGACTTCTTTAATAATTTGCAGATCACGGAAATACCCAGACGGCAGATTGTTCATAATCATCATAATCTGCTGCGGAAGCGATTGCAGTTTGTTACATTTTGCACGAGTCAATTCGAATACATCCGGGTTCTTCTTATGCGGCATGATGCTGGAACCTGTCGTACATTCGTCCGGCAGTTTTACAAAGCCGAAATTCTGACAACTGAACATACAGGCATCAAAAGCCATCTTCGAAACCGTTCCGGCAATGGAAGCCAAGGCAAAAGCCACGTTACGTTCCATTTTGCCACGTCCCATCTGAGCATAAACCACATTGTAATTCATCGAATCAAAACCCAGCAAACGAGTCGTCATTTCTCTATCGAGAGGGAATGAAGAGCCATAGCCGGCAGCTGAACCAAGGGGATTACGGTTGCACATCTTATAAGCAGCCTGAAGGAACATCATATCGTCGACCAGACTCTCGGCGTATGCCCCGAACCACAAACCGAAGGAAGAAGGCATGGCAATCTGCAGGTGGGTATATCCTGGCATCAGGACATCCTTGTATTTATTACTTTGAGAAATCAGCACATGGAACAAGTCTTGTACAGCTTCAGCTATCTGCTTGATCTGTTCACGGGTAAAGAGCTTCAAATCGACCAGTACCTGATCGTTACGTGAGCGTCCGCTATGTATCTTCTTACCGATATCTCCCAATTTACGCGTCAACATCAATTCTACCTGAGAATGAACATCTTCTATACCATCTTCGATGACAAACTCTCCACGTTCGGCCGAAGCATAAATATTTTTCAACTCTTTCAGTAAGACTTGTAATTCATCGGCAGTTAACAGCCCGATACTTTCCAGCATCGTGATATGAGCCATCGAACCCAACACATCGTGTTTTGCCAGATAAAGATCCAGTTCACGATCTCTTCCAACGGTAAAGCGATCTATTTCCTCGTTTACCTGAACACTTTTTTCCCAAAGTTTCTGAGCCATAGTTTCTTGATTGATTTAAATTAATACGGTATCATAGCCAGCATATCTGCCAGCTTCTCCACTCCTTCCTGCAATGGTTTCGATACCATCGCTTTCATAAACATGTTTACTTCGGCGCGGATAGTAACTTTTATCTTTGCCTCCTCTTCGGTAACCGGAAGTATCTGTATCCACAAGTTCAGAGGTACAGGAGTTTTGTCTCCTTCGAACTTGACACATTTCATCGGTTCACGTTCAATGATACGCAAGGTCAGATTGATACCTTGTACTTTTAGGGTCAGTGAATCGCGGTCGAAAGACAAATCTTCTACCTTGCCTGCCAACTTTTCCTTCATCATATCCAGACGTTCACGTACCGATTCCAGATTGCTCAGGTCGGACAACTTATTATATACTCGTTCCTGGCTATAAGGAACATGCTTTACAGTGCTTTCAAATTGTACCATAATGCTGTTTTTACATAAAAAAGAACACGGATTGCATGGATAACACGATTTGCTGAGAAACCGTGCACTCCGTGTAATCCGTGCCCAATAATATTTAATGTTGAATTATTTTCCTGTCCAGTGTGCAGGATCTTTTCTCCAAGCCTGAAGAACAGGGATATCTTGTTCGTCAATGTAGTCAGTTTTCAAGGCTGCATCCAGAACTGCATTGTAGTTGGTCAATGTAACCAGTTCTACTTTTGCTTCCTTGAAGGCTTCTACAGAAACATCGAATCCATAAGTGAAAGAAGCTACCATACCAATAACCTCACATCCATTGCGGCGGATAGCATCAACAGCTTTCAAGCTGCTTCCACCTGTAGAGATCAGGTCCTCTACCACTACTACCTTCATACCCGGACGAAGTTCACCTTCTATCAGGTTTTCCAAGCCATGATCTTTTGGGCTTGAACGTACATATACAAACGGGAGGTTCAATTCTTCAGCCACCAAAGCACCCTGAGCAATAGCTCCTGTTGCTACACCGGCAATAGCATCTACCTCACCAAATTTTTCAAGAATTACGCGACACAATTCCAACTTTACGAAATTACGCAATGCCGGATAAGACAAAGTCTTACGATTGTCACAATAAATAGGCGATTTCCAACCAGAAGCCCAAGTAAACGGGTTAGCCGGCTGAATTTTTACGGCTTTTACTTTCAGTAATTTTTCTGCAAATAATCTTTCCAAAGCTTTCATACCTTAAATATATCTGATAAACGTTGGTGCAAAATTATGTAAATCCTACGTGAATATGAAATATATGTGTATATTTTTTAGTTAAAGAAACCATATTGCTTACCGTGCCCATGCTAAAGTAAGCACACTTATTCTTATACTTTTTAGTTCCGACAAGGCATCGGCGCAAGCTATCAGCGTAGCACCGGTTGTCAAGACATCATCTACCAACAAAATGTGCTTTCCTTCTAATTTGGGCGCATTTACAGTCGGCTGAAACAAACCTTCTACATTTTTCCAGCGTGCATACCCACTTTTATGCGTTTGTGTTGCATTGTTCCGTAAACGAACAATGGCATCTGTACACAAGGAAATACCCGTCACCTCCGATATTCCCCGGGCAAGAAGTTCGCTTTGATTATATCCTCTCTGACGTAAACGGGTGCGGTATAAGGGAACGGGAAGCAAATAATCTATTCCTTCAAAAAAACCGGAAGCCAGCAATTCGCCAGCCATCAGCCTTCCCATATTACGGCAAAGTTTTTTCCGCCCGTGATATTTCATGGCATACAGGATCAGAGCAACATTTCCTCCCTTTGCATAATAAAAAAGTGACGAGGCACGAACGACAGGAAAACGCCCCCAAAAACACTTCTCCATTTCATTGCCGGGAGTGTTACCTAATTTGGTATACGGCAATCCGGCAAGACACGATATGCAAAGTCCTTCTTCTGCCAGTAATAATTTTCTTCCACACGACAGGCATAAACGAGGAAAGAAAAATTCCACTATATCAGTCCATAAGTTCATCGGGGTCGGCCTGTTTTACATAACGTAATACTTCATTCATCGTAAACCCTCTGCCAACAGCAAAACGAATAAGTTTAGTATTACGCTCATATTCGTTTCTCCCAGAAATGGACTTGCTCTTTTGACGCAATAAATCGCGCAATCCTTTTTCGTATTCTTCTTCATCTATTTCTGCCATACCAGCCTCAATATCTTCAGAAGAAAGATGTTTCATCCGCAACGCCTGAACGATCTTCATTCTCCCCCAACGGGCAAAACGATATTTGTCGCGCACAAATGCACGACAGTAACGAGCAGAATCAACATAGCGTTCTTTTTGCAAGTGCAACAATATACGTTCCGACATTGCTTCATCGGCACCCCACTGACTAAGCTTCGTCATAACCTCGAAGGGGCAATGTTCCGTAGCGGAACAATACACCTCAGCTTTATATTTCAATTCATTTTCCGTATATTCTTTCATGGTCTGAGTGCTTTTACCATACGGTCGTTACCAAACTGATCTTTCCGTAGTTCAACAGACTTATATCCCATCTGCTCCAATAATGTAACTGTTTCGCTACCATACGCACGATTTATTTCGTAGTATAATATACCTCCCGAAGATAAGATATCGCATCCTACTTCCGCTATTCTTCTATAAAACAACAAAGGGTCACTGTCCGGAACAAACAATGCCAGTTCCGGCTCCCAATCCAAGACATTACGCTCCATATCGCTACGCTCCTTTTCCGTTACATAAGGTGGATTGCTAACCAAGACATCAGCATGAATTTCTGGTAACGTAGAATCGAATATATCAATTTGTGCCAATGTTATTTCAACCTCGTTCAGCCGTTTATTTCGTTCGGCTATCGCCAATGCCTCTGGCGACACATCCCATGACGTTACTTTACTATTTTTTAAACTCCTGGCCAACGTTATTGGGATGCACCCACTGCCTGTTCCGATATCAAGTATCCGTACTTCCGATTTTTCTAAATAATCAGAGATAATCCAGTCCACCAGTTCCTCCGTTTCAGGACGAGGTATCAGTACACCGGGAGCAACTTCAAAAGGCAAGCCGCAAAAGGTCGTCTTTCCCAATATATATTGCAAGGGTTCATATCGTTTGAGACGGGAAAGAATATCTTCCAGCTTGGCATACTCTTTCGTAGAAAAATTCATATCTTTGCCCGCATAGAGGTCGATGGTGGAAAGACAGAACACCTCTGTCAATATCCATTTTGCCAGTGCCGATGCTTCTGAATCGGAATATATGCCTGCGAGCGATTGTTTGATGTGAGTATATATAGGATGCATAGGCACAAATGTAAGAATAAAAAAGAAACCGACTATGACAAAAGACGAAAAATATATCCGGCGCTGCATCCAACTGGCACGCAATGGGATGTGTAATGCTGCTCCCAACCCCATGGTAGGAGCTGTAATCGTTCATAACGACCGTATCATCGGTGAAGGCTATCATGCACGTTGCGGAGAAGGGCATGCTGAAGTTAACGCCATCCGTTCCGTAAAAGACGAGAGCCTGCTTCAGGAATCAACCATCTACGTCAGTCTGGAGCCATGCTCTCATTATGGGAAAACACCTCCTTGCGCCGATTTGATCATAAGAAAGGGTATCCCCCGTGTAGTAGTAGGATGCGTCGATCCTTTTTCTCTTGTTTCGGGCAGAGGCATCCAAAAGTTAAAAGATGCAGGTATTGATGTAAAGGTAGGAGTACTCGAAGCAGAATGCCGGCAGTTAATCAAGCGTTTTGTAACATTCAATACCCAACAACGTCCGTACATCACCCTGAAATGGGCTGAATCTGCCGACGGATTTATCGATATAAACCGTGAAGAAGGTCAGCCTGTCGTACTCTCAACGCCAATCACATCAATGTACGTACACAAACAGCGTGCAGAACACCATGCTATCTTAGTGGGCCGTAGAACTGCATTACTGGATAATCCGTCACTGACGACACGCAACTGGTACGGAAAAAATCCTGTCCGTCTGGTAATAGATAAAGAACTCACTCTTCCCACGTCGCTGAAACTCTTCGATGGAAGTGCACCTACATGGATTTTTACAGCACAAGACAAAGCATCAACCTCACAAGTTATTTACTTCAAATTGGATTTTAGCCGAAGTATTCTTCCACAAATACTACAAAAACTCTACGAAAATAAGTTACAGGCATTACTTGTTGAAGGTGGAAGTCAGCTGTTGCAATCCTTCATTGACGAGGGGTTATGGGACGAAATTTATACAGAGCACTCAGCAAAAGTCCTTGAAAATGGCGTAAAAGGGCCTGTTATTCCAGCCGGATATAAGAAAAATTTCTTACGACGAGACGGTGTTACGATAACTCATTATGAGAAATAAGCAAAAAAAATCGTTGATTCGTAGATAAAAAAGTTACGCTTATCCATAATTTTATATAAAACTTGATATAAAAGTTCTTATTCGAAAAAAAACTTTCTACTTTTGCAACTTGTAATCAAAGACTATTTTATAAATGAAAATAAAGTTTTTACCCATATTGGTGGTCGGTTTATTAACTGTAATGTCTACTATGACTTCTTGCTTGAATAGTGATGTTGAGGAAGTTACTTATAGTTCTGAAACTAGTATCACATCATTCTCACTTGGGACCTTACATGTCAAACGAGTAGGGAAA
>FR887788.1:22473-32452 GCA_000432735.1 Bacteroides sp. CAG:443
GTAGGGAAAGATTCAAAAGGAGAAGATTCTACCTATACGGATACCATTTCTATGGCAAACTATCCTTTTACGATCAATCAGGCTATGAGAACAATCGAGAATAAGGATTCACTTCCTGTAGGAACTGATATATCGAGGGTCATTACGAACATTACAGCCGACAGTAATTATATTCTCTATGGGAAAATAACCTCAAAAGGTGCCGAAGCCAAAGATACACTTTGGACATCGACTGATTCTATCAATTTTTCGTTTGCGCCGTCCGAAGGTCTGACATTTAAGGTATTGGCCTACAGCGGAGTGGTAGGAAAGGCTTACCATGTGAAAGTCAACGTACACACGCAAGAACCAGACTCATTGCAGTGGAACAAGGAACTCATGGGTAGCGCATTTACTTCAGGTACACTAACCAAACAAAAGGCAGTTTATATAAACAATTGTATTTATGTATTCGGGCAAACCTCTGAAGGAAAGATGGTTGCTGAATATACAACGGTTTCAAACGGAAATCCGGGAAAAACATGGACTGCTATTGCGTTACCACAACAGACTGACACTTATTCTGCAACATTGTGTCAGGGAAACATTTATTTCCTTGTCAATCAGGAATTGTACAAACTGACCGACAATGGATATGAAAGTCAGAATCTATCAGTCGCTTTAGATCAGCTTTTAACAAGCATTGACAATTCACTATATGCTCGTACAGCCAATAATGAATCTTATATATACAATGTGCAAAGTAAGACGGGAACAACAGAACAGTCCAATCTTTCTGAGTTTCCAAGCAAAGGACAAAAAATCATATCAGCAAATATTCCCGTTTCTTATAATAACAACCTAACCCGTTCTATCCTGCTGGGATATAATTCCACAAAAGTCAAAGGCTCGGGTTTCGTAGCTACACGCATGACAAACGATGAAATGTGGAGTTCCTATAATTATGAGCAGACTGATACATTCAGATGCCCTAATACCGTCGATCCTTCATTCATCTACTACAACAAAAAGTTATATGTGTTCGGCGGTGAAATAACGAGCCAAGATTATACTGATTATAAATCACCATTTAGCACATTCTTCTGTTCAACAGATAATGGTCTGACATGGGAAGTCGTACAAGAAAACATGACCTTTGCAACGGAAGGTACATCTTTCGTTGAGTTATACAACAAAGGCAAAAATAAAGGTGAAGGAAGTTACTCATGTATAGTAGATCAAAACAACTTCATCTGGATTATCTGGAACAATGGATACATGAGCAGAGGACGTGTAAACCACTTTGGTTTTCTGCCCAAATGGGAATAAATCTAAATCTGAAAGCTATGCTATATAAAGACCAAGTGGACAAGACACGAATACCCGCTCATATTGCTATCATCATGGATGGTAACGGTCGATGGGCCAAACAACGGGGGCAAGCCCGCTCGTTCGGTCATCAGGCAGGTGCGGAAACAGTTCATGTCATTGCAGAAGAAGCAGCACGCCTGGGAGTAAAGTTCCTCACACTTTATACATTTTCTACCGAAAACTGGAGCCGTCCCGCAGACGAAGTTGCAGCTTTGATGAGTCTTCTGATGGATTCCATCGAGGAAGAAACTTTTATGAAAAACAATATCAGTTTCCGTATAATTGGAGACACTGAGAAATTACCAACCGATGTTCAGAACCGGTTGAATCAATGTGTACAGCGTACTTCACAAAATACAGGCATGTGTTTAGTTTTGGCTTTAAGTTATTCTTCTAAATGGGAAATAACCAATGCAGTCCGACAGATTGCCAGTAAAGCAGTCAGCGGTAAACTAAACATAAACAGTATAACCGACCGAACCATCGATCAGCATCTGGCCACTAATTTTATGCCAGATCCGGATTTACTGATACGTACGGGCGGCGAAATACGCCTGAGTAACTACTTGCTATGGCAATGTGCTTATTCTGAGCTTTATTTTTGTGATACATACTGGCCCGATTTTAAAGAAGAAGAGCTGTGTAAAGCAATCTGTGATTATCAACGAAGAGAACGCCGATTCGGCAAAACAAGTGAACAAATATTGAAATAAGAAATGCGATACTGTTTTTACCTCATCCTATTAACTTTGGCTTGCATGTTCAGTTTCTCAACGGTACATGCACAAGAAAATACCAATACCGAAAATGACAAGCCGGTAATTTTATATAATGGTACACCTAAAAAGTATGAAATAGCCGACATCAAAGTTACAAATATTGATAACTACGAAGATTATGTCTTGATAGGTATTTCAGGACTTGCAGTGGGACAGACAATTACTGTACCGGGTGATGATATTACCAGTGCTATCAAACGCTATTGGCGCCATGGCTTGTTCTCGGATGTTAAAATTACAGCCGAAAAAATAGAAGGTAACAAAATCTATTTGTTCATCCACTTAACGTTGCGTCCGCGTATCACAGATATTCGTTTTAATGGAGTTAAGAAAAGCGAGCGGGAAGATTTGCAGGCTAAACTGGGAATGGCTAAAGGTAGTCAGATTACTCCGAACTTGATAGACCGAGCAAAAATCATCATCAAAAGACACTTTGATGAAAAAGGATTTAAGAATGCGGAAGTCAATATTGTAGAACGTGAAGACCCTGCAAACAAAGAACAAGTATATGTAGATGTTAACATTGATAAAAAGGATAAAGTAAAAGTCCATAAAATTACAATCGACGGAAACAGTGTCCTGACAGACAAGAAGTTGAAGCGTGTCATGAAAAAGACAAACGAAAAAGGCAAGCTGGTCAACTTGTTCCGCGCAAAGAAATTTATCAATGAAAGATACGAAGAAGATAAGCAGAAAATTATTGATAAATATAACGAGCTGGGCTACCGTGACGCTATCATCGAGGTAGACAGTGTTACTCCATACGATGAAAAGACAGTAGACGTATACATGAAAATCTATGAAGGTAACAAGTATTACCTGAGAGACATTACATGGGTAGGTAATACCGTTTATCCTTCCGACTTGCTGAATGAGCAGTTACGCATGAAGCGAGGAGATGTATACAACCAGAAACTGTTGAACGACCGTATCAGTAACGATGAGGATGCTATCGGTAATAACTATTATAACCGAGGTTATGTGTTCTATCACCTCGACCCGGTAGAAGTAAACATCGACGGTGACTCCATTGACCTGGAAATGCGTATCGTCGAAGGTCCACAGGCAAGTATCAGTCACGTACGTATCAATGGTAACGACCGTTTGTATGAAAACGTTGTCCGCCGTGAGCTTCGTACTCGTCCGGGTGATTTGTTCAGTAAAGAGGCTTTGGAACGTTCTTACCGTGAAATTGCGCAAATGGGACATTTCAACCCTGAAAACATCAAGCCGGATGTGCAGCCTAACTACGAAAATGGAACAGTTGATATCAACTGGGGACTGGAATCGAAGGCAAACGACCAGGTAGAATTCTCTGCCGGTTGGGGACAGACAGGTATCATCGGTAAGTTGAGCTTGAAGTTTACCAACTTCTCATTTGCCAACCTCTTCCGCAAGAATGACAACTTCCGTGGCTTCCTGCCACAAGGTGATGGCCAGACATTGACCATCAGTGGTCAGACCAACGGTCGATACTATCAGTCGTACAGTATCTCATTCCTTGATCCGTGGTTCGGTGGTAAGCGTCCGAACTCCTTATCGGTATCAGCCTTCTATTCTGTACAGACCGACGTCAGCAGCCAGTATTATAACTCTGCTTACATGAACAACTATTACAACTACCTGAGTGGTTACGGAAACTACTACGGCGGTTATTATGATAACTACGAATCGTACTACGACCCGGACAAGTCCATCAAGATGTTTGGTGTTTCACTGGGTTGGGGTAAACGTCTTCGCTGGCCGGATGACTACTTTACCTTGATGGCAGAATTGTCTTACCAGCGATTTATGTTGAAAGACTGGAGCTACTTGTACATTATGCTGAACAACGGACAGTATATGAATACTGGTAACTGCAACAGCTTAAGCTTGAACCTGACATTATCGCGTAACTCAACCGATAACCCGATTTTCCCGCGTTACGGTTCTGAGTTTACAGCTTCTTTACAGATTACTCCGCCTTACTCACTGTTCAGTAAGAAGGATTACTCTACTTACGGAAAAGACAATTACGAAGAAGCAGCCAGCATGTATAAGTGGATTGAGTACCACAAATGGAAATTCAAAGCAAAAACTTATACCGCCCTGATGGATATCCAGAAATGTCCGGTTATCATGACTCGTACAGAGTTTGGTATTCTGGGACACTTCAACAAATACAAGCGTTCACCGTTCGAAACATTCTATGTGGGTGGTGACGGTATGACAGGATATAGTTACAACTACGCTTCAGAAACTATCGCCTTGCGTGGTTACGAAAACGGATCTCTGACTCCATACGGTAGCGAAGGTTACGCTTACATCCGTTTAGGTGCAGAATTACGTTATCCGCTGATGCTGGAGAACTCAACCAGTATCTATGCGCTGGGCTTTGTTGAAGCAGGTAATGCATGGACAGATGTCAATAAGTTCAACCCGTTCCAGTTGAAACGTTCTGCCGGTGTAGGTGTACGTATCTTCCTGCCGATGATTGGTATGATGGGTATCGACTGGGCTTATGGCTTCGACAAGATCAACGGTTCTACCCAGTATAGCGGAAGCCAGTTCCACTTTATTATCGGACAAGAATTCTAACAAAAAAGGCCAATAAATGAAGAACTGAAGAATGAGAAATGAAAAATAGATTCCAAAAACAGTCGACAGGAATAATGAGTTTTTCATTTATCATTCTTCATTATATTAAAAACATTGCTTTATGAAAAAAATCATCTTTCTAGCAGCCTTGCTCGTGTGTAGCATAGCCACACAGGCGCAACGATTTGCCTTGGTAGACATGGAGTACATCTTAAAGCAGATACCTGCCTACGAACAAGCAAACCAACAAATGGAGAATCTGTCAAAACAATGGCAAAGTGAAATAGAGACAAAAGCTCAGGAAGCAAAGACGCTATATGATGAGTATCAAAAAAATGCTTCTACTCTATCGGCTACTCAAAAGACAGAACGAGAAAACGCTATCATCGCAAAGGAAAAAGAAGCAGCCGACTTACGAAAAAAATATTTCGGCCCTGAAGGTGAAGGCATGAAGAAGCGTCAGGAACTGATCGGCCCGATTCAAGATGCCATATACAATGCGATAAAAGACATTGCAACACAGAAAAATTATGATGCTGTTATAGACCGTGCATCGGCACAAAGCATGATTTTTGCCTCTCCACGTATCGATATCAGTAACGAAGTTCTCTCTAAATTAGGATATTCAAATTAATTTTATACTTTTGCAAAGTCTAACACAGACAGCACATAAAATCAAAAAACAAGAATTAATAACACAATAGAAACAAATAAGATTATGTTGAAAAAAATTGCTTTATTACTTTTACTCATCGCTCCGATGAGTGTATTCGCACAGAAGTTCGCACACTTCAAGTCTATGGACATCATCCCGGTTATGCCGGAATATGCAAAAGCTCAAACTGACATTCAGGCATTGCAGAAACAGTATGAAGACGAAATCAAACGTGCATCTGATGAGTTCAACAAGAAATTCGCCGAATATCAGCAAGAACAGAAAACTCTTCCACAAAATATTCAGGAACGTCGCCAGAAAGAGCTTCAGGAACTTTCTGACAAAGGTATGCAGTTCCAGCAGGATGCACAGCAGCAGTTGCAGAAAGCTTATGCTGACATGATGGAACCGATCTACAAGAAACTGGAAGATGCTGTAAAATCTATTGGAACTACAGGTGGTTACACTTATGTATTCGACCTGAACCGTACGGATATTCCTTATGTAAATGAAACAATGTCGAAAGATGTAACAAACGACATCAAGACCAAGTTGGGTATCAGCTTGACAGCTGTTCCGGCAACAGCACCGGCAGCAACTCCTGCTCAGTAAAAACGTGTTTTCAACGTAACAAAAATAAAGTTGTCATTGACTTCATTCTCTTCGGATGCGGTCAATGACAATTCTTTTTTCACCTCTTAATCAAATTTCCCCATGCTTTCTACTACAGGACCTATCGGAGTTTTCGATTCCGGATATGGAGGACTGACAATTCTCGACAAGATTCGTGAATTACTTCCCCAATACGATTACATTTATCTGGGAGATAACGCTCGTACCCCATACGGAACACGTTCGTTCGAAGTTGTCTACGAATTTACACTGCAAGCTGTACGGAAACTGTTTGAATTGGGATGCCCGCTGGTGATACTTGCCTGCAATACCGCATCGGCAAAAGCCTTAAGAAGCATTCAGCAAAACGACCTTCCGCACATAGACCCGAGTCGCCGAGTACTGGGAGTGATACGCCCTACTGCCGAATGTATAGGGGAACTGACGGTTTCACGCCACGTCGGACTACTTGCTACCGCAGGGACAGTCAAATCTCAGTCTTACCCGCTAGAAGTACGTAAGCTTTATCCCGATGTTCAGATTACAGGAGTAGCTTGTCCGCTATGGGTTCCTTTGGTAGAAAACAATGAGTTTAATTCTCCGGGAGCGGATTATTTTGTACACAAGTATATTGATCAGTTGTTGGAACAAGATCCCGAGATAGACACCATTATATTAGGTTGTACACACTATCCTTTGCTCATGGATAAGATACGGCAGTTCACTCCGTCACATATCCGTCTGGTAGCCCAAGGAGAATACGTAGCACGAAGTTTGAAGGACTATCTTTCCCGTCATACAGACATGCGAACCCGTTGTACAGCAGGCAGCAGTTGTGAATTTCTTACCACCGAATCGGTCGAAAAGTTTCAGGAAGCCGCTTCCATTTTCCTGCATCAGCAAGTACACGTAAGAAGCATCACACTAGAATAATTTACATTTTCACCCAACTAATATTATATTAACACCATTATTATACAATGACTACATTCGCCCCGTTCGCCCGTCCGATGTATATCATGGCAAAGCCCGCCGGATCACTCTGCAACCTGGCTTGCCATTACTGTTATTATCTGGAGAAAGCCAAGCTTTATCAAGACACTTCCAAGCAGATTATGAGCGACGAGCTGTTGGAAAAGTTCATCAAGGAATATATTGAGAGTCAGACCATGCCACAAGTACTTTTTACATGGCATGGAGGAGAAACCTTAATGCGCCCGCTTGATTTTTACAAAAAGGCGATAGCCTTACAAAAAAAATATGGCAGAGGCAGAATCATCGACAATTGCATCCAGACAAATGGTACATTGCTGACCGACGACTGGTGTCGTTTCTTTCACGATAACCACTGGCTGGTAGGAGTTTCCATCGACGGGCCACAGGAGTTTCACGACGAATATCGGAAAAACAAACAGGGAAAGCCTTCGTTTGTCAAGGTCATGCAAGGCATCAACTTACTGAATAAACATCAAGTAGAATGGAATGCACTGGCAGTGGTAAACGATTTCAATGCCGACTATCCGCTCGATTTCTATCATTTCTTTAAGGAGATAGGTTGTCGGTATATCCAGTTCACCCCGATTGTAGAACGTATTTTCCGACATGCCGACGGACGTTATCTTGCCTCGGTAGAAGAAGGAGCAGAAGAAACGGTTACCGATTTTTCAGTAACTCCCGAACAATGGGGCAACTTCCTCTGTACCATATTCGATGAATGGGTACGGAATGACGTAGGCGAATATTTTATCCAGCTGTTCGATTCAACCCTCGCCAACTGGGTAGGCGAACAGCCCGGCATCTGTACACTGGCAAAAAACTGCGGACATGCGGGAGTCATAGAATTTAATGGCGACGTATACGCCTGCGACCACTTTGTATTTCCACAATATAAATTGGGCAATATCTATTCCAAATCGCTGGTAGAGATGATGTACAGCGAGAAGCAATTGCAATTTGGTCGCGATAAATCGGAGAAGTTACCTACACAATGCAAGGAATGCCAGTATCTGTTTGCCTGCAACGGTGAATGTCCGAAGAACCGTTTCTGCAAGACAGCTTCCGGAGAACCTGGACTAAATTATCTGTGTAAAGGATATTATCAGTATTTCGACCATGTAGCGCCTTACATGGACTACATGAAGAAGGAATTGCTGGCTCAGCGTCCACCAGCCAATATCATGGAAGCTATCCGAAAGGGAGAACTCTGACACTGACAAGCTCTTACTTTCCAGCAAAGATACAGATGAACTCAGACACACGATACCGGCTTTTCTCAAGGTATCGGCATGAGTTCATCTTTTTTTGTACAAATTTTCGATTTTTCTGTACAAAAAATAAAAAAATATCTCGACGTTTTTTACCAGACAACGCCATGCTTTTTTGAATCATCAGCAAATTCCAACAAACAGAATACCCCTCTCACGTCCATTCCCCCCAATGGTGCTTTTGCACCAAGAGAGAATAAACGTCAAAGGGGTATATCTTATATAAGCGATAAAGATTATTTCTTTTTCAGTTCATCGGCAGGAACAATACGGTAAAGCTTGTCGCTGGGGCGAATACGGTCGGGGACCTTAAACGAAACATGCACACCTTTCTTTACTACATCTACCGGTTTCAGGTCGACACGTGCTTCGTCCAGTGTAACATACATTGCTCCCGTTGTAGGTCCTGTAATCAGGAGTTTGTCGCCCACCTTGATTTCGGAAGCTTCAATCAGGAATTCTGCAACACCGATGTTCGAGAAATACTTGATACCACGTCCGGCATATACCTTACGCTCTGTAGCCTCCGAACCATAGTTCTTGCTCCATTCTCCCAAACGCTGTCCCAGATAATAACCATTCCAGAAACCACGGTTAAATACAGTCTTAAGGCGAGTATCCCAGTCGGCTTTCTTTTCTTCCGTAAAGGTACCTTCCAGATACGAACGAATAGCTTCCTTATAACATTCCACCACGGTACGTACATACTCAGGTCCGCGTGCACGTCCTTCAATCTTGAATACCCGAACACCGGCTTCTATCATCTCGTCCATAAAATGAATCGTTTTCAGATCCTTTGGCGACATGATATACTGGTTATCGACTTCCAGTTCGATATCACTTTCCTTATCCTTCACGATATAGGCACGACGGCAGACCTGCATGCAAGCCCCACGGTTTGCCGAAGCATTCAGTTCGTTCAAGCTCAGATAACATTTGCCCGACACAGCCATACACAAGGCCCCATGACAGAACATCTCGATACGTACCGGCTGTCCCATCGGTCCCGTAATATGCTGTTCATGAATTGCATCGTAAATCTTACGCACCTGCTTCAAGTTCAGCTCACGTGCCAGTACCACTACATCGGCAAACTGTGCATAAAACTTCAAGGCTTCCGCATTGCTGATATTCAACTGAGTAGACAAATGCACCTCCTGTCCTATCTGGTTACAATAAGCCATGACTGCTACATCGGCAGCAATTACTGCACTGATGCCCGCTTCCTTTGCTGCATCCACAATCTTCCGCATCAAGGCGATATCTTCATCGTAAATAATTGTATTTACAGTCAGATAACTTTTCACACCGTTTTCATCGCATACTCTGGCAATCTCACGCAGGTCGTCTACCGTAAACGTGTTTGCTGAACGAGCACGCATATTCAGGCTTTCAATGCCGAAATAGATAGAATCTGCTCCTGCATGAATAGCCGCAGCCAGCGACTCTCGGGAGCCGACCGGTGCCATAATTTCGAAGTCCTTTATTGAGTAATTCATCTTTTCTTGTTGGTTTCGGCTGCAAAGTTAACGATTTTCCGGCAAACAGACGAACAAGGTCATAGAATCCGAAGCTTTGCCGCTTTACAACAAAGAGCAATAATGTATATATATAGTGATTATATACATGAATAGTATAAACATACAAAATAAATCGTTTTTTATTACATTCGATACAAAATATTTTATACTTTTGCCGCCCGATTGAGATTTTAAGACTTGAGTTCAACTTATAAATGCAAC
>FR887789.1 GCA_000432735.1 Bacteroides sp. CAG:443
TCTTCACTTTTTTAATAGGTTAGGAAATGCGTAAACCCGGAAAGCGGAGCACCGATGGCACCACTAGTGTCACCATAAGTGTCACACTTACCGCACTGGTTTACAAATACTTATTCTCGAAAGCGGAACACGGGTGTCACCATCAGTGGCACCACCCTTTCCTTTTTATATTATAAACAAAGATATAATCAAAGGAAGTTTTCCGTTCCGAAAAACATTCCTCACGCCGAAGCTTGATTTCGCAGCTCGATTTTGACCGCCCCGCGTGCCTGCCGACCCGAAGAGCCGGAACAGAACCACGAAAACGGAACAAATCGGAGGCGTGAGAAAATCTGTCCAACCGAAGCTTGATTTCGCAGCTCGATTTCACAGCTTGATTTCGCAGCTCGATTTCGACCGCCCCGCGTGTTCCGCCGACCCGAAGAGCCGAAACAGAACCACGGAAACGGAACAAACCGGAGGCGAAGGACGCTCCGCCTGCCGAATCCCGATTTCACAACCCCGATTTCGACCGCCCCTCGTGTTCCGCCGACCCGAAGAGCCGAAACAGAATCCCGGAAACGGAACAAACCGGAGGCGAAGGAAAGTTTTCCAGTCCGGAGAACACGCCAATTCAAAGATTATTCTATCTTTGCCCCCGAAGACTTCAAAACCCGATTCCAGACATCACCGTCCGGTCCGTCAGAAAGTCCGCTTTTAAGCCCCCTCCGGCACCGTTACTGCCAGGTAAACCCGCCGGCAGAAAGGCTTAAAAACACGCACGGCAACATCTGCAATCAAGTTACTTCAGTCGATGAATTTCGGTGTTTCTCCGCTTTCTGTGCGTAAAAATACGCACTGAGAGTGTATTAACCTCTGCCATAAACGGCAGAGAAATAGCAAAACCAAACATTATGAAGAATTATGGTAAGATTCATGCACGTACTCTATCGTTCGTGTGAAGTAACGGAAAAACAAAAGAGATTTTTGTTGATAACCCTCAAGCGTTTCCTCGATCGGCAATACCGTTCGGCACGCGTGTCGAAAAGTGAGATTCAGCGCATTACAGGCACAGGTACCCATACCTGTTCCGACAGTCGCAACTACCAGATCAGTACCCTGTATACGTTCTTCCGCGCGATAGAACAGATACACCGGATAAAATTTGAGTACCTCACGCTACTGAGAATCATCGAAAAAAGTATCAACGAAGGAACTGAGCTCGTCATCCACGAGGTAAAGCCTGGAGAAGAAATTCCAGAAGGGAGCCAGAAGCTGCTTAGGCGTCAGACCGAAAAAAAGAGCAGATACTAAAGCGAAGCGTCCCTGATTTTTGAGGAAAACATGCATCGGTCGCTACGGCACACCTGCCGCAGTGCTGCTTGTTGCATCCCGCAAACGGGGAAATTTCTCCCCGAACGCATCTCTTTTTGTGCGTTTTTTGTACAAAACACGCGCATGTTTTGTACAAATTTTTAAAAATTCTCCCGACAACCTTCCCACCGGATGCACTCGTCGGGAGAATTATTTTTCCCTACGTGCCTCTGTATAGGAGGTATGCCCTCGTAAAGGCCCTATG
>FR887790.1:0-8127 GCA_000432735.1 Bacteroides sp. CAG:443
CCCGCCATTGACGTGAATTTTGTCAATGACGGACAACTTGCTATTTTTTGATTTTATTTCGAACTCACGTTACTTATGTCTTTGGCCTTAAAAGATACGCATACATCATGGAATATGTGTAGAATAGATAAGTTAATATTAGATATATACTATGAAAGTTATTTTATTGGAAGTTTTATTATTGGTAGTCATTTGTTCTTCTACTTATGGAGTAGAAAAAAATGTGGAAACATATCAAGAGGAAATAGCTCCGGGAGTTATCAAATTGACTAAAGGTAAAGTCGATACTTATACCCCTTATGCTGTTTTGGGTGGAAAGCCGGCTTCTGAGGCTATGCTCCAATTACCAGAAGGGAAACTTCCTTTTAGTTTGGATGATATTGGTTTAAAGGTTTGCGATCGGGGATGTGTGGTAGAGGTTCCTTTGGATGAAGATGAGCAACTGTATGGATTTGGATTGCAATATGGAACATTTGGTCAACGTGGCTTGCGTAAGCGTCCCCATTGTAAATGATAATCCTTTAAATGATTTAGGGTATACTCATGCACCTCAAACATTTTATGTTTCTACTAAAGGATATGGTATTTTAGTTAATACAGCGCGCTATACAACTTTTTTATGTGGATCAAATCAAAAGATTAGGCAAAATGCACGTTCCACAGAGGGGAATAAAAATAAAATAGCTCTTAAAACAGAGGAACTTTATGAAAACCGTAGCAGCGGGAATAAGGTCTTTATAGATATTCCCGGAGCAAAAGGAATTGAGGTTTTTGTTATTACAGGACCTACTCTGAAAGATGTTGTAAAACGTTATAACTTATTGTCGGGAGGAGGGTGTTTGCCACCTATGTGGGGATTAGGTTTTAAGTATCGTGTAAAAGGAGATGCTGTGCGGGATAGTGTAATGCGTTTTGCACGTTATTTTCGAGAGGCAAAGATTCCTTGCGACGTTTTGGGGCTGGAACCAGGATGGCAAACTGCAACGTATTCTTGTTCTTACTTATGGAATGAAGAACGTTTTCCCAAACATAAAGTGATGCTGGATGAATTAAACAGATTAGGATATAAAGTTAATCTTTGGGAGCATGCCTATATACATCCAACTTCACCTATTCGAGAGGCTATGACGCCATATGCTGGAGATTTCCTAGTATGGAACGGTCTGGTTCCTGATTTCTTATTGCCTGAGGCACGTAAAATATTTTCCGATTATCATCGTATGTTGATAAAGGAAGGCATTTCAGGTTTCAAGTTAGATGAATGCGATAATTCGAATATAGCATATGGTTCGGCAACATGGGGTTTCCCCGATATGAGTCGTTTTCCTTCGGGAGTAGATGGAGAACAGATGCATCAACTGTTTGGTTCACTTTATGTCAACACTATAGATAGTATTTATAGAGGGATGAATCAACGTGCTTATCTCGATTATCGTTCTTCTGGAATGTTTATGTCATCCTACAGTGCCGTACTTTATAGTGATACTTATAACCATAAAGATTATATCCAAGCTATTTGTAATTCAGCTTTCGGTGGCCTGCTCTGGTGTCCTGAAGTTCGTGAAGCTTATTCAGACAGAGATTTTTTTCATCGTCTTCAGACAGTGATTCTTTCACCGCAGGCTATGGTTAATGCATGGTATTTACAGTATGTTCCGTGGATGCAGTTCGATCGTGCTAAGAATGATTGAGGAGAGTTTCTTCCAGAAGCTGAACAATATGAGAGCTATACACGAACATTGATAAATTTACGTATGCAGCTCATTCCCTACCTTTATAGTGCCTTTTATAAATATAACAAAGAAGGAATTCCGCCTTTCCGGCCGCTACTTATGGATTATCCAAATGACATACGTTTGCGTGATATATCTGATCAATATTTGATTGGTGATGGATTAATGGCCGCCCCCTTATATGAAAATACCAATTCAAGAAAAGTGTATTTTCCGGAAGGCACTTGGTATAATTTCAATACAAATGAAAAATACGAGGGAAACAGAGAATATGAAATTACAACAAATTTTGATCAGCTTCCACTCTTTGTACGCGAGGGTACTTTATTGCCTTTGGCTGATCCTGTGCCTTATATTACTAAAGAAACAGTATTTAAGTTGCATTGCAAAGTTTATGGAGTATCTGAGGTGTCATGTATTTTATTGGAAGATGATGGGGTCTCTTATGATTTTGAAAGAGGATTGTTTAATTTAGTTACTCTAAAGGCTGCCAATAATAAAGTAAATTTGACTCGAACTAAAGGATGTAAACTAAAGCGTTATGAAATCAGTGATTATGAATTTATAGAATGATAATGATCTGGATAATATGTGTGGCTCTATAAATATACAGAGAAGGAATTTCTGTTGTTACATTTCTTGTTGATTTAAATTTTATAGGTGTTCATATGGGTAGATACTGGTTTTTGTAGCTACGATCAGGCAAATCCAATTGTGAGAAATACTCGTACAGGGCAGGTTGTAGACGAAAATACAATTTTCTTTTATGCAGGTGCCATGGAAGAAGATTTGATAAATCGTGAAGATTATAAGGTAAATTTCTATTTTAACCCTGAGACCAAAATGGTTGAATTGTCTTCTGAAAATGAAAATTTAAAATTGGAACAATTGAAGAAGGAGCAGGCTGCATATACTGTTGCAGAAATTATGGATGAAGAACTTCCTTATTTGAAGCATCGTTATGTAATTTTTAATATTGAGTATACGTTTGTTGATTATACCTCCGTTAAAGGAATAGAAATTCCATATCACGTGAAAGGAACGATGACGCTTGAGCGTAAGATTAATACTCAAATTCCAGACGAAGACCAAGCTATTGAATGGTAAGATCTTCATAACCATCGTATCACTATATTCTTAATAGCGGATTTAATTGTTTTGAACTGCAAATGTTGTTTTTTGAACAATTATTTCCGCTGTTTTTTGTTCTTGCAGCATATTTTTGCATCGTAGGGTTGAAAGATTCATGAATATGACATTGACTTCTTTAAGAATCCTACCAACGTTTTTCTGACTAATTATTACTTAAAATTTAATACCAAAAGAAGTGAAAACAATGAAAAAACTGACAGCTACGACTTTGTTTGCTATGGGGATGTTTGCACAGCTTCAGGCAACAGATTTATTTACACCTGTACAAAAGACCGATTTACGGCTCCCTTCTGTACCTTTAATAACTTCCGATCCTTATTTGTCTATTTGGTCACCATATGATAAATTGAATGAAGGAACAACCAGACATTGGACCGACGATGAGAAGTCGCTGATTGGGGCGGTACGTGTAGATGGAAAAATATACCGCTTCATGGGAAAACAGGCACTCGAGTCATTGCTGCCTATGGCAGGTAGTGAAGACTGGGAAGGCGATTATACCTTTGAAGCACCGCAAGGCGATTGGACTTCGTTGAATTATAACGTGAGTGGCTGGAAGAAAGGAAAAGGAGCTTTCGGTACCAGCGATATGCCTGTGGTACGGACTCAGTGGAATACAAAGGATATCTGGGTGCGTCGCGAGTTTAATTTAGATGATGTTCCGGCAGATGCTCCTGTCTACCTGAAATACTCGCACGATGATGTCTTCGAGTTGTACCTGAATGGTGAAAAGCTGGTGGCTACGGATTATGTCTGGAAGAATAATGTTCTGGTGGAGCTGTCGGATAAGGTACGTGCCAAAATGCAGAAGGGAAAGAACGTGATAGCGGCTCATTGCCACAATACAACCGGTGGGGCGTATGTCGATTTCGGATTGTATACATCGAATAAAAAAACTGCCGGATTCGAGAATGCTGCTGTTCAGAAGTCGGTAGATGTACTGCCTACACAGACTTATTATACATTTACTTGCGGACCGGTGGAACTGGATGTCGTATTCACCGCTCCGATGTTGATTGATGATCTCGATTTGATTTCTACTCCGATCAATTATGTTTCTTATCAGGCTACGTCTACCGATAAGAAGAATCACGATGTACAGGTTTATATCGAAACAACTCCGCAGCTGGCTATCAATGAAATGACCCAGCCTACCAAAGCGGAGATGATTAAAAAGAATGGCATCAGTTATGTGAAGGCAGGCAGCATTGACCAGCCGATAACAGCCCGTAAGGGGGATTTGATTTGCATCGACTGGGGATATGCTTATTTGGCTGGTAATAATGGGGCCAATACGTCTGTCAGTCTGGGCGATTATACCGATATGAAGGCTGTCTTTGCCGACAAGGGTGAACTGTTGCCTGGCCAAAGTGAAATTGTTACACGTGATGCCGACGATATGCCGGCCATGGCGTATGCCGACGATTTGGGAAATGTCTCCTCTACAGGTAAGAGTGGCTTTATGATGATCGGATACGATGATGTCTATTCGGTGGAATATATGTACGAGCGTCGGATGGCCTATTGGAAGCATGATGGAAAGGTTTCTATTTATGATGCCTTCGAACGTGCCAAGCAGAATTATCAGCAGGTGATGGAACGCTGCCGTGACTTTGATGCCATGATTATGAAAGATGCCGAAAAGGCTGGCGGAAAGAAATATGCCGAGATTTGTGCGGCTTCTTATCGTCAGGTGATGGCTGCCCATAAGCTGTTTACCGATAAAGACGGAAATTTGCTGTTCTTTTCTAAAGAAAACAATAGCAATGGTTGTGTCAACACGGTCGATTTGACTTACCCTTCTGCGCCGTTGTTCCTTGTGTACAATCCGGACCTGCAAAAAGCGATGATGACCAGTATCTTTGAGTATAGTGCTACAGGCAGATGGAACAAGCCTTTCCCGGCTCACGATTTGGGTACTTATCCTATTGCCAACGGACAGGTTTACGGAGGTGACATGCCGATTGAAGAAGGCGGTAACATGGTTATTTTGGCTGCTGCTATTGCAAAGGTAGAAGGTAATGCCAACTATGCTAAGAAGTATTGGGATTTACTGACTATCTGGACTGATTACTTGGTGCAGTACGGTCAGGATCCGGAGAACCAGCTCTGTACAGACGATTTTGCCGGCCATTGGGCACATAATGCCAATCTTTCTGTCAAGGCGATTATGGGAGTAGCCGGTTACAGTGAGATGGCTAAGATGCTGGGCTTGGATAGAGTGGCCGATGAGTATGCAGCAAAGGCTAAGAAGATGGCTCAGAAATGGATGGAAATGGCGGGAGAAAATGATCATTATCGTTTGGCATTCGACCGTGCAAATACGTGGAGCCAGAAATATAACATGGTCTGGGATAAGATGTGGGGATTGAATCTTTTCCCCGGTGTTATCGATAAGGAGATTAAGTATTACCTGACAAAGCAGAATGCGTTTGGCTTGCCTTTGGATTGCCGTAAGGAATATACGAAATCCGACTGGATTATGTGGACGGCTGCGATGGCTTCCGATATGGAAACTTTCCAGCAGTTTGTCGATCCGCTGTATAAATACATCAATGAAACGGTATCGCGTGTACCTATCAGTGACTGGCATCATACCGACAGTGGAGAATGGGTAGGATTCCGTGCTCGCTCTGTAATCGGCGGATACTGGATGAAGGTACTGATGGATAAAATGTTGGTGAAATAACCGGCATGCTCAGTTGAGTCTGTATAAATTCTGTGGAGATGACCTCCGGAGAGTTTATACAGACTATTTTTATATGGAGCGCATTTTTTGTTATCTTTATTACTCATCTTAAAATCTGGTAATGACTATGAAAAAGAAATTTCCAATATTGTTGTTGTTTGTGTGTTCCGGCTTTTCTTTAGGTGTTGCCCAGAAGGTATCGGTTGTTTCTCCTCGAGTTGAAATGCAGGAAAATCCGCTGGGAATAGACCGGAAAGATCCTCATTTTTCATGGCAGCTGAAGTCGGGTATGAATGATGTGCAGCAAACTGGATATGAGATTCAGATGGGAACCGATTTGCAGGGACTGAAACGGGGAAATAATCTGATGTGGCAGTCTGGACTGGTTTCTTCGGATCACATGCAGGTCGGCTATCAGGGCTCACCTCTACAGTCGGGCAAGGAGTATTACTGGAGGGTGCGTGTACATACCAATTGTGGGGAGAGTCATTGGAGTGCTGTTCAACGGTTTACCACGGGATTGCTGCATGACACAGACTGGGTGGCTAAATGGATTGGCGAAGATGCGATGTCAAATCCGGGTGAGTCGCAGACCGAACTGCATACCCGTTTGGCTGCCAGGTATTTGCGGAAAGATTTTCAGGCGTCCTCTCATGTCAGTCGTGCTACGCTGTATATCAGTGGATTGGGATATTATCAGGCTTTCCTGAACGGAAAATGTGTGAGCGAAGATTTGCTTACTCCCTCTATTACGTTCTATTCCGAAACCGTATATTACAATACGTACGACGTGACCAGGTTGGTACACGGAGGCGACAATGCGTTGGGGGTGATTCTTGGAAATGGTCGTTACTTCTGGGTAAGAGGAAGCGGTATGGAAGGGTTTGGCTTGCCTCGTTTGCTGGCACAGCTGGTGATTGAGTATGCCGATGGTACCCAAAAAATCATCGCTTCGGATGAGACTTGGAAGGTTACATCGAAGGGACCAATTGTAGCCAACAATGAGTTCGACGGTGAAGAATATGATATGCGAAAAGAATTGTCCGGATGGAACGTGAGCGGATACAATGATGCTGCTTGGAAGAACGCAGATATCATGTCGGTTCCCTGCAAGCGATTGCGTGCTCAGCCGTGCCCGTCGGTTGCCGTCATGGAACGTCTGAGGCCGTTATCTGTTACCCGTCTGGCATCGGGTAAGGTCCTGATCGATATGGGACAGAACATGGTAGGTCGGCTGAATGCTTCTTTTCAGGGAAAGGAAGGACAGAAAGTGATTATGCGTTTTGCCGAGCTTATAAATCCGGACAGTACCTTGTATGTAGCCAATTTACGTACGGCTCAGGCTACCGATGTGTTTACTCCTGCTACCGATGGACGCTTTTCGTGGGCTCCTGTTTTTGTGTATCATGGATTCCGGTATGTGGAAATAGATGGTATAGAGGGACGTCCCGATACGGACGATTTTGTAGGCGAGGTGATGTACGACAAGATGAAATGTACCGGCGATTTTGAGACGTCCAATGCTGTCGTCAACCAGATTTTTAAGAATGCTTATTGGGGTATCCGGGGAAATTATCATAACATGCCTACCGACTGTCCGCAGCGGGACGAACGTCACGGATGGCTGGGCGACCGTGCTACCGGATGCTGGGGCGAGAGTTTCATGTTCGACAATGCGTTGCTGTATCGTAAGTGGTTGCAGGATATTGAAGAGTCACAGCGTGAAGACGGCGTCGTTTCGGCTGTTTCCCCTCGTTTCTGGACGATTTATTCTGGCGATGTAACATGGCCTTCGGTGTATATATTGGCTGCCGAAATGCTGTACCGTCATTATGGAGATACGACGGCTATCATCAGGCACTATGATTCCATGAAACGCTGGGTAGAGTATATCTGTCAAAACTCCATGAAGGACGGACTGGTGGTACGCGATGAATGGGGTGACTGGTGCATGCCTCCCGAGTCTCCCGAGCTGATTCATTCGCAAGATCCGATGAGAAAGACGGATGGAGCTATATTGGGAAGTACTACCTTTTATGGATTGCTGTATAAAATGATGGAGTTTGCTCGCCTGACAGGGCATCCGGAGGATGTTGATAATTACCGGACGCATGCCGAAGTGTTGAAGAAGGCGTACAACAAACGCTTTTTCAACTATGAAACGGCTCAGTACGGCAACAACTCCGTTACGGGAAACTTGTTGTCGCTTCGTTACGGACTCGTGCCGGAGGGATACGAACAGCGTGTCTTTCAGAATGTAGTCGACAAAACGGAAAAAGACTGCAAGGGGCATGTCAGTGCCGGCGTGGTAGGCATACAGCATTTGATGAGGGGACTGACGGAATATGGCCGGAAGGACCTGGCGTATAAAATCGTGACCAACACAGATTATCCCAGTTGGGGATATATGATTGAAAAAGGAGCTACTACTATTTGGGAGTTGTGGAATGGAGATACGGCTGCCCCCGATATGAACTCAGCCAATCATGTGATGCTATTGGGCGACTTGTTGATCTGGTATTACGAAAATCTGGCAGGCATCAAGAATGCCGA
>FR887790.1:8152-14583 GCA_000432735.1 Bacteroides sp. CAG:443
CAAGAATGCCGAGGAGTCTGTAGGATTCCGTCACATCGAGATGAAGCCCTGTTTCCCCGACGGACTGTCGTATGTCAAGGCTTCCTACCAGTCGGTTTCCGGCGAGATTGCCAGCCATTGGAGCCGGACAGGAAAGGAGTTTTCATGGGAAGTGACGATTCCTGCCAATTGCTCGGCTACGGTATACCTTCCTGTAGCTTTGCATCCTGAAAAGCCGGAAGCTGTCAGGGCTCACAGCATCAAGCGTGCAGGAGAGTATTGGGTTGTGGAGTTGGGATCCGGAGACTATCGCTTTCAAAGTAAAATCTGAGCATGTTTTCCTGAAAAGATGGTGAGATTTTATCTTTTTCTGAATAGATTTTTCGCATAAGATTCGCTTCTTTTCAGCATCTTTGTAATAGAGTTGTTAACAGTGACAATATAGCAGTGTAAAAGAGGGAGATTCTCTCTTTTATGCTGTTGATTTGTGTATTATAAATTTATGATGATGAAAACAAAAATATGGGTATCTGTCGTCTTATCTTTTATGGCATGCGGGGGAATAGCGCAAGGTCAGTATCATAACCCGGTCATCGACGAGAGTTTGCCCGATCCGACTGTGATCCGTGCTGACGACGGATCGTTCTGGCTTTATGCTACCGAGAATATTCATAATCTTCCGATTTATCGTTCGACCAATCTGGTAGACTGGAGCTTTCAGGGGACTGCTTTTACTGATAGTACACGCCCTGATTTCGTACCGGATGGAGGCATCTGGGCACCCGACATCAATCAGATCAACGGGAAATATGTTTTGTATTATTCTATGTCTACATGGGGTGGGGAATGGACATGTGGCATCGGAGTTGCTACAGCCGATGCTCCTCAGGGACCTTTCAAGGATCATGGAATGCTTTTCCGGAGCAACGAAATTGGGGTGAGAAATTGTATTGATCCTTTTTACATCGAAGACGGGGGAAAGAAATACTTGTTTTTCGGAAGCTTTCATGGCATTTATGCCGTGGAACTTTCCGATGACGGTCTGATGCTGAAAGAAAATACCCGTCCCTTGCGGGTGGCAGGCGATGCCTACGAAGGTACTTATATCTGCAAGAAAGGGAAATATTATTATTTGTTTGCTTCCATCGGCAGTTGTTGCGAGGGGTTGAAGAGTACCTATACCACGGTGGTGGGAAGGTCGGAATCGTTGATGGGACCTTACTGGAATAAGGAGGGCAGGTCGATGCTCGACAACCAACATGAAATATTGATCAAGGCAAGTAATCATTTTGTGGGAACAGGACACAATTCGGAGATTGTTACTGATAAAAAGGGACAGGACTGGCTGTTTTACCATGCAGTGAAAGTGTCCGATCCGGAAGGAAGAGTGTTGATGCTCGATCGGGTACAATGGAAGGATGGCTGGCCGGAAGTAGAAAATGGCGTTCCTTCCGACAGCCACGATAAGCCTGTCTTTTAGTATGTATAACTTAAAAAGAGTTGGGTAATTTATGATTTTGAAACGATTTGTTTTTGCTGCTGCATTGGTGGGATGTTTGCCCGGAATCGCTTTTTCCCAGAGCAAGGGAGATAAGACGAACGGTAATCCGATAGTTGCCGGCTGGTATGCCGATCCGGAAGGAATTATCTATGGCGATTCCTGCTCGGTGTATCCTACGCTTTCTTTTTTGTATGGTGCAGTGCTGGGTGTATCCTACGCTTTCTTTTCTGTATGGTGAAGATGTACAAAAGTATGCTCAGGATTTGGAACGGAAAACCGATGCTATCAATCAGGAGTATAATCTCCAGACACATTTCGACGCTTTCTCCTCCAGCGATTTGGTGCACTGGGTGAAGCATCCGGAAGTCTTGTCTATCAAAGACGTAAAATGGGCCAAGTATGCGCTGTGGGCTCCTTCGGTCATTCATGCCAATGGAAAATATTATCTGTTCTTTGGGGCAAATGATATACAGAACGAACAGCAGAAAGGAGGTATAGGGGTTGCCGTGGCCGATTCTCCTGCCGGACCGTATAAGGATGCTTTGGGAAAACCACTCATCGATAAGATTGTCAATGGGGCTCAGCCGATTGACCAGTTCGTTTTTCGAGACGACGATGGTAGCTTTTACATGTACTATGGGGGATGGAAACATTGCAATGTGGTGAAGTTGCGTCCCGATTTGTTGGGGCTGGAGCCTTTCCCGGATGGAACGATGTACCGTGAAGTGACTCCCGATCAGTATGTGGAAGGCCCGTTTATGCTGAAGAGAAAGGGAAAGTATTATTTTATGTGGTCGGAAGGTGGATGGGGAGGCCCTGATTATAGTGTTGCCTATGCCATCGCCGATTCTCCTATGGGACCGTTCAAGAGAATTGGGAAAATTCTGCAGCAGGATCCTCAGATAGCAACAGGGGCAGGACATCATTCTGTCGTACAGATACCGGGTAAGGATGAATATTATATCATCTATCACCGCCGTCCGTTGGGTTGTACCCGCATTAACGAACGGCAAGTTTGTATCGATAAGCTGGAGTTCGATGAGAATGGATATATCCGTCCTGTCAAGATGACGTTCGAGGGGGTAGCTCCTGTCGATTTGCGACATTAAATTGCTGAAGTACTCATGCTGTCGGGATAGAGACAGGATGAGTATTTTCGTTGATTGGTAATTATAGATTGTGTTATTTAGTAAAGTTGTATGAAATGAAACGTATCGTTTTCTTGGATTATATACGCATCTTCGCATGCTTTTTGGTCATGCTCGTACATGCGAGTGAAAATTATTATGGCGCAGCAGGGTCGACCGACATGGTCGGTCCTCAGTCGTATCTGGCTTCCGAAGCCGACAGGTTGTGGGTATCCATCTATGACGGATTTTCGCGTATGGCAGTACCTTTGTTTATGATCGTATCTGCTTACCTGCTTGCTCCGATGAAGGAAGGACAGACGATGGGACAGTTTTACCGCCATCGTTTTGTGCGTATCTTGCCTCCATTTGTGATATTCATGGTGTTGTATAGTACCTTGCCGATGCTGTGGGGACAGATCGACTCGGCTACGTCGATGAAGGATTTGTCGCGTATCTTGTTGAATTTCCCGACACTGGCAGGTCATCTATGGTTCATGTATCCGCTCATCAGTCTTTATCTGTTCATTCCGGTCATTTCTCCGTGGCTCAGTAAGGCTACGGCCAAGGAGGAACGCTTCTTTGTCGTTCTGTTTCTTGTGTCGACCTGCATTCCCTATCTGAATCGTTTCTGCGGTGAAGTCTGGGGACAGTGTTTCTGGAATGAATATCATATGCTGTGGTACTTCTCTGGATATTTGGGCTATCTGGTATTGGCTCACTATATACGTGTACATCTCACTTGGAACCGCTCCAGACGCTTGTCGGTGGGGATTGTACTGATGGTTATCGGAGCCCTGTGGACCATCTATTCGTTCTATGTACAGGCTGTGCCGGGCCAGATTATCTCTACTCCCGAGTTGGAGATTGGATGGGCATTCTGCACCATCAACTGTGTGATGCTTACGACAGGGGTATTCCTTATCTTCAGTACCATTCAGGCTCCTTCGGCTCCGCGCTTGGTTACTGATCTGTCAAAATTAAGCTATGGTATGTATCTGATGCATATCTTCTGGCTGGGATTGTGGGTAACGGTATTCAAACAGACACTGGAGTTCCCTACCGTTGCTGCTATTCCGTGTATTGCCGTCTGTACCTTTATCAGTTGTTATATAACAGCTAAGGTGATATCATTTATACCTGGAAGTAAATGGATTATAGGATAAACAACTAATTACTGGAGATTATGAAGAAAATTTGGATTTTATTGATAGGCTTGTTGGCTGTCCTGCATCTCGAAGCAAAGGAGAACAAGGATACCAATGTGGCTTATCAGGATGGAAATGTCCGATTCACGGTAATCGATGAGGGCGTTATTCGTTTGGAGTGGCATGCCGATGCTCAGTTTGTAGATGCTGCTTCTTTTTTGGCGGTCAACAGAACTTACGATAAGGCCGATTATCGTTTGTCTGAGTCGAAGAATTGGGTAGAGATTACTACCGATAAGATGGTGCTGAAGTACAAGAAGAACAGCGGCCGTTTTTCAGCATCGAACTTGAGCATTCGTTCAAAGAACCTGACGCCGGCATTTCAGTGGAAGCCGGGGGATGTCAATCAGGGCAACCTGAAGGGTACGTACCGTACACTGGATGGTTACAACGGTGAAATCTTTGTCGGCAACGGAAATGATAACGGTGACCATCGTCCGATGCCTATCGAAGACGGACTGTTGTCGACCGATGGCTGGACGTTGCTCGACGATTCCAAAGGATTGCTGTTCGACAATTCCGACTGGGCGTGGGTAGACCAGCGCAAAGGGAGTGATCAGGATCAGGACTGGTATTTCATGGCGTATGGACACGATTATAAAGGTGCGCTGAAAGACTTTACCGTTTTTGCGGGTAAGGTACCTTTGCCTCCACGTTATGCTTTCGGTTACTGGTGGTCGAGATACTGGAGCTATTCAGACGACGAGCTGCGCGACTTGGTCAACAAGTTCGAAACGTATAAGATTCCGTTGGATGTGCTGGTTGTAGATATGGACTGGCATTACGTGAACCCGGGAAGAGGTGGATGGACAGGCTATACGTGGAACCGTTCGCTGTTCCCCGATCCTGCCAAGTTCCTCCACGATGTGAAAAGTAAAGGATTGCAGGTAACATTGAATCTGCATCCGGCTGGCGGCATTGAACCGTACGAGGAGAAATATCCCGAAATGGCCAAGTGGATGGGCATGAACCCTGACGAAAAGAAGCGCATCGACTACTGTGGCTCCGACAAGCGTTTCATGAGCGGATGGCTGAACACGATTTTGCATCCGATGGAAAAAGAAGGTGTCGATTTCTGGTGGCTCGACTGGCAGCAGGATATGTTCGATTCTCGTATCAAGGATTTGAATAATACGTGGTGGCTGAATTATGTATTTTTCAGCGATATGGAGCGTAGCCGTTCTACTCGTCCTTTGCTGTATCATCGTTGGGGCGGTCTGGGTAATCACCGTTACCAGATTGGTTTCTCCGGTGACTCTTACAGCACCTGGGAGTCGCTTGCCTTCCAGCCGTATTTCAATGCTACCGCATCGAATGTACTCTATGGTTACTGGAGTCATGATCTGGGTGGTCATCAGTTTGCAAAGGGAGCGACACAGCTCGACCGCGAACTGTTCGTACGCTGGATGCAGTTTGGTGCCTTTAGTGCCATTATGCGTACTCACTCCATGAAGAGTGCTGCCATGAACAAAGAACCGTGGGCGTTCAGTCAGGAGTATTTCGATGTATTGCGTCAGACCATTCTGATGCGTTATAAAGTTGCTCCTTATGTATATACCATGGCACGCAAGACTTATGACGACGGTATTTCTCTGTGTCGCCCGATGTACTACGATTATCCGGATGCTCAGGAAGCTTACTCTTTCAAGGGACAGTATATGTTCGGCGATGACATGCTGGTGGCTCCTGTTACTTCGCCGATGAAAGAGGGCTATGCTACTGTCAAGGTTTGGCTGCCGGAAGGTACCGACTGGTATGAATGGGCTACTGGTACTCTTTTGAAGGGAGGACAGGTGGTAGAACGTGCATTTGCTCTGGATGAATATCCGGTATATGTAAAGGCTGGAGCTATCCTTCCGTTCTACGGTACTGTGAAAAACCTGCGTTACAACGATGAGGCTGTACGTCTGACCGTATTCCCCGGTGGCAACGGTTCCTTCTCGTTCTATGAAGACAACGGCAACGACCAGTTGTATAAAGACCAGTACGCACGTACTCAGTTGTCTTCCGAATGGAAAGAAAACAAGCTGACAATCCATGTAGGTCAGCGTAAGGGTTCTTATAAAGACATGCCCGAGAAACGTACCTATTGCGTCGATGTAGTAGGGTCGGTTCCTGCCGATAAGGTGTTGGTGAACGGAAAGCCTGTTGAGGCTGAATACGATGGTACATCCCTTACACTGACCGTCGACCTGCCTGCATGCGATTGCACAAGCGACTATACGGTAGAAGTATTCTACAAGGCCGGACAGCCGGAAGTAAACAATGGCTTGTATGGTCAGTTCAAGCGCATGAAGAAAAGCTTCGTAGACATGCGATACAGAAATGCAAGCATCGATTATATTCAGGAACTGGGCGATATGGAAACTACCGGCAGAGCCGTTACCTATCATACAGACTCCTTTGCCGATAAGATCAGGCAGTATCAGGCAAATTATGCCAACCTTCCCGAGCTGCTGAAGAAACAGGGCTTGAGCGATAACGATGCTCAGTGGTTCTTGCAGTCAGTCCGTTGGGAGAAGAAATAATAATAAATCATCCTAAAAAAAGAACCCTATCATTCTCCGAAATGGAGTGAAGTGCACCCCAAAAGTTAGACACAAAACTTTTGGGGTG
>FR887791.1:0-5149 GCA_000432735.1 Bacteroides sp. CAG:443
AAAAAGGCCATCTCAAATTATATTTCAATTTGAGACAGCCTCGTTTTTTAGCAATTGTCCGCAGGATGATTTCGGAACCGTATCAATACTCGAAGGTAATGCCGATAGTAGGCAGTAATGTTCCGCTTTCCTGCTTGATAGACTTCATGACATAGCGTTGTTCGGAAAGGGGTGCCGACGGATTTTCTATCTGTCCCGTACTCATCAGCACATCGGGCTGACGAAGCTTGCTCGCCGTAATGTTCTGGATATCGAGGTAAATTCCGAACATACACTTCTTCCAGTAGAACATTTTGTCGACACGGATATCCAACTGACCGAATGCAGGCAGACGCTCCGTGTTGTAACGACCATAATCGTAATAGGCTTTTCCCTGTACATTCCACGCTTCTACCAGCGACGACTTCTCCACATCGTAGGGTGTATATGGGGAACCTCCTATGCAACTGACTTTCATTCCTACACTCCACTGCTTAGGGAAATTATAGGTACCGCTCACGTTGAAGATGAAACGGTTGTCCCATGCCGACGGAACATAACTGCCTTCCTTGCCGTTGCGGAACTCACTCTTGAAAAGGGTCAACGACGAAGACAGGTTCAGACGCTGTACCAGCAGCCACTTGAACATCAGTTCCACGCCATACGAACGGCCCTCGGCTGTGGATACTAGACGTTCGTTACCAATCACGCCGTAGTCATTTCCCTTGCAGGCCAAGGGGATGCCGTCGGTTACCGACAGCGGCATATCGTGATAGAACTTATAGAACCCTTCGGCCGACAGTTCCATGTTTTCATTCGGCTGCCATGTCAGTCCGACACTCTCCTGCGATACGGAGATATAATCCAGGTTACGGTTCAAGTACGTCCCGTCGTTTCCCTTGAATCCCAGTGCCGTATAAGGCGGAAGCTGGTAATACAAGCCCATGTGTCCGCTCAGAAACAAGTTATCAATCAGGCGGAAAGACACCGACAGACGCGGAGAAAGCTGTCGCCAGAGTTCCTTCATCTTATCATTGTAATTGTTTCCGTCGGTACGTACGCCGAGCGATGCCGTGAAACGTTCGTCGGGTGCCGTATAGTCCATCGAAGCAAAGAGTCCCCAGCGGAACAGATCCAAGGCCGTACGATAGTCGAATACCTGTGCCTCATCGGTAAAGACTCGCTGATAAGTCGTATTGGAGTATTGTGAATAATTCAACTCGATGCCGGCATTCAGTTTCCACACGTTCCATGTAGACGTATTTTCCATACGCAGTTTTGTTTCCTGTTCTACCGAACGCAGGCGGAGGGTCAGGTTATCTTCCGAACTTTCGTCGTTGTTATGATACTTCAGGTTACGGTTATTCAGGTAGCTGTGGCTCAAGGTGACCGACTGTACATGTGGTCCGGCATAATGGCGATAGACCCCTCCCAGCGTAAAGGTTTCCTGATTGATTTTCGGCAGATACCCTAAAATGTATTCGGCATCCTCACCTTCGATGTCAAAATTCAGTTTCATGCGGTCAATACCTCCCAAGCCGAGCAAGGTAAGTTCATTCCGATCGTTGAAACGAGTTTTCAACTTAAACGAAGCATCCGTATAAGCCGGAAGCAACGGCAAACCCAAAACCTTGAAAAGCATCTGCAAATACGACTGACGGACAGATACCAGATAGGATGTTTTGTCGCCCAGATGTCCGTTGGAAGTAAGTGACACTTCCGAAGCTCCCAGTGTTGCCTTCACGGAGTTGTGCTCCATATCACCGTCGCGCAGACTGAAATCGAGCACCGAACTCAGTGCATTTCCTCTGTTGGCAGGAAAAGCTCCGCTGTAAAACTTCACATTTCGTATCAGATCGGCATCAATCAGTCCCACCGGACCTCCCGAAGCTCCTTGCGTACTGAAGTGGTTAATATTCGGAATTTCTACGCCATCCAGATAAAAACGGTTTTCCGACGGTCCGCCTCCGCGTACAATCAGGTCGTTTCGATAGCCAATCGGCGAAAAGGCCACTCCCGGATAATTCTGCACTACTCGCGAAATGTCACGGTTCGCCCCGGGAGCTTTCTCTATTTCCTGCAAGCCGATAACCCGAAGGCTGACCGGACTCTCGGGTACCCGCTGAAAAGGAGAGGCTGTGATGGTTACTCCTTCCAGCTGCGTTCCCTCCTCCTCCATTTCTATCTGTATGTGCGGAGTGCGGTGATTGACACGGTATTCGGAAGTAAAGACCGTTTTATACCCCAACATAGAGGCTTGCAGACGGTAAATTCCGGGAGGAACCTGCTCGACCGCAAAATGTCCTTCGGCATCTGTAGACGAGCCTATTCCCAAGCCGACTACCAACACATTGACAAACTCCAGCGGCTTTCGGCTTGTCTTGTCGATAACCGTACCTTCTATCCGGTAGGTCTGAGCATGCACCAGCATACAAACAGCCAGGAGCATGAAGAAAGTAACTGTTCTTTTCGTCATAATATCTTCTTTAGGGTATTTTATAAATCAAAAAAGCCATCCTGTAAAGAAGGATGGCTTTTATTCTTGTGTATATCTATAGGAGGAGGTATCAAGCTTTGCCTTCCCAGGCTTTATGAATACTTTCGGCAATGGCCTTAAATTCTTCATCGCTCAATTTCAACTTCGGATTAGAGAAGAGCATGTCCGATTCCTTCTGCATGGGAATCAGATGAATATGAGCATGGGGAACTTCCAGACCAATCACAGCCTCACCTACTTTACGACAAGGGAATGCCTTCTGAATAGCCAGTGCCACATGTTTGGCAAATACATGCATAGCAGCCAGTTCTTCATCACTCAAGTCGTAAATATAGTCGACTTCGCGTTTCGGAACTACCAGGGTATGTCCCTTTACCAACGGATTTATATCCAAAAAAGCATAGAACTGTTCGTCCTCTGCTACCTTGTAGCTGGGTATTTCGCCCGCAACGATCTTACTGAATATAGTTGCCATAATCTGTATATATTAAAAAAGGCAAGCCTGCGACAAAGCAGACTCGCCTTATAGTTAAAACGATATTCCTGTTACTTCAAGACTGATTTTACCCTGCGGGATTGTGATTTCGGCAATATCACCGACCTTTTTGCCCAGCAAACCCTGTGCAATCGGAGTATTTACAGAAATCTTTCCCTGCTTCAGGTTAGCTTCCGTTTCCGATACGATAGTGTATGCCATCTTCATACCTGTCTTTACATTCTTCAGCTCTACGCGGCTCAGAATCTGTACGGTATCAGTCTTCAACTTCGATGTATCAATAATCTTCGCATCGCCGATAGTCGCCTTCAACTGGTTTATTTTCATTTCCAGCATGCCCTGAGCTTCCTTGGCAGCATCGTATTCTGCATTTTCCGACAAGTCGCCTTTATCACGAGCCTCAGCTATTGCTGCTACGATTTTCGGACGCTCAACCGACTCCAGTTGTTTTAATTCTGCTACCAGTTTCTGGTAACCTTCTTCTGACATATAAGCCATAATTTTTCCTCCTTGTATATTCGTTATTAATTAAATTGTTCTTGCTTATAAAACAAAAAAGAATCCCGATACACAAAGATGTATCGGAACCCTTCTCTGTTATGACTTTGGCAAAGATACGCCTTTTTACGATATCAGTCAAGTATCGAAGCGTACTATTTTCACATGCTTTTCAACATGTTATAATAATTTCTTAATTGCTTCTTCCAGATTGGTTTTCTCTCCGATTCGCATGCTCAACTCGTTATTTCGGCTCACGAGAAAAGCAGTAGGCAACTTGGTCACACCGTACAGATTTACGTAAGTCGAATAAGGTCCCTGCGGGTCGCGTACACAAATCCACGGCAGGTTGTCGGCTGCTGTCTTCCAGAAATGTTCATCGGTATCGAGCGAGATCTGATAGATTTCCAGTCCTTGTGGAGCATACTTGTCATAAATCTCACGCAACAACAGGTTACGTGCTCCCGATTCTGCACTGCCGTATGCTGTAAAGTCTATCAGTACAACCTTTCCTTTCAAGTCGGTAAGATGGCGGGTCGTACCGTTTATATCCATCAAAGGTATATCGATAATAGAAGTTTCCTGGATTTTATCGGCTGGAATATCCAAAGGTTTCACCTGTGGCGCGCGAGTATTTTTCATACCCTTTATCACCATATTATATAAGTTACGCGAACGGTCGGCATGCGGATACAGGTTGTTCATACTTGTAGCAACGGCTGCAAAGCACTTCACATCCTCTTTGTTATTCAACGGATCGAAAATCATATATCCGTTCAGTACTTGGAACAAAGCAAAATAAGCGTAAGGTTTATTAGGACCTACAAAAATATAATTCCGCTTTACATTATTCTTATACGCATTCACCATGCGGGAAAGACTATCCTGTACAATGCCTACCGGAATGCCCGACTGCGCAAGCTTGTTAACACGTTCCTGCAAATCGGTTTGCAGCAACACCAGTTCTTTAATCTTCTGGTTGCTCTCTGATCCCTGTATATTATAATCTGTCGCAAAGTTCTTATAATCCGCTTTCACCTCAACGGTTTCTGTAGAATCTACCGAGAAGTTTATGACTTTGTCCTCGATTCTCAACCGATAGAAATCGGGCGCTTCGGGACGCGCAGCAGAAAAACTAAAAGTTCCATTACTTCCCAATTCCACAGAATCGAGTGCAACAATACCATCCAGACCAGTCTGCTCCAGATACAACATTTTATCGGCCGCATCGGTCACTTCTCCCTGCACTTTAAAAGCAGGCTCGTTGTTGCAGGCCGTAACGCCTGCGAACAACAGAGCTGCAGCGATATAAGCATTTCTTTTCATTAGCGATTATTATTCATTTCGGGATGCAAAGATACGGCTTTTTACGAGTTCACAAAGTTTTTATTCAAGTTCTTACAAAATGACATATTTTTTTTAGTTCGATTATCTGTCCATATATATAATGTAAGACTTGGAATATACAGAATAATAGAAAAAGGTGAACAGAATAAAACTTTTATCTCATTTTCACCCGATTACTACAATAATATTTGTATCTTTGCGCGAACTTTAAGAAGACTTTTATATTAAAACATTTTTTATGATCAATCCTATTGTTAAGACGATCGAGTTAGGCGATGGAAGAACCATCACCCTCGAAACGGGAAAGCTGGCAAAACAGGCAGATGGTGCTG
>FR887791.1:5283-66833 GCA_000432735.1 Bacteroides sp. CAG:443
AGAGTACAAAGAAAAATATTCAGCATTCGGACGTTTTCCCGGTGGCTTTACCAAACGTGAAGGCAAAGCTTCAGATTATGAAATTCTGACTTGCCGTTTGGTTGACCGCGCACTGCGTCCGTTGTTTCCCGATAACTTCCATGCAGAGGTTTATGTAAATATCATTCTGTTTTCAGCAGACGGCGTAGATATGCCCGACGCACTGGCTGGTCTGGCTGCTTCCGCAGCATTGGCTGTATCTGACATTCCGTTCGGAGGTCCTATCTCAGAAGTACGTGTAGCACGTATCGACGGTCAGTTTGTTATTGACCCGACTTTCGAACAGCTCGAAAAAGCAGATATGGACTTGATGGTAGCCGCTACCTATGAAAATATCATGATGGTAGAAGGTGAAATGAACGAAGTTAGCGAACAAGATTTGCTGGCTGCCCTGAAATGTGCTCACGAAGCTATCAAGGTACATTGCAAGGCACAGATGGAACTGATGGAAGAAGTTGGTTCTACTGTAAAACGCGAATACTGCCACGAAGAAAACGATGAGGATTTGCGCAAGGCTGTTCACGATGCTTGCTACGACAAAGCTTATGCCATTGCAGCATCAGGAAACCACAACAAACATGAACGTCAGGATGCTTTCGATGCTATCTGTGAAGAATTCAAGGCTCAGTTCACTGAAGAAGAGCTCGAAGAAAAAGCACCTATGATAGACCGTTATTATCACGATGTAGAAAAAGAAGCCATGCGTCGTTGCATCCTCGATGAGGGCAAACGTCTGGATGGTCGTAAGACAAACGAAATTCGTCCAATCTGGTGCGAAGTAGGTCCGTTGCCTTATCCACATGGTTCTTCAATCTTTACTCGTGGTGAAACACAATCATTAAGTACCGTTACTCTGGGAACTAAACTTGATGAAAAGATTGTAGACGATGTACTCGACCAGCATAAAGAACGTTTCTTGTTGCATTATAACTTCCCTCCGTTCTCTACAGGTGAAGCAAAAGCACAGCGTGGTGTAGGTCGTCGTGAAATCGGTCACGGACACTTGGCATGGCGTGCATTGAAAGGCCAGATTCCTGCCGACTATCCTTATTGTGTACGTGTAGTTTCTGATATTCTTGAATCAAACGGTTCTTCTTCTATGGCTACAGTATGTGCCGGAACATTGGCTCTGATGGATGCAGGTGTACCTATCAAGAATCCGGTATCAGGTATCGCTATGGGATTGATCAAAAATGCCGGAGAAGAAAAATATGCTGTTTTGTCGGATATCCTGGGAGATGAAGATCATCTGGGAGATATGGACTTCAAGGTTACAGGTACTAAGAATGGTATCACAGCAACACAGATGGATATCAAGTGCGACGGTTTGACTTACGACATTCTTGAAAAAGCACTGATGCAGGCAAAAGAAGGTCGTGAATATATCCTGAACAAACTGACAGAATGTATTGCTGAACCTCGCAAGGAACTGAAGCCGAATGCTCCACGCATTGAAACAATGACTATTCCGAAAGAATTCATCGGTGCTGTAATCGGCCCGGGCGGAAAGATCATCCAGGGTATGCAGGAAGAAACCGGTGCAACGATCACAATCGAAGAAGTAGACGGTGTAGGCCGTATCGAAATCGCCGGAAACAACAAGAAGACTATCGACGATGCTGTACGCCTGATCAAGGGTATCGTTGCTGTACCTGAAATCGGTGAAGTATATCAGGGTAAAGTTCGCTCAATCATGCCTTACGGTGCTTTCGTTGAATTCCTTCCGGGTAAAGACGGTTTGCTGCACATCTCTGAAATCGACTGGAAACGTTTGGAAACAATCGAAGAAGCTGGTTTGAAAGAAGGTGATGACATCGAAGTAAAATTGTTGGATATTGATCCGAAAACAGGAAAATTCAAATTGTCACACAAGGTACTGTTGCCAAAACCAGAAGGTATGGGAGAAAACAATCACCCAAAACGTGAACGTAAGCCTCAGCAGAACAAGGAACAGAAATAATGAATCCTTCATATCTTTACTAAAAAGGTTGCCTTTCCGGCAACCTTTTTTTATGCAACCAAAGTAAATCGAATCATAGGAACAGGCTGAAACACCGCTATGCATCAGCAGACTACCAGTAACAAGGAGCAAGTATACAGACAGAAATAGCCCGACTTGTTTCGGATAAATCCGCATACAAGCCGGGCTATATTATATCTTTCGGTCGGAAATTATTCTGTAACTTCCTGGAAATCTTCTTTTCCTACGCCGCAAACCGGGCAAACCCAGTCATCAGGAAGATCTTCAAACGCTGTTCCCGGAGCGATGCCACCATCTGGATCTCCAATTTCTGGATCATAAACCCAATCACATACTGTGCAAATGTACTTTTTCATAATTTTATCGTTTATTCTAAGTTAGTATTAATTGTTACTTTACTACAAGAACAAATATAGAAAGAATTTGTTTACACTGTTTCTTTTAGTAACATATTTTTTAATTCTTCCATTCCTTCTGACGCTCCTTTACGAATAACATGTACTTTCCGCCCTGAAGCAATCGCTACTTCTTTCGGGTCGATAAGATACACAGGAACACGTGAAGGCACATAATTCAGCAATCCAGCAGCCGGATAAACATTTAGGGAAGTACCAATAATAACAAAGATATCAGCCTGTTCCGCATAGTCGATTGCTGTTTCAATCATCGGCACGCTTTCGCCAAACCAGACGATAAACGGGCGCAACTGTGAACCGTCGGCAGCCGTATCTCCCATCTTGACTTCGTATTCTTCCGGCTTCAGTTCTTTGATAAATTTCGGATTATTAGGTTGCCAACTGGATGTCACCTTTGTCAGTTCGCCATGCAAATGGATAACATGATGGCTGCCCGCACGTTCATGCAGATTATCGATATTTTGCGTTATAACCGTCACATCAAAAAACTTTTCCAATTCTGCTATCAACTCATGCCCCCGGTTAGGCTTCACAGTCAGCAACTGCTTACGCCGTTCGTTATAAAAATCAATTACCAGTTTCGGATTGGCAGCATATCCTTCCGGAGTCGCAACCTGTTCCACCGGATAACGATCCCATAATCCACCCGAATCACGAAACGTACTAATGCCACTTTCAGCACTCATACCTGCACCTGTGAGTATTACCAGCTTTTTCATACACTAATATTTTCGTTCTATTTTAGATACAACGACAAAAATAAGAATTTTTAATCGCTTAAAGCGGCTCATATTCAAAGAAAAAAGATACCTTTGCCATGCTTTTTAAGAATATTACATACTAATAAATATAATTACATGGATAAATTCAGTTACGCCATTGGTCTGGGTATAGGCCAAAATCTGTTAAGCATGGGTGCCCGCGGCATCGAAGTAAACGACTTTGCACAGGCTATCAAAGACGTATTAGAGGGAAATCAAACAGCTATCACTCATACTGAAGCCCGCGATATTGTAAACAAATACTTTACCGAGCTGGAAGAAAAAATAAACGCTGAAAACATAGCAAAAGGAAAGCAGTTCCTCGAAGAAAACAAGAAGAATCCAAACGTAGTGACCTTGCCTAGCGGCTTACAGTACGAAGTTATCAAGGAAGGTAACGGAAAGAAGCCTAAAGCAACCGACCGTGTACGCTGCCACTACGAAGGAACACTGATAGACGGCACTTTGTTCGACAGTTCTATCAAACGTGGTGAACCTGCCGTATTTGGTGTCAACCAGGTTATCAAAGGATGGGTTGAAGCTCTCCAGCTGATGTCGGAAGGAGCAAAATGGAAATTGTATATTCCTTCTGAACTGGCTTACGGTGCACAAGGAGCTGGTGAAATGATTCCTCCTCACAGCACATTGATTTTTGAAGTAGAACTGATAGAGGTTCTCTAAACAAAAGAGATAGATAAATCGTAATTTAAAAAATAAAAGTAAATGAAAAAAAGTACTTTAATCATGATGTTTGCAGCCGCAGCAGGACTGGCATCATGTACGGCTCAGAGCCCGAAAGCAAACATGAAAAGTGATGTTGATACTCTTTCTTACATGATGGGTGTCAGCAATACACAAGGATTGGAAGAATATGCAATGGGACGTCTGGGTATAGACTCAACTCACATGGCCGACTTCGTAAGAGGTATCGAAGAAGGATTAAAACAAACCGATGCAAAGCAGAAAGCATACATGGCTGGTATCCAGATTGGACAGCAGATCAGCGGTGATATGTTCGATGCTATCAGCAGCCGTATTTTCAGCGGAGATTCTACACAGAGTCTGAGCAAAGAAAACTTCCTGGCAGGTTTCGTAGCAGCTGTCAAGAAACAAGCTATGGTTCCTACAGACTCAGCAGTTGTATATGTTAACACAAAAGCTGAAGCTATCAAAGAAAAAGCATTGGAAACAAAATACGCTGACTACAAGAAACAGAACGAAGAATTCCTTGCTAAGAACAAGAGCAAAGAAGGCGTGAAAGTTACTCCGAGCGGCTTGCAGTACAAGATTATCACAGAAGGTAAAGGAGAAATCCCGACAGAAACTGCAAGAGTTAAAGTAAACTATAAAGGTACATTGATTGACGGTACTCAGTTCGACAGCTCATACGATCGTAAAGAGCCGACCACTTTCCGTGCAAATCAGGTAATCAAAGGATGGACAGAAGCTCTGACTATGATGCCTGTTGGTTCTAAATGGGAATTGTATATTCCTCAGGAACTGGCTTATGGAGCACGTGAAACCGGTACTATCAAACCGTTCTCTACCCTGATTTTTGAAGTTGAACTGATCAGCATCGAAAAAGAAGACAAGAAATAAGCTTTAAGAACAGTTTATATTGAAACAGGTATGGATTTTGTCCGTACCTGTTTTTTTATTCTCCCAACCGATACTCATGCGGTGTCTTTCCAGTCAGTCTCCGAAAATATTTACAGAAGAAGGAGGCATTAGGGAAATTAAGCTCATCGGCTATCTGATAAACCAGTTTGTCGGAATGGCGAAGCAATAATTTGGCTTCTTGCACAACAGCTTCATTTACCCAGTCCATGACGGTACGCCCACTTGTTTGTCTGATAAGTGTACTCAGGTAGCGAGGGGTCAAATATAATCTTTCAGCATAAAATATAATGTTTCGTTCGCGAATGGCGTACTTATTAACAAGTAAAAGAAATCTGTTGAAAACTTCTTCTTGACGTGTGCGTTGTTGTTTGTCTTCCGACATTTCCCGCATGCGATATGCATATATCTGATGAAACAAGGCTGCTATCAGACTTCTGACTATTTCACGTGGAAATGTCTCATCATGTACCACATCCCACAACATATCGAAAAACTGCTGAATGCGCTTCTCTTCCTTCTCAGCCAAATCCAGCTGTACATAAAGTCTTCCTTGCAAGAACATCTGCAAAAGTGTCTCCTTTTGCCATCCTTCCATCAAACTGTTAGTAAAGGCAAGCATCTCCAACTCACAATCATTCGACACCTCCAATACTTGAAGTATTGTCCCGGGAGAAGCAACTATCAGTTGTTTTGCAGAAAGAGTGAACTCTATCAAGTTTGCCCTGACACGAATATAGCCTGCATGCATAAGTAAAATACGCCCCTCAGTCAGACGATACGGCTGCCCAAGCATAAAAATTTGCTCAGACACTTCCAATGTTCCTTTCACAGAACGTACCATTCCTAGTTCTGCCGAAACAAAACGATAAGTATTACAGGGAACAGAAGACAGCTCAAATATTTGTTTTAAAGCCAGAAGTAAAAGATTGTTCTGTTTCATCATAATATAAAGGTTATTTCCCGCAAAGATAATAATAACGCCCTATAAAGTTGTAAAATGCGCACATTATCGAACAAATAGGACATTTACAGCTACCAATAGGACCTTATGAATAAGCAGAAAGCAATTACCTTTGTATGAGAACAATAAAAACAATGTACTTATGATACGAGTAATCTTATTCTTTCTGTCTGTTGTCACAGCCCTAAGTATAAAGGCGCAAATCACTCTCGACGAATGCAGGCAGGCTGCGCAAGAGAATTATCCTCTTGTCAGACAATATAACTTGATCCAACTATCCGAACAATATACCTTATCGAACGCAACAAAAGGAAATCTTCCACAAATCAGTTTCAGTGGAAAGGTATCTTACCAAAGCGACGCAACAACCCTTCCGTTTGAAATTCCCGGAATTGGATTCAGAGGATTACCCAAAGATCAGTATCAAGCTATGGTCGAAATCAGGCAGAACATTTGGGATGGCGGGAAAATACACTTCCAAAAAGAAGAAATAGAAGCTGCAACCCGTGAAAACAAACATGAAGTGGATGTAAGTATGTATGCACTTCATGAACAAGTGAATCAGATTTTTTTCGGCATTCTGCTTTTAGACGAGCAATTACAGCAAAATACTCTGCTTAATGAGAACCTGCAACGTAACCTGAAAAACATAGAAGCCTATAGAAACAATGGCATAGCCAATGATGCAGACGTAGATGCTGTACAAGTAGAAATACTTCATACCAGACAACAACGTGTACAACTTTCCGCTAATCGCCGTGCCTATTTACACATGCTTGCATTGTTAATAGGAAAAGACATCAATGAAAATACGGTATTGGTCATTCCTCAAGAAACCGAAGAAGAGAATGACATTACCATAAACCGTCCAGAACTTCAATTGTATGAAGCACAGGAACAAAGCCTGTATATCCGTCAGCGTAGCCTTCGTGCCGGATATATGCCACAAATAGGTCTTTTTGCCCAAGGAGGATATGGCAATCCCGGACTCGATATGTTGAAAGACAAATTCACAGCCTATTACATAATCGGAGCACGATTGACGTGGAATTTCGGCAGTCTGTATACGCTAAAGAACGATAAGCAAAAACTAAATACACAACGGATGCAAATCCAAAACAACCGAGAGGTATTTCTTTTCAATACCTATCTAAAATTGTCGGAACAAAATGGAAGGATTGATGCCATACGGCAACAAATGAAGGAAGATGATGAGATTATCCGACTTCGCTCTAATATTCGTCGGGCAGCCGAAGCCAAGGTTGCCAACGGAACATTAACAGTTACGGAGATGTTACGTGAAGTGACGTCCGAAAGTCTGGCACGGCAAACTCAAGCTCTCCATAAAATCCAATTACTAATGAATCTATACCAAAAAAAGCATCTTACCAACTTCCAAACGTATTAACTTGTTACAGCCTTATGAAAAGAAAATATTTTTCATGTATCACCTTATTGATTCTCCTGTCGGCGTGTCAATCAAATACCGATTTCGATGCTACAGGAACATTCGAAGCTACAGAAATTATTGTTTCAGCTGAATCCAACGGCCGATTATTCCGCCTTGATGCTGAAGAAGGCATGCGTCTTTCTCAAGGTGAAGAAGTCGGACTGATTGATACCGTCCAGCTTTATCTGAAGAAGCTCCAATTAGAAGCAAACATGAAAGCTGTAAACAACCAGCGTCCTGATATTCATAAACAGATCGCAGCTACTAAAGAACAACTGACAACAGCTCACCGAGAACGGGAGCGTGTTGAAAAGCTATTAAAAGCTAATGCCGCCAACCGCAAACAACTGGACGACTGGGAAGCCCAGATTAGTGTATTGCAAAGCCAGCTTGAAGCACAAATATCTTCTCTGACAAACAATACTCAAAGTTTAAACGAGCAGAGCACTTCTGTAGCTGTTCAGATTCTTCAGATAGAGGACTTGCTGAGTAAATGTCATATTCTCTCTCCTACCGACGGTACAGTACTTGCCAAATATGCCGAGCCGGGAGAATTAGCCTCAACCGGAAAGCCTCTCTTTAAAATAGCCGACACTCACAATCTATTTCTACGTGCTTACGTCACCACATCTCAGTTGAAAATAATAAAACTAGGTGCGCAAGCCAAGGTTTTTGCCGACTTCGGGAACGGTAATCGAAAAGAATATCAAGGCACCGTAAGCTGGATAGCCGACGAAGCAGAGTTTACTCCAAAAACGATTTTAACGGAAGATGAACGTGCCAATCAGGTGTATGCCGTTAAAATAGCCGTGACCAACGATGGTATCCTAAAAATAGGAATGTATGGAGAAGTTAAATTTGACGAAGAAGAATGATTATGAATAAAGGTATAAATCCTGTTATCGAAGTAAGACATATCTGCAAAAGCTACGGAACTGTAAAGGCTTTACAAGATGTATCCCTATCCATACAGCAAGGAGAATTATTCGGACTGATAGGGCCTGACGGTGCTGGTAAAAGTACGTTATTCCGTATTCTCACAACCTTGCTGAATGCTGATTCGGGTGAAGCATCTGTTATAGGATATGATGTACACAAGGACTTCCGTTGCATCAGGAGCGAGATAGGATATATGCCAGGACGTTTTTCCCTCTATCAAGACCTGACGGTGGAAGAAAACCTGAATTTCTTTGCTACCATCTTTCAGACAACCGTAGCAGAACATTACGATCAGATACGGGAAATATACGAACAGATTGCTCCCTTCAGGAAACGCCGTACCGGAGCATTATCCGGAGGAATGAAACAAAAACTGGCTCTTTGCTGTGCCTTGATCCACTCTCCAAAAGTCCTTTTTCTGGATGAACCTACAACTGGAGTAGATCCTGTTTCAAGAAAAGAATTTTGGATGATTCTTGACAGACTCCGCAACAGGGGAATCACTATCATGGTATCCACTCCCTTTATGGATGAAGCAAGAAAATGTGACCGGATAGCTTTTCTGCACGAAGGTAAAATAAGAGGGACAGATACTCCTGCGATAATATTGGAGCAGTTTAAAGATATACTTTGCCCTCCAGGATTAGAACGCAATCGTACAGAAGACAGCCAGACACCGGTCATCAAAGTAAATAATCTGGTAAAACGGTTTGGTACATTCACGGCAGTCGACCATATCTCGTTCGAAGTAAGAAAAGGAGAGATATTCGGATTCTTAGGTGCAAATGGTGCAGGAAAGACTACGGCAATGCGTATTTTATGTGGACTAAGCTTACCAACTGAAGGGCATGCAGAAGTTATGGGTTACAATGTCATCACACAAAGTGAAGATATTAAACGACATATAGGCTACATGAGTCAGAAATTTTCCTTATACGAAGATTTAACCGTCTGGGAAAATGTACGTTTGTTCGGTGGTATCTATCGAGTTCCTTCCAAAGAAATACCCAAACGAACAGAAGCGATGCTTCACCGTATCGGATTATATGAAGAACGGCATACATTGGTTCGGGCACTTCCTCTAGGATGGAAACAACGTCTGGCCTTTTCGGTCGCCATATTTCATCGTCCGCAACTTGTGTTTCTTGACGAACCGACAGGAGGGGTAGATCCCGCAACACGACGTCAGTTTTGGGAACTTATCTATCAGGCAGCCGAACAAGGAATTACCCTATTCGTCACCACTCACTATATGGATGAAGCAGAATACTGCGACCGTATATCAATTATGGTAGATGGACATATCCGTGCTTTAGATACTCCTACAGCCTTAAAAACTCATTTCCATGCACAAAATATGGATGAGGTTTTCCAAATGCTCGCACGGGAAGCAAAGCGAAGGAATGACTAACATTGATTTTTCAAAATTGTACGTAAACAATATGAAACAGTTTATAGCATTCATAAAAAAAGAATTTTATCACATCCTGCGTGACAAACGTACGATGCTGATACTTATCGGAATGCCCATCATACAGATTATACTTTTCGGCTTTGCAATCTCTACCGAAGTACGTAATGTGCAGACTGCTGTTCTCGTAAATTCAGCCGATGCAGACGTACGGCATATCATCGACCGACTGGATGCAAGTGAATATTTCACCGTAAAGTACATAGTACATTCTCCCGAAGAAATAGAGCACCTGTTAAAGAAAAACAAGATAGAACTTGCCATCGTAATAGCCAACGATTTAAACCGATTACGTTTCGATTCCCAACAAATACAAATCATCGCCGATGCAACCGAACCTAATCAGGCTGTAACCCGCAGCAGCTATGCCAACGGAGTATTGACCAAAGCACTGGCAGAATTGGGACTGAAACATCAAGTAAGCAAAATTATAGTATCTGGGAAACTACTCTATAATCCGCAGATGAAAAGTGCCTATAACTTTGTGCCGGGCGTAATGGGATTAATTTTAATGCTCATCTGTGCAATGATGACTTCAATATCTATCGTACGTGAAAAAGAGACCGGTACGATGGAAATCCTGCTTGTATCACCCATGAATCCAATATGGGTTATTTTATCGAAAACGATTCCTTATTTCGTACTGTCTATTATTAATTTGAGTACAATCTTGTTACTATCGGTCTTTGTTCTTAATGTTCCCATTGCAGGAAGTTTGCTCAGCCTGCTGGGAGTATCACTTCTATTTATTTTTGTATCATTAGCTTTAGGACTGCTCATTTCGTGTATTACCCACACTCAAGTAGCTGCCTTACTCGCGTCGGCAATGGTACTGCTGATTCCTACGATTATTTTATCAGGCATTATCTTTCCCATAGAAAGCATGCCAGCTCCCCTACAGTGGCTATCCTGCATAATTCCAGCACGATGGTATGTAGCCTTAGTACGGAAACTGATGATAGAAGGTGTTCCACTATCTTATGTCTGGCAGGAAGTCCTTATCCTGCTGCTTATGGCTGTTATACTTATTGGTATCACAACTAAAAAGTTTAAAAACCGTTTAGAATAGAATAATATGGTACTACGATATCTTATTGAAAAAGAATTCAAACAGTTGCGCCGGAATAGTTTCCTGCCTCGACTTATCCTGATATTTCCCTGTGTTATCATGCTAATTATGCCATGGGCCGCAACATTGGAAATAGAAGACCTGCGTATAGCCATAATCGATCATGACCATAGTTCTTCTTCCATTCGACTCATTCACCGTATAGAAGCTTCACCATACTTCAAACTGATGAGTCTTCCTGATACATACGAAAAAGGATTGGAGAATATCGAAAGAGACCGAGTTGACATGTTACTTGAGATACCCAAAGGTTTCGAAAAAGAACAAGTTAACGGACGGTCTGCTTTAGCCTTGATAGCAATAAATGCCGTAAACGGAACCAAAGGTGGCTTGGGAAGTACTTACCTGCAACAAATACTTAACCCTCAAAGTACATCGCCTTCAATTCTATACCGTTTTAATCCACATTTGGATTACAAAATATTCATGGTACCCGCTCTAATGACCATGTTGCTGGTGATGATTTGCGGCTTTCTACCGGCATTGAATGTAGTCAGTGAAAAAGAAAAGGGGACTATCGAACAAATCAACGTCAGCCCAGTCAGTCGTTTTACATTCACATTAGCCAAACTGCTCCCCTACTGGTTTATCGGTTTTATCGTATTAAATCTATGCATAATACTGGCCTGGATAATATACGGATTAGCTCCCGAAGGTAGTATATTCACCATTTACCTTGCGACATTGATATTTGTCTTGGTCATGTCCGGATTAGGACTGATCATATCCAATTATTCATCTACTATGCAACAAGCCATGTTTGTTATGTGGTTCTGCATGCTGATATTCATCTTGATGAGTGGATTGTTTACCCCCATTAGCAGTATGCCTCAATGGGCACAATACATTACTTATACCAATCCCTTACGATACTTTATGGAAATGATGCGTATGGTTTATCTAAAGGGAAGCAATATGGCCGATATCACACAACAATTAAGTGTATTATCCTGTTTCGCAGCTATATTATATGGATGGGCCATTTATAGCTATCGGAAACAACAATAAATTCTACTTCAAATTATCCTCCTTCTTATTGTACATATTCCTATAATCCTTAGGTGTCATCTGATAATGTTTAGAAAACTCTTTATAAAAGTGAGAACGATTTATAAAACCAGTTTTATAGATAATTTCCTGTACCGTCAACGAGGTTGTTCGTAACAATTTAGCAGCTAAATTGATACGGTATTCCTTTATATAATCCTTAGGAGAATCGAGTCCGATTTCTTTGAAGCGACGATATAAAGTTCGGACACTGACTTGCATATATTCGGCCAGTTCTTCCAATGAAAGTTCTTCAGAATCGACATGATTCTCTATATATTCCGTAACCTTCAACAAGAACTCTTTATCTTCAGCCTTCACCAAATGTCCGTGTGAAAAATCATAGGCACAAGCAGAAGAATTAAAATAATCTTTTAACTTACTACGATTTTCTATTAAACGTACTACTATAGCTTTCAGATAGTCAATCTCGAAAGGCTTTCCGATATAAGCATCGGCACCTGCATCAAAGCCAACAATCTTCTCCTGACTCGAATTCTTTGCAGATAGAATGATGACGGGAATAGACATCGTATACTTATTCTGTTTCAACTGCCTTGTAAGCTCAAATCCATCCATTCCTGGCATCATGACATCTGTAATGATCAAAGAGGGCGTTTCATTTTTAACCTTTTCTAAGGCTTGTTCTGCATTTTGGGCTACAATGACATTAAAATCTTTAGAGAAAGACTCCTGCAAGAGTGCTAACATCTCAGTATTATCATCTACTACCAATATTTTATTCTCAGCAATATCCGCACCTTTTTCGGTACTATTCAGAGCGTCGACAGACACCTGAGGAGCAACGTTTGCAGGCGACGTAACATCCGATACGGAGGAGTCGTTTCCTTTTATATCCAGTGTCAAATCCAACATCGGAAGCAATACGATAAATTCCGCATAGCTTCCATATTCACTCTGAATCTGAATATCTCCCTTCAATAATTCAACCATACTGTGGCAGATGGCTAGTCCCAAACCATTTCTAGAAGTCATTCCTTTGATATTAGAAGCTTCTACGCCATCCAGAACCTTATATCTGTTGAAAACCAACGGTATGTCTTCTTGACGAATTCCTTTCCCTGTATTATATACTTTGATACGTAACTTTTGATTATCAGCAACATCGACAGTAACCCGAATACGTCCTCCTGCAGAAGTATATTTAAAAGCATTTGAAATTAAATTATTCAAAATCTTCATCAGACTTCTACGGTCCGTATTCCAAACTATATCTTCAGATACAACATTTTCTACTTGAATATTATTTCGCTCTGCCAACTCAGAAAATGAATGAATAATGTCATTACATAAAGCTGACACATCTACCTGCTGAATACATTGTACCTGATGTCCCGTTTCCAATCTCCTGAAATCAATTATTTCCTGAATTAAAGCATTCAGACGTTCTGCATTCGCCTTGATCATCGTGACATATTTTTGTATATATTCTGAATGATCATATTCCAACAAGCGTTCGCAGGGGCCATATATAAGGGTAAGCGGTGTATAGAATTCATGCGTTATGTTTGTAAAGAAACGTAATTTTTCCTCATATAATTCCTCTTTATGTTGCTGCTCCATCTTCTCCAAAGCAAATAATCTCTTACGTTGCTGCTTCAACAGGAACCAGCGGATACATAACAAGACAGCCAATAAAATTAACAAAGCATAAATGACAATAGCCAACGTGCTTAAATACCACGGAGCAGCAATCGTTATATATACAGAATATATAGGGCTAACTTCTCCTGTAGCCTGATTTTTATAACGGATTTCAAGAATATAATTACCATACCTCATCTGAGTAAAGGAAATACTATTATTGGTTCCATTATCGACCCAAGCCATATTTTTATCCAAACGATACTGGTAACTATAATTTGTTGGATTTACATAATCCAAAGCCAGGAAAGATATCGTAAATGTATTTTCATCCGATTTAAGCGAGAGGGATGGTTTATCATCCCAACTCTGTACCCCAGCATGTTTTCCCTGTTCTCCCAAGACATAAACATTCGTAAAACGTAATGGAGGCATAGACACTTCCTGATCAGGATTATACATTGTATTGTTGGTAATAGTAACAAAGCCGTTTATTCCTCCAAAAAAGAGTATATTATTTCGGCAGAATGAAGCTCCGTCACTAAATTCCTGTATTTTCAGTCCACTACCTTTCCCATAATTTTGGAATTTATTCGTTAAGGTATCAAAACAGATGAGCCCTCCATTTGTTGCAATCCATAATTTTTGATTCTCATCCAGAAGCATAGTATGTATAGTACTATTAATAAATCCCGTCTGCTGATTAAAAAAGGCTTCTTCATTCTGCCCTTTTTTGATTAACCCAGTCCCAGTACCAAGCCAAAACCCCTTTTCATTACGCATTATGGAAAAAATATCATCCACCACTCTACTTGAATATTTTTTCTTTAATGGAATAGACACCAAACTATCACCTTCTATATGAAAGAGTCCATATCCTCTATTACCAAGCCAAATATTTTTTTGATTATCAGCAAATAAGGTAAAGAAATAATTCGATGAAAAATTTCCATGATCAATCGTATAACGCTTCAATGAACGGATATATGGCACTCCTGATCGGTCCCCAATTAATGCCCGAACAACACCTGTACCCACAGTAGCTATCCAAAGCACCGAATCGCTTTCTTCATAAATAGCATGAACATAATTGATAGGCTCCGGAGCAAGAACACTTCTAATCTTTTTGTCTCGATATGAATAATAACTAATTCCCGCATCATGCCCTATCCAAAACAAAGGCTTCCTACTCTTTGCAAATGCATATATAGAATTGTTAACCAATCCACTGGCTAAAGAATTTATTAATTCGGTTCGATATTGCATGTTATGTTTTTGAGGAGAGAAATCGTAAATCTTCAAAATACCTTCTCCTTTAGTCCCCAACCATAATGTACCTTCGTCATCCCAAAAGATAGAACGGACTGGTTTCCCTATACTATGATTTAAATCTTCATAAGTCACAGATGAAATGGAATATTGTCCTTCGGAGTAAATATATACTCCCTGACCATCTGTTGCAATCCAAACAATATCTTGAAAACGGTCTTTCAGGATTCTAAAAACTCCCGATTTTATACCCAAATCATCTACCGTATATTTGTTATTAGACTGTAGGGAAATCTTCAATAAACCATTTGTCTGAAAAGCAATAAAGAAAGATGAGCCGTCACGAAGGATATCTACAATAGTTCCTCTTCCATCCAATGTTTCTTTCCAGTTACAAATGAGTTTCTTAACAGGCTTATCTAAGCTATACCCAAATAAATTATAATCTCCGTCCAGCCAATAAATCTGATCCTTGTCCCCAAATCCATAGTTCACCTGCGTTTTTTCACAAGTATTGATGGATGAAAGCTTATATTCTCCATCCTGAGAGCAGTCTATCTGATAGTAGACAATTTCATTTTTCAGGAAAAGAACCAGAAAATGTTCGTTCACATAAAGATTGACAATCTCCTCCCGATTCAAATTCCTTATAGGTATTTTATAAAATTCCTGCTTCTTTTCATTAAAAGCATATAATGAATTACTACTCGAAAAAAAGAATAGATCGCCAAGTCCGTTTTTTACCATCATATAGCTACCCTTAAACTGAGGATAGTCTACCACAAGACGTTTGTCTTTATCTACTTTACTCAACCCATAATTGGTCTGTACCCAGATTACTCCATCATGGGTTTCCAATATTTCTTCTATGATATATCCAGACAAGTTCAGTTGCCCCCAACCGTTCCAACTATAAGCCTTAATACCATCGTATATATTTACTCCATCACAAGTTCCCATCCATACAAACCCATTACTATCTTGTAACAGCGAAAGTACAGCGCTACTTGTAAGGCCGTCTGCATTTGTAACTTGTCTTATATTATAAGCTGATAAAGAATTTATTACACATACCAGAAAGAAAAGCAATCCACTTATAAATTTCATTACTGCATTTATCATAGTATCATTTTGTAATCAATATCCGAATACAAAGGTATAGAAAATAATAGATTGCATAGAAAGAGAGGTATAATATTTGTGCGTACATCAACTAAAATTTCAACCAACTATTCGACTTTTATATTTATCAATTGACAATCTGTAAAACAAAAATAATTGGTATAACCAATATCTATTTTTATAGTTCTCCCACAACTTCTCCCACTAAAACATAAAATAACAGGTATGGAACAATGCTTTACCAGCATGCCCCATACCCCAAAAACTATTTAACCGCAGCCTTTTCTCTGTTATGAATATATTCCAATAAAATAGAATGAGCAGGATGTGACATTGTTCCATGATCAAAACCTTGCAACTCATAGAGGTGTACATCCGGATGACCTATAATTTTAAGCATTCGCCATAAATAGGCATTCTCTTCATAGCGTCCTAACATCTCACGTTCACGGTCTCCACATATCAATATAACAGGAGGACAGTCTTTACGTACATAGAACAACGGAGCATGTTCATCAATCAAAGGCTGGTAATCGGAAATTCCTCTATCACGTCTATTCTGAAAATGAGTAATAGCTTGTCCGCTAAAAGGAATAAGTGCAGCAAAACTATCCGCATCCACACCATATTTAGCTAAACGACTTTTATCTAATCCAATCATGCTAACCAAATAGCCTCCCGCAGAATGTCCAGACAAATATATTTTTGAAGGATTTCCTCCATAACGAGCTATATTCTCCATAACCCATGCAGCAGCAGCTGCAGCGTCATCCACAGCATCATCCGTCGTTACATCGGCATTGATTGCTTTCGGATCTTTGTTACCTGCACATAAACGATAACTTACACCAACAACAGCAATACCTTGCTCACGTAACTCACGCGGGATCTCACGGTCGCCAACCGTCAAACCTCCACCATGAAACCAAACTACAGTTGGGAAATCCTTCTTATCAGTCGGGTAATATACGTCGAGTACACACTTCTGCTTCATGTAGCTATTCTTATATTCCGTACGGTAAGGAATAGCCTTCTCCCATTTATAATTCTGTGCATGAAGCACGATAGAACATGCCAATAAGACAAGTATGCAATAAAATTTTGTACGCATCTGAATTATGTTTATTTGTTATTTAATTGTAATCTCAACTCCCTCTGCCAAATTACCACTGGCCTGATATACACCCTTGTCAGTGATAACCTTTACAATAGCCATATCATTATTTTCTGTAATATACTTACCTTCTTTCTGAGCCAACTTAACAACCACTTTATTGTCAGCTGTACAAGTGGCCGTAAAACGTTGGAAACTATAATTGCCATCTTTAAATGACCAATTATCTCCTTCGTCCCAATAAAGAGTACCACATGCTTCGCCTTTATCATCCAGACAAACCAATAAAGTCAGCGGATCAAGAGATTTTTCAGTTGTATTCTGTATAATTTTTCCCGTAGGAATAATAGAGCCACCACGAATACTTAACTTAGCCTGATACGGATCTTTATCATCACCAGAGATCAAAGACAGATTTCTCCAGATACCTTTAGGCAAAGCTGGATTCTTGGCCCATTCCGGAACAACCAGCAAATTATCTCCGATAAGAAATGCTTGTTCTTCCGCACGAAGCAATGTATCCTTAGGATCTGCAAAGAATACAGGACGCATAATAGGCATACCATTTTCCGAAGCCTCATGCAGTAACGTATAATAATAAGGCAGCAAAACATAACGACGTTCCAGTGCCATACGTGATATATCTTCCACTTTCTGACCAAATGCCCAAGGCTCTTTATTAATAGTACCTGCGCAGGCATGTCCTCGAGAAAAGGGATAGAAAGCTCCTAAGGCCATCCAACGGCCGAACAATTCGGCATCAGGATTAAACAAGAATCCACCTATATCTGCTCCACTAAATGGTTGTCCAGACAATCCAAGAGTAAGTATCATAGGGACAGACAGCTTCATATGACTTTCCCATGAAGCATTATCCCCCGTCCACGTAGCAGCAAACCGTTGTCCACCCAGAAAGTTGGAACGCGTTAAAATAAACGGACGATTTTGCGGACGTGCTTTCATAATACCGTCACGTGATGCCTTGACCATAAGAAAACCATATACATTATGATACTTCAAATGGGGGCCGGCAGGAATATTATCTCCTCCTAAGTGTTTATTGTTTTCGGGCATCGTACCAGTAGGAGTATGGCTTATTTGAGGTTCATTCACATCATTCCAAACTCCATCAACACCTTTGCCTATAAAATCCTGATACAAATCCGCCCACCACTGAGCCGTTTTAGGCTGAGTAAAATCAGGGAAAGAACATGCACCGGGCCAAGCATCTCCATGAAACTCCTTATTCTTTACTGTTTTTACCCATACGTCTTTTGCTGTACCCGACTTATAGACAAAATAACTTGTATCAACCTTAGCACCCGGATCTATCATCCATGCAGAGTGAAAGCCACGGATATGAAGGTCTCGATTCAAAGCAGCAGGGTCTGGAAATGTTTTAGGATTGAATGTAAAAATGCGATAGCCATCCATATAATCAATATCCATCCACATCACATCACAAGGAATACGTTTGATGCGGAAAGTATCTGCAACCTCAATCACACGACTGGCTGGCGTATAAGAGAATCGACACTGTTGATAACCTAAAGCCCAACGTGGAACCATAGGCATCGTACCGATAAGTTCGGCTAACCCTTTTATAACTGCCTGTGGAGACTCTCTATCTATCACAAAAACACGAAACAATTCTCCTTCTGTTTCGAAGCTAATACGCTCATCAGTAGTCGTCAGCTCTGCTTTGTATGGCGTATCAAACAAAATGCCAAAAGAGGTCCCATCCGGACGAACTCCCATAACCCAAGGATGTGACTGATACAAACGTTTTCCGTTATCAACACTATATGCACCTGAATCTGTATTCCACAACTTAATACTTTGTCCGTTTCGCAACAACGGCCCAGTGACCTCACCGCCACCATAAAGGCTGGTACCTTGAGGTACATCCAAATAAGCGCTGGCATGTCCTTTCTTCTTTTCCATTACAGGGTAAAGGCGCCAGTTTGAAGGTAACATACCTTTTTCCTGAGGCTCTGCTTTTAAGGCGAAAGAAGGCATTTGCTTTAAATTAAAGCCTTGTGGCACAAATTTAGCAATTCCCTCACCCACCATCACTTCTTTTTTCATTTTGACGTTATGCGCAAATAGGCTTCCTGCAAAACATAACATTCCTATAACTCCAACAATCTTTAAATTCATCATCCCAATTATTTAGTATAGTTATTACTCGATAACAAATAAATTACAAACTAACATTTTAGCACTAAAACAGATATTTAGTACAACGTATCTGTTCCCCATAAAACGCTATGGTAACCACTTCATAAAATTATAGAGGCTGCAATACACACATCGCTTCCATCAACATACAGCCGGTTAAATGAGCTGTCAAGCCAACCCGATCATTATCGGCAGGAGCTTTTCTCCACCGTCCTCCATATAACATTGTATTGGGATTAATGCCTTGAGTAGCCATCACAGTGGCACAACGAGTAATATACTCATGAAACTTCTTTCTATCTGCATAATCAACAGAGTGATCATTGATCAACTTAACAAAATAACGGAAAAAAATTCCATGGAATAATCCTCCATCCCCACTTACCGCATCAGACAAAACTCCGTTATTCTGCGACAACTGATCCACTACAAAATTTGCAGCCTTTATAGCATCATTTAAGTACTGTTTATCACCTGTTATTTTATAAAGCTCATGAGCAGCCCCCAAGAAAGTTCCAATGTTATAAGTAAATATCCATTTCTTCTGAACCTCACCTTTACCATTCATATGATCATAGACAGCTCCTGTTTTACGGTCGAACAAATAATTCTTTTCCCAAACATAGATTTTAATGGCTTCATTTAAATAGCTATTTTTTATCTTTCCATCGTTAAATTGAGCCTGATCGTAAAAAGAGTAAAGACGAGCAGCAATTAAAGCAGCTGGGCCATTTGAACAAGCATTTTTTGATTTTGCCACATCAGTTTTCCAAGTAATTCCTCCATACCAAGGAGCTTCATCTTCTGGTCCCCATGTAGGCCAAATCCAGTCATCATATATTTGTCTTGCCTTTGCTATATACTTTTTCTCTCCAGTGCTTTCAAACATTCTTATTTGAGCCAATACAATCCACTCCATATCATCGACAAAAACATTCCACCACGGATCTTTAGGATTCATTTTACCGGCAAAGTTGTATTGAGGCATTCCTTCCCACCACAGAGGAAACAAATCTTTATACCGTGATTCTCCGGTACGCATATATGCATCGACCAAGACATCCATGGCATGTGCCTGTGGCCAATAATTATTTGTTGACAAATCTGAAAGATCACTACCATAATTGAAATAATAGCGTTTTTCATAACCTTTAAAACTAGCTCCCCAAAAATGTTTAATAAGTGCTTCTGACGTACCATTAGCCATTTTGTTCCAATAAGCTATGTCTTTTTGAGCGAATGCCCCCAAATATAAACATAGCATCAATAGAGTTGTTAAAGTCTTTTTCATAACTACCTTTTATAAAATTTCACTCAACAGTAATAACAAGTTTCTTTCCTTTCTGTAGCTGCTCATGAGATATAAAGTATCCGTTTATTACTTTATTGTCGTATGTTATCTCACGAATCTTTCTTCCCTTCCCCTGCTTGACAATGGTAAAAGGTTTATCGTTTAAATAAAACTTTACTTTGTCAAACAACGGAACTGTAATAATATAATCTGGATCAGCAGGAGAATATGTATAGAGACCAATCGCATTAAACACATACCATGAAGACATTTCTCCAGCATCATCCATGCCAGCATATGCTAATTTGTCCTTACCCATATCATAATAATGCTCCATCAAGGAATCAAGTATTGCTTGTGCCTTCTCTTGTTTTCCAATAAAGTAATAAGTATAAGGAATACCATGTCCCGGTTGGTTTCCATGACAATAATTTCCAATAAATCCAGTCATATTATCCACCTCATATCCACGCCATGGTTCGGTAAAAAGGGAATCCAACTTATCCTCAACAGCCTTATTGTTAGGATAAAGTTTTATCATTCCCTCAGGATCATGAGGAGCAAAGAACAAAGCATTCCAAGCATTGGCTTCACGATACATATACTGATAATACGGATAATATGGATCAAAATCTGTAATCCAACTTCCATCTTCAATTTTCCCACGCCAAAAGCCTGTACTTGGATCAAAAAGAGTTTTATAGTTTTCTGTACGCTTCATCAGCATGTTATAATTCTTTTGATCACCCAGTTCTTTTGCAACAAGAGCTACTGCATAATCATCATAAGCATATTCTACCGTTTTAGTTACAGCACCTTTATATTCATCTTGCGTAGGGACATTAACTGTATCTTTCTCTGCAATCCATCCACGTTTGATATATTCATCCAAATAAGGACGTCCTCCTTCACCCGGAACAGTAGCATTCTTTAAAATTAACTTATATGCTCTTTTCAAATCAAAATTATGCAATCCACGCAACCAGCTTCCTGAGATAAAAGTAGAGGCATGATCTCCATGAAAGAACGTTGGCATGTACCCATTACTCTTTTCTCCTTTATCTATAATAGACTTAATTACATCTGTCGTTACCTCCGGCGACAACATTTCCAACAAAACTAACTTATTACGATAATCATCCCAGAATGACGGATTAGTATAATAGTTGAATCCATTATTAACCACATTCCCTTTAATGTCGGTATATTCAAAGTTTACATCACTTCGTAAAGCAGGCCATTTGAAAGCATGATATAGACAGGAATAAAAGAGTTTCTTTTCACGCTCTGTTCCACCTGAAACTTGTATCTTCGACAAAAGTTTCTCCCAAGTATAATCCGCCTCACGAGCAACCTGTGCAAAATCTTTATGAAACATCTCATATTCAAGATTCATTTTTGCATTTTCAATACTGACAAAAGAAAATCCAATCTTCAATTCCAACGGCTTTTTACCTTTGCTATTGATAAACTTTACCAAAGCCACTTCATGTTTGTCATCCTTGAGCATGGCAACATCCTTTATGGCATAATTCGTTGTCGCGTAAAAATAAATTTTGCCTTCTCCAGCCTGATATCCCGTAAAGACTTTATCTCCTGACTTTTCTATATGCCAGTCGGTTACTTTATTATTTGACCGACAAATATCCACCAATACAGATTTATCATCTTCCTCACTAAACGTATATTTATGATAAGCACATCGCAAGGTACTTGTAAGTTCAACATTTACCTTATATCGGTCCAAATAAACCTGATAATATCCCGGACGTGCCGTTTCTTTCCGATGACTAAAAGACGAGCAATAGTCACTGGGAGTAACATCACCTACGACAGGCATTATCGGCACATGCAATAAATTCCAATGACCTTTGTTGGTATGAGAAAATCCATAAATCACACTATCTTCATATTGATAACCAGACCCACTCCGAAATTGTGTTACTGGACTCACCTGAACCATCGCATTAGGTAAAGTTGTCCCAGGATAAGTTTCCGCTCCCCAAGTTCTACTTTTTTTATGACGCTCATATCCCAAATCTTTCTTATCCCATAACGTAGCACTTCCTAGTAATGGATTGACATAGTCAGTCAATTTACCGGAGCTCTCACAACTCGTAAAAAACATGAGAGAAATTATCGAGACTAAAATAACATTTTTCATTATATTCTTCTTTTGTAATATTGTTACACCTATCGGAAAAATGCCCTCTACTACAATAGCAAACTTTATCTGAGATGATGCAAAACGAATATTCGTCAGGTTACACTACAATATTTTGTCAATAGCTTCTTTTATTAATACTTCCATAACGTCGTATCCCTCTGCTGTGGGATGAGCCCCATCTTTAGTATACTTAGGATTCAAAGCTCCATTATCTCCATACACCATCTTTTCGTAATAATCCACATAAGGAATCTTGTGCTCATGAGCATAAGCTTTAATTCGTGCATTCAGAGAAGCTATTTTAGCTTTCGCATCTTTAATAGATGGATTCCAACCGAAAGAGGCTGCAGGCAATGTAGAGGTCAGGATAACTTTTATTTTATGTGCTTTGGCCAACTCTACCATCGATAGAATGTTACCGAAAGTATATTCTTCATTATAGGCACCAGTATTTTCCGCTACATCATTAGTTCCAGCATTGATAACAACCAATGAGGGCGATAGCTTAATGACATCTTCCCGAAAACGTAACAAGAATTGATAAGAAGTTTGTCCACTTATACCACGTCCTACATAGCCATTATCAGTAAAAAAAGCAGGATGACAATTTACCCAACCTTCTGTTATAGAGTTTCCCATAAAGACTACTTTTACAGGCTTTCCGGAAATGGTTATATTTTTATTTTCTTGAGCATAACGATTTAAGCCCCCAAAATCACGATCCTGCGCATTTATACTACTACAGGTTAAAGTGATAAAAGTAATTCCCAGATAAAAATACCTAACTAACATTTTTGTTTTCATAGCTTTTTACATAATAAAATTTATTCCAATACGGCAGCCCATCCACCATTACGTACCAATGTAATATCTAATTTATCAGAACTACTAACCTCTCGTTCTTTTCTACGATAATCCATAGCTTGCCTATCTGCGTTTATACCATCCTCAAATGAAATCATCCGATAAGTTTTATGCTTATCCAAGAAATCAAAAGACAAAGTAAAAGTACGAGTTTTTTCCTTTCCATTACAGATAGCACCGATAAACCATTTATCACCTTTCCGTCTGGCAAGCACTACATATTCACCAATCTTCGCATCCAATACTTTTATTTCATCCCATGTTACAGGAACTTTCGTAATGAATTCTGTACAATCTGGATTACGATAATACAACGTTGGATTATCAGCCAACATTTGAACTCCACTTTCAAACACAACATAAAGAGCAAGCTGATAGGCCCGAGTACCAATACTGGCAGAATTCGGACGTTCTGATCTATAAACCTCAGGTTGCATACTAATCATAGCCCCGGGAGTATAATCCATCGCACCTACCGCATTTCGCATAAAAGGTAAGTACAGACTATTGTCCGGATAGCATCCTCCCATCTGTTCCATACCACGTACACCTTCGTATGACAAAATATTAGGATAACGATATTCCAGACCTGCAGGCTTGAACGCTCCATGAAAGTCGATCAATAAGTGATATTTTGCAGCTTCTTTAGCCACTCGTTCATAATAGTTTACCATCCATTGGTCACTGCGATCCATGAAATCAATCTTAATACCAGCTACTCCCCAATCAGAAAAAGTTTTAAACACATCAAAATGATTCTCTACAGTAAGCCAAGTAAGCCACAATAAGACCCCTACTCCTTTTTCTTTTCCATAACGAATAATTTCATGCACATTGACTTTCGGATTCGGTGTATACGGATCACGCGTGTCCAAAGCCCAACCTTCATCCATTAAAATATAAGGGATATGATATTTAGCAGCAAAATCGATAAAGTATTTATAAGTATCCATATTAAAACCAGATACAAAGTTTACATCAGGCCCATAAGGTGTAGCTCCGTTCCACCATTCCCAGCTTACCTGTCCTGGTTTCACCCAACTATAATCTTCTAACTCACAAGGAGAAGATAGATTATAAGCCATTTCATTTCGTACTATATCTTTATCATCGGAAGAAATTACAAAAAAGCGCCATGGGAAAGTTCGTTTTCCTTCTGTCTTAGCAATATAATCAGCTTCCTTCAGAATCTTTACGCTACGATCCCCATCTTCTCCAAACTCTAATGGATATCTTGGGAAAACAGCAGTCAACCCATTATCGTCTGTACCTTTCAAAAACATGCAAGGATAATCATCCAAGTCTGCCTCTGAGATCAATATATTATATCCTTGAGGACTCTCTAATAATATAGGGAGATAACTCATTTCGTCGGATGAATGATAATCCAATGTTCTTACATGAGAATACGGATTCTCATAGGAAGTCTTGAAACTGGAAGTCTTTGATAAATGAGCCAGATAATTAGCTGGGAAATGCACAGTAAACTCTTCTCCCACTACTTCGAGCTGATTCTTCCTTTCCGTAACAAAGCGATAAGCAACCCCATTATCATAAACTCTAAATTCAATAGCATACTTACCCTTCATATTCATACGAAGCGTATTACAGTAATTCCTAACAGACGCATTCTTTAATGGGACAGGACGTAGTGTTTCTTTATCTATTTTCCCTTTCTTAAAGCTCTGGAGATGTGGCTGTCTACCCAAAATATCATTAGATAAAGTCATTGATAAAGTACAATTCTTAAGAATAGTATCATTCTGAGAAATAACAGAATAATATAGTTTTTCTTTTAAATCAACGACAACCTTAAGTTTACCATCAGGAGACTGGATATCAATAGTCCTCTGCTGCGCATGGATACTACTACAAAGTATCCCCAAAAATCCTAATAATAATATTCGTTTTTTCATAGAATTCCATGATTTAAATTTCGACTAATGAATAAAGCCCCATGCTCCAGACTCAAACATTCTATACGATGAGTTTATGATTTTGACATCCAGACATAACTTACAAGAAGTATAGTCTTTATGTCCCAAGTATAATTATAAATACCTATTTACTATTTAAATGAATTAGCCGTTTTTAACTTTACAATCTGTCTATAACCAATAAGTAAATTTATCATCAAATTTTATGATGCCAATGGTAAACAATAAAAAATAAAGATCTCCTTACCATACATATGGACAACAAACAATCATATGTTTAATGTTTAAACCTACATTTCCATGGCATCTACCAAATAAGTTAAAATCATTGATTATTAAACAGTTGCAACATTTTACCCCATTTATATATGCACTGTTTGCTTTCAGTAAGGAATAAAAATATTATCTCCCAATCATAAGACAAAGTGCTTTTCAACTACCGATTTAAAATTATCTTTCAGGTTTAATAACTAAATCCCCTTTGTAACCTTTTTCTATATCAAAAGATGAAAATAGAAAAAGTTACAAAAGAGATTTAAATCAAGATTTCAATACCTCACCATCTTTAAAACACAGTATCTTCAATTATTTGCCCCACAACGCTCTCGCCTCTATAAGAGCACATCCACTAGTCTGTGCGCCCAACTCGGTAGTTCCAAGAGCAGATGTAGTCCAATTGGTTCCAAATAAAATATCCAACTTATTTACACCTTTACGCCACAAAATATCTGCATTATTACTAAAGAAAGTTTCAAATTTCTTACGATAAAGTTCATCCAAATCAGGCTCCATGATTAACTTAACAAAGTAACGGATAAATATGCCTCTGAAAAATCCACCATCGCCAGCACCTTCACTATCCAGTACATTGTTTCCAGTATCAATCAGATCAGGATCACTAATGCAGAAATAAGCAGCTTTACGTGCGTCCTTTAAATAAGTAGCATCACCTGTAGCTTTATACAATTCGTGAGCAGCTCCCAAGAAAGTGCCTTGATTGTAAGTAAATAAAAGGGTACTGATTTCTCCACTTTCACCATTCAAATTATCATAAACAGCTCCAGTAGCTTTATTAAATAGATTTTCACGCAACCATGCATAAATCTTGACGCCCCAGTTCTTATAGGCTTCATCCTTTGTTACAGTATACAAACGCATTGCCAACAAAGCTGCCGGACCATTTGAACATGCATTTTTGCTCCATGGCTGGTCAGCTCTCCATGCTACACCACCATCGCCATATTCTTCATTCCAGCCACCTTCAATATAGCCCCATAATTCTTTGGCAGTATTCAAGTATTTTTCATCTTGAGTAGTTTCATATAAACGGACCATAGTAAGGGCAATCCATTCCATATCATCATAAAAATTATTCCAATAGGAACCTCCATTTTTTACTTTTATCCCTTCATACCATGGAGTAAACAGATCTGAATATTTAGCATTTCCGCTACGCAAGTAAGCATCAATAATTACATCCATAGCTTGTGCTTGAGGCCAATACTGAAATCCAGTATCATTACCATCATTTTGATAATTAAAGTATCCTTCCTCATTCCAAAAACGATCTGGTAAAGTAGAGCTGGCACTATCAGCAGCCGCACTCCAATCTATTGCATAACCAGTATCGTATACATATTCATCTTCAATTTTACTACAGGAAGCAAAAAGCATTCCTGTAATAAAAAAGAGTAATAACCACCTATATTTCATAGCTCAATTACTTAACAAGTTCTACATGATGTGTATAATTATCTCCAGAGAAAATAACAGAAACTCGAGTAACAGCTCCCGGATTTGCTCCATCGGCAGCTCCATCGAATTCATTGTTCAATTTCCATTTCTGATCCCACTGGTTATTGGCAGTTTCAGTTATATAGAAATACGGATCATCTGCAGCAGCCTCTCCCGGATTACTATCTGTAGTATTCTTAGTTCCCCACATCTGAGTTGTACCATCGGCATATGTCATCAAGAATTTATAACGCTGGTCTCTACCCCAACTTTCCTGTTTGAATTCGATGACAGATTCACCTTCGAATACGCCATTGCCTTTATAAGGCAGCTCAAAAGTAACCTCATTACTTGGACAGAAGAAGAATCCTAAGCTCTGAATTTCAGTCATCTTAACAGAAGCTGTTGTAAAGTCAAATACAATACGATAGATACCTCCCTTGCTGACAGTTGTTTCACCTTGGCCTTCGATGATAACGCCACTTTCATTTACATAATAAGATTTAGCATCAGCAGAGTTATTATCAACCAATCGATAAGACTTACCTTCTTCCAGTTTAGTAAATACTTCAAATACACCTAATTCATTTGGCATAGAACACGGTACTGCTTTTGTTATATCAGTTCCGCCTTCAGTTGCTTCACCAGTTAAATAAACCTGATTAGGCAGTTCAGTAAATCCTTTCAGACAAGTAATAGTAAGAGTTCTTGATTCAGTAGCCATTGCTGAATTTAATCCTCTGGAAGCAACAACGGTCCATTTTAAAGTACCAGTTTCGCCACCATTAATACCGGCTGCTTTTCCAATTTTATCCAATACTTTATGAGTGATTGTAGCATAACTACGAACTCCATTGTTATCGGCAACAACACGATAAACCGGATTTGAGAAATCACCATCCACTTTATCAAAAACAACTTCATACAATGGCGAGCCACTGTCTTCTGCTTTAGCTGCAGCCCACTCAAAGAAAAGTGAAGCGGTAGATGAAGCAACCAATGTTACACTCTGACCATCGGTAGGTTCATACAGTTGAGTTACAGGACTAACTTGTACATCCTTATATTCCATATCTTTAGTACATGACGTAGAAAACAACACCGTCAGGCACATTACAAACACATAAAAAAATCTTGGTTTCATCATTATAAGTATTTAAAAATTCAAAGTTAATCAATTAGCATATCCCGGATTATTTGGAGCCAAATTATGGTTCAAGTCGATCTGAGTCTGAGGTACAGCCCACAAATAGTCTCTTTGTTCATTAAAGCTATAAGAGTCTACACGAATTGTGCCTACACGTTCAAAAGTAGCTCCATTCACATCACCATTCAAATATTCTGAACCAGCTTTCCAACGCTTGATATCGAACCATCTCAATCCTTCCATTGCCAATTCACAACGACGTTCATTACGGATTAATTGTCTCATATCATCCGTAGAAAGAGAAGGGTATTCCAATGCACCCGCATCAGTAAATCCAGCTCTCTCTCTGATACGCTTAATTGTCATATCCCAGATATCCTTCGTAAATTCACCTTTCTCGAATTTTGCTTCAGCATACATTAACAATACATCTGCATAACGCATTGTAATGATATTCAGACCTGAATTCAAATCACCAGCATCCTGTGGGCTATAATACTTACGTACATAGTAACCAGTAGCCGTGTTATTACTACCATATACATACTTATCGACAGTGGTTGAAGTACTCGGATCGACATGTATAACAGTTCCTACACTACCATCATTTACATTACCACTCCAATCATAGCCATCATATACAATTGTGGCTGTCATACGTGGATCTCTGTTGGCATATGGATAATCTGCAGTATAACCACTACCAGCTTCATCGATTCTCTTACCGTTCAGCATGATATAACTATCAACCAACGACTGCTGAGGAACACGGTTAATTGTTCTACCTCCTACACTCAACGGAGCCATATCGACCATATCTCCCCAAGTCAAAAGTTTCTTTACATACGAACGATCCAAGATTACTTCCTGATTATGCTCATTCTCTTCTTCAAACAATCCGCGGTAAGAAGGGAACAAATCATAAGTTCCATATTCGCCCTGATTGTTGATCAGATTATCTGTATAGGTAATTACTTTATCCCAGTTTCCTTCCATCAGGTACACACGTGCCTGCAACATGCTTACTGCACCTTTTGTAATTTTACCCTGTTCGTCTGCCGATAAAGCAGTATTAATTGGCAGATCATCTTTAATATCTTCCAATTCATCATGGATAAACTGCAAAACTGTAGCAGCAGGAGTACGACTTATTGTGTTAGCCTCATCCAATGTAATATCCTTTGTAAAGAACGGAATATCACCATAAAAATTAACCAGACGGAAATAAATTGCAGCACGGATAAAGCGAATTTCTGCTATCATACGAGCTTTTGCAGAAGGATTCATGTTAGGAATCAAGTCTACTTTATCTAGAAAAACATGACAAGTCTTAATTCCTCCATACAAACTTTGCCATTCACTTGAAAAAACGCCAACAGAAGGAGTAGCCTGTCCCTTACGAATAGCACGCTGATCGGTTACCGTACGACCATCTATTACATTATCGCTCAAACTTTCATCCGACCACATTTTCCCAGCATCATACATCTGGCTGTACGCCATATTAACCACATTCTGTGCTTTTGCCTCCGATGTCCAATAACTGTTATCGGTAAATTTATTTGTAGGTACATTTTCCATGCCATTGCAAGCAGACAATAGCAATACTGCACTTACAACATACAGCATATATGTTTTTAATTTCATAAAATCACACTATTAAAATTCTACATCAATACCAAAGCCATAATAACGCAATGTCGGATAAGAACGTCCACTGTTTGCGCCTCCGGCTGACATTTTAGAGTCGAACTCAGTAGATTCAGGATCGATAAAGCTATTGTTACTAAATGTCAGCAAGTTATCGCCACTTACATACACTCTAAGCTTTTCCATGCCGATCTTTTTTGACCAAGTCTTAGGGAATGTATATCCTATTACAACATTCTTCAAACGCATATATTTACCATCAAGAATCTGCATGTCAGAACCAGTTTTATAATTATTTTTATTCGAGTCAGAACCTGGAGCTGCTAGACGAGGCCAGGTTGCATCCGTATTTGTCGGAGTCCAGAAATCCAGCTGATGTTTGAATATATTATATGAATAATTTTCATGAAATGGTTCAATCAATTCACCACGCAACATCATATCACGTTTTCCAACTCCCTGCCAGAACATACTGAAATCAAGTCCTTTCCAAGACAAGTTATAAGTGAATCCGAATGTATACCGCGGGAATGCGTTACCTAAAATGTATCGGTCTTTTGAGTCAATCACACCATCATTATTTCTATCTACAAATTTCACATCACCCGGCTGAACCTTACCTCCAACAGGAATAGCAGAAGCTTCAATTTCTTCATAGCTCTGGAAATAACCATCGGTCTTATAACCATAGTAAGAGTTCAAAGGTACACCTTCACGAATAATACGTTCCAATTCATTAACTGTTGTAATCTGTTCGTGACCTGGATAAGTTAAGACCTTATTATAAGAATCACTTAAATTGAAACTAAATCCATGTTGAACTTGTCCTGTGCGTACGTTATAATTGATACCGATTTCCCATCCTTGGTTCTGCATCTCACCAATATTATCCATAGGCATATCTGTTCCAAAAACGGTAGGAACTATAGGCTTCATCAAAATATCAGTTGTACGTTTGTAGAAATAATCGAATGTTACATTCAACTGATTCTTGAAGAATGAAGCATCAACACCAATATTAAATGTTTTTGTTTTTTCCCATGTCAAATCATTCAATCCTAAGGCGAAACCAGTTCCTGAAACAACCGAATTACCATAAGCATAATTATTATCGTATACGGTATAAGTTGTAAAACGGTCATAAGTACCGATAGCCTGGCTACCCAAGATACCAAATGAAGTACGCAGTTTCAAATCACCGACTTTTTCTTTATAGAAATCCATAAAGTTTTCTTCAGACAAACGCCATCCTAAAGAAACAGAAGGGAAGAAACCCCATCGATAATCTTTGTGGAATTTAGATGAACCATCATAACGGAAACTAAATTCACCATAGTACTTATCAGCATAAGAATATCCGACACGACCTAAGAAAGAGGTAAGGCTGGTACGGTTGGTATCATCAACAGAAGTCTTTCCTGTAATGTTACCGGCTTCTCCTGTAGTAGTATCTGTAGCGATACCCAGATCAGGATCAACATACTTTTTTTCTATTTCATTCGCAGTATAAGTATACGATTCGTTCGTCACACCCAACAATCCACTTACTGTATGCTTACCAAACGTTTTATTGTAATTCAACAACAGTTGGGTATTGATCAGATACGCATCACTATTCCAGTTACTTGACTTATTGTTAGCCAAATTAACCGGTCTTGGAGTAGTAGCATCTTCACTTGCATAATATGCTACAGCATTATTTCTCGTAAAACGTGTATCGTTGATAACATCTGCTCCCACAACTCCCTTCAGAGAAAGGCCGTCGATAATCTTCATTTCTGCAGAAACATTTGCATTCAAATAATTATTACGATACTTATTATATCCACCTGCTTCCAACGATCCAAGAGGATTAAATTCTGACAAGATATCATTCAACAGATAACGACCATCTGCCGATTTCATCTTGTAATAGTAATAAGTAGGAACACGTTCTGCATCAATTTCCAAACTACCACCCGTCGTACTGATACTATTATTACGCGTATATGCCAGAATTGCGTTCAATTTAAAGCGCCCCACTTCTGTATTGATATTTGTACGGAAGTTATAACGTTCTACTCCAAAATTTTTATTGCCGACATAGTTACTTTCCTGATCAAAATATCCCATAGAAACCATATAAGTAGTATTGGCAGAACCTCCAGATACACTTAAGTTGTAATTTTGCTGTAACGCTGTGCGCATAATTTGATCGTAAAACCAACTTTCTTCACTCTCATGAGCAGCCAAATCACGAATCTGTTCCGGAGTGAATTTAGGATCACTTCCCACATTGGTGTAAGCCAAGTTGGTTAACGTTGCATTCTGCCATCCAGCAACCGGAGAGAACAGAATATCAGGATTCTGCCATCCAACAGAACCACTTAAACGAACGGTCGGCTTTTCATTTTTCTTACCAGTTTTAGTAGTTACTACAATTACACCATTTGCCGAACGTGATCCGTAAATAGCTGCAGTACCTGCATCCTTCAATACAGAGATGTTCTCGATATCGTTAGGGTTCAACTTATTGAAGCTACCACTATCAGATACGATACCATCAATAACAATCAACGGACTATTATCATTCAGGGTACTGATACCACGAATATTAAAGTTCGTTTTGTTATCATTAGGGTTATAACTTGTCTGCTGGACAATAACACCCGGAGCTGCACCCTGCAAAGCTTGTGTCACATTTGCAACAGGACGCTTGGTGATGGCTTCAGACTTAACCTGGCTGACAGATCCCACTGCACTTTTACGAGTAGTAGTACCATATCCAATTACGATTACTTCATCCAGCTGTTCGGTATCTTCTTTCAAGGTTACCATCAGATCGGATCTATTTGCAACCTTTATTTCTGTTGTTTTATAACCAATGTAAGAAAAAGACAACACACTTCCCTTTTCACACTGAAGAGTAAAATTACCATCGATATCGGTAACAGTTCCCTGTCCCGACCTACCTTTCACAGAAATGCTGACTCCTATCAACGGCTCTCCATTTACATCCTTTACATTTCCTCTGACTGTCATCGCAGCCTGTTGTGATACTGCTGCAGAACTACTCTCTGTAGCATAAAGAGTAGTAGCAGAAGAGGTTAATGTAATGGCCGCCAGAGCAGCTAACATTTTTAAATTAGTATTCATTTTTATTGATTTAAAGTTATGCATATTCTATAATGCTTTAGATATAAGACAAATAAGAGAAAAATACACCTATTTATCTTATCACTTTATGCCATTCAATACATCCAATTTTCCATCAGCAATGAGTTTCAGAATCAATTCTCCAAACAACGTATTCTGCCATGCAAACCAAGGACGCGTAAACTTTTCTGCATTATCTTTATGGAAAGACTCATGCATAAAACCTGTACCAGCGTCCGTACTCATTAACATTTTTACGCACGACTGAATTTCATTATCATCCTGACTAGTAAAAGCTTTCATCATGATACTCATAGGCCATACCATATCATAACCAATGTGAGGACCACCTATACCTTCACCCGCTTTCCCTTTAAAGAAGTAAGGATTATCTTCACTCCAGACAAAACGACGAGTATTCTGATAAATAGGATCATTTATATCTACATCGCCCAAATAAGGCATTGCAAGCAAACTAGGAACATTCGCATCATCCATCAACAGATAGTTTCCAAATCCGTCCACTTCATAAGCGTAAATCTTTCCATACTTAGGATGATTATAGATTGCGTATTTTTTCAAAGCACCTTCAACTTCATTAGCCAAGTCTGTACATTGTTTAGCCAAATCCGTTTTTTTATTAACCTGCTCTAATATTTCGGCTGCTTTCCTTAACGAAGTTACAGCAAAGAAATTAGAGGGAATAAGGAACTGGAAAGTAGAAGCATCATCAGAAGGACGGAAAGAAGAAGCAATCAAACCTACAGGCTTCACTGGATTTCCCCATCCATCATTCGTCATAGTATCCAAGGCACGTTCCGTTTTTCTTTGGAAAGAATATGAGCCACGCCCATCTTTACGTTGCTGGTCTTTGAATGTAGACAATATATTTTGAATTGCTGTCATCCATAAATCGCCAAAAACAGAAGTATCACCCGTAACCTTCCAGTAGTGATAAGCCAGACGCAAAGGATAGCATAAAGAGTCTATTTCCCATTTACGTTCATGAAGCTCAGGCTTCATATCCGTTTTATCACTCATCCATTCTCCCCCAACCGGACCATCATTAAAGCCATTCGCATAAGGATCAATATTGATACATTTCCATTGGCGAAGGATCACACCTCGTAACATCTTTTTCAGTTCTGGATCCTCATTAGCAAAATCTACATAGGGCCACACTTGGGCTCCAGAGTCGCGCAACCACATGGCATGAATATCACCTGTATATACGAATGTATCATCATCACCATCTTGCGTACGATAATGTACAGTCGTATCAAGAGTATTGGGAAAGCAATTTTCAAACATCCATCTTAAATAAGGATTGGTCAATAATTCCTTTACTTCTTGTATCTTAGCCTCAACAGCTTTTGAATGAAACAAGCGCTTAGAAAACTCTGGACGTTGCGACACATATTGTTGAGTACTTTCACGTACAGCCACAGGAAGTACTTCTGCCAACGAAGAAGCATAACCATCCTCTGCAATGAAACTAGCTCCCATAAGCGTACACAACAATACACTTTTCAAACTAATCGTGTTTTTCATAACTATTTTTTTATAATATATTTATTTTATTCTTGCCAGTCTTGCATACATTTCTATCATCGCAGCCTGAGTAAGCAACCACTTTGTTTCCTTATTTTCATTTTTCTTTTCCACAAAGCAATCATCTTCAAACAGTCTATTATGATTAGCATTATGTGCCCACATATATTGCAAGGTATTCCTAAAATCATTCAAATAAACAGGATTATGATCCACTTTATAAAGTTCTTCAAATCCTCTCAACATAATAGCTACAAACCAAATATTACCATTTTTTATTGCCCTAAACGACTTCTTGTCATCCGACACAAAATTTTCAAAAAAATACTGGCTACAAGCCGAAGCCAACCGTTGTGCTTCCTCCAAATAAGAATTCTGCTTTGTCAGATTATATAATAAGACGGAAGCTTGCAACATTTGTCCCGCATTATATGGAAACTTGGTTTTATTTACCTGACCATCCAATGTTAGATTATCATAATAAAGGTAATCGGAAGGATCCTGCAACTTCTCCTTTGTCCAATCATACAACTTCTGACCCATCTCGAAAAAATGCTTCTCCTTCGTTACAGAATATAACTTCAAAGCCAGTACTACAGCCGGAGCATTCGAACAAGTATTCTTCGATTCCTTTTTTTGTTCGCACCAATAAACTCCACCTCCCAAAATAGAATCACAACCACTTTCTATAAAACTCCAAATATTTCGAGCTAAAGCTAAACAGGCGCTATCACCTGTTTGTTTGTATAAATCCAGAAAATCCAATCCCAACCAAAGATTATCATCATAAAAACGATCCGCCTTTCCACTTTCTGTAAGATAAGACTGATAACAAGCAGGCACACGCAATGAATCATAATAGCATTCAAGTCCCGGTAAAATCACAGATTGAATCATCTGCTCGTATTTCTGGTTTCCTGTAGTTTCCAATAAAGCATTTAGAGCAGAAAACATTCCTGAAGTAGGCCATAAATAAGCTACCCTATTTTTGCGTATAGTATCAGCTCCTGCCAAATAGGTTACCAGATCACCGTCACGCTTAGGAAACGTTTCATAAAATAAATTCCGGTCAGGAACTTTATAGTATGCCAGTGTACTATCTAATAAAGTTGCAGCATGATCCGAAAAATCGATATTGGATTTCTCTCTATGACATCCGCATAGAAAGAACAGAACTCCAATACTCATTATTAAAATATATTTTTTCATAAACTACCTTTATTTAACGTTCTATCCGAACGTGTACAAAGGTAATATTACCACGCCATAAATATATATCCATCTCAGACAATCATGTCAACTATCAAGTGATGTGAATCATATAAAAAATTTTATATGTATATACATATGTCATCGATGTATGCATATATGTCAAATATGTAAAATTTAACATTTCTAATACACAATATACCATATTATTACCTATATTTGAAATACACAAACTTTAAATACGTGAATATTATGAACGCAAATCCTGTTTTCAGTTTGCACATTCCAACAAGAATCTTGTTCGGATGTGGTGAGATAAAGAAGTTAGCAACAGAAATACTTCCGGGAAAGAAAGCTATGATTATCATTTCAGGCGGTACTTCGATGAAAAAATACGGATATTTAGATAAAGTAACCAGCTTCTTGACAGAGAATGATGTCGCATCTATCGTTTACGATAAAATTCTACCCAATCCTATTAAATCGCATGTAATGGAAGCTGCCGCTATCTGTCGCGAACAAGGTTGTGACTTTATTATCGGATTAGGTGGAGGTAGTACCATAGATTCTGCCAAGGCTATTGCCGTTATGGCATGCAATGACGGAGATTTCTGGAACTACGTAACAGGTGGAACCGGCAAAGGACGTCCAGTTACCAAAGCACTTCCCATTGTTGCCATTCCTACTACGGCAGGAACAGGAACAGAAGTTGATCCGTGGGCTGTAATTACCAACGAAGAAAAACAAGAAAAAATAGGCTTTGGCTGCCCGCTCACTTTCCCAACTCTTTCCATCATCGATCCGGAATTAATGATCTCCATCCCGGCACATCTAACAGCTTATCAAGGATTCGATGCTTTCTTCCATGCAGCTGAAGGATTCATTGCCAACTGTGCAACTCCAATCAGTGATCTTTATGCATTGGAAGCTATCCGCTTACTCTACAAATACCTTCCTGTAGCCGTAAACGACGGCAAGAACTTAAAAGCACGTGCTAAAGTAGCATGGGCCAGCACACTTGCCGGACTGGTAGAAGCTACATCCAGCTGTACTTCCGAACATTCTATGGAACATGCCATGAGTGCTTTCTATCCTGAATTACCTCATGGAGCCGGATTAATTGCGCTGAGTGAAGCTTATTTCGAAACATTCCGTAATGACTGCATGAAGCGTTATATGAAAATGGCGGATATCATGACACAGCAGAAGAGTAATCGTCCAAGCGACTTCATCGACGCATTGGTACGCATGAAAAAGGAATGTCATGTAGACGATATCAAATTAAGCAAATGGGGATTGAAAGAAGAGGATCTTCCGAAAATGGTTCAGAATGCACGCGATACAATGGGTGGTCTGTTTACCTTAGATCCACGTCCGCTTACAGACGAAGAAGTATTGAACATCTACAAACAATCTTATAAATAAAGATCTCACTTAGTCTGTCAATCATCTAAAAGAGAAGTGACCATTCACATGGTCCGATAAAGTAAAACAAAAAGAGTTCACCCCCCAAGGATGAACTCTTTTTGCTATTTATTATTCTGTTACGGCAAATTTCAATGTCGATACATCTTCGCTGTTCGGACCAATCATTACATTAAAATCTCCCGGTTCACAAACGTAATTCAAATCGTAATCATAGAATTTAAGTAGCTCCGGAGTTATCTTGAAAGATACTTTCTTGCTTTCACCTTTCTTTAAATGTATACGCTCGAAACCTTTCAATTCTTTCACCGGACGAGTAATACTTCCTACCAGATCACGAATGTACAACTGAACAACTTCATCTGCATCATAATTTCCCGTATTGGTAACCGTGATAGAAGCAGTCAGTTCCCCATTCTGCTTGTTCATGGAGTCAGCACTCAACTGCATGTCGGAATAAGCAAATGTTGTATAGCTTAAACCAAATCCGAATGGATATAAAGGATCGTTCGATACATCAATATAATTGCTGCGGAACTTTTCAAACCATTTGCCTTTAGCCAACGGACGACCTGTGTTCTTATGGTTGTAATTCATAGGCAACTGACCCACGTTCTGTGGAAAGCTTGCTGTAAGTTTTCCACTCGGACAAACATCACCAAACAAAACATCGCATATCGCATCGGCCGACTCACTTCCGCCAAACCAGACGTTCAAAATAGACGGAACGTGCTGCTGTTCCCAAGTCATGACTGTTGGACGGCCCGCAAAATGAACCAGCACAACAGGCTTACCTGTTTTCAACAAAGCATCCAGTAAGTCACGCTGTGCATCCGGCATTTCCAGGTTTGTACGACTGCTGCATTCACCACTCATTTCAGAAGATTCTCCCAATGCGGCTACAATGACATCAGCCTGTGAAGCAACACGCAAGGCTTCGTCCAGTAATTCCTTATCATTGCCACGAGGAATTTCCCGACCGAACATGGTAGCACGAGTCTGATAATCCGCATCGTACATCAAATTACTGCCTTGTGCATAAAGTACATTCGCCTGATTACCCACTGCTTTTTTCAATCCTTCGAGCAACGTACTGTAACGTTGCGGAGTTGCAGCAACACTCCATGTACCTGGCATATTAGTACGTGTATCAGCTAACGGACCGATTAATGCGATATTACCTTTTTTCTGCAAAGGCAACAAATTATTTTCATTCTTCAACAATACGAACGATTCGGTAGCGATACGACGTGCCTCAGCGCGGTGTTCTGCATTATAAATATCTTTAGCCGGACGATTCAGGTCACAATATTTATAGGGATCCTTAAATAAACCCAGCTTATACTTTGCCTCCAGCATCCGGCGACAAGCTGTATCAATGTCCTGCATGCTGACTTTACCTTCTTTCAAAGATTTTTCCAATGTTCCGATAAAGCCATCAGCGACCATATCCATATCGGTTCCAGCCTTCAGTGCACGCGCAGATACTTCCTGCAAATCTCCGATTCCATGATCCACCATTTCAGCTATTGCCGTATAGTCGGTAACAACGAAACCATCAAATCCCCACTGTTTACGCAAAACATCCGTCATCAGCCAGCGGTTAGCAGTAGCAGGAACTCCATCTACTTCATTAAACGAACTCATGAAGCTACCAGCTCCCGCCTCAGCAGCAGCTTTATAAGGAGGAAAATACTCATTAAACATCCGGTTACGGCTCATGTCGACCGTATTATAGTCACGTCCGGCCTCGATGGCACCATACAAGGCAAAGTGCTTTACACAGGCCATTACCTCATCGTTTCTTTCCATCTTTTCTCCCTGATAGCCTTTAACCATTGCCTTGGCTATTTCAGCTCCCAGATAAGGATCCTCTCCATTACCTTCCGAAACACGTCCCCAACGGGCATCGCGGCAAATATCCACCATCGGGCTGAAAGTCCAGCAGATACCATCTGCACTGGCTTCAACGGCAGCAATACGCGCAGACTTTTCAATAGCCTCCATATCCCACGTACAAGAAAGAGCCAAAGGTATAGGAAATACAGTTTCATATCCATGAATTACATCCATACCAAAAAGCAATGGAATACCCAAACGGCTTTTTTCAACAGCCAGCTCCTGCATTTCACGGATAGCTTTCACCCCTTTCAGGTTGAACAAGCCTCCTACTTCTCCCCGACTGATTTTCCCAGCCACATCACTACTCTTAGCCTGTCCTGTTGTAATATTACCGGTGACAGGCAAGTTTAACTGACCCAACTTTTCCTGAAGAGTCATCTTGCTCATCAGTTCAGTCACGAACTTATCCATGTTACCTTCGTCTTTAGGCAACAGCGATTTTTTATTTCCGGCAAAGAGAGTAGCCGACACACATAAAGAAGTAACCAAAAGGAATGTTGTCTTTTTCATTATTTCTTTCTTATTAAGATAAATCATTTTTTAACTTCAAAACCTAAATTCTTGAGTCCAGCCTGAATTTCAGGACAACTCATAAACAAGTTCCAGAGTAATCCGGTACGATAGTTTTCTATCATTGGAGCAATCGTACACTGATCTATAGCCAGATAGTGAGGTACAGTCCAGTTCGCTGTTTCCGAAAAGGCATCATAAAAACCATACGTACCCCAGATTGTATCACCCTTTGAATAAAAATACTTCAAAGCACGCATTGATTCTTCCGGAGTATACGGAAAACTCGACAAAGCAGCCGTAGGAGTAATCACCCCTAAATCATTTTCACCCGGACAATGTGCCGCATAGCCATTCACAGAATAACTGGCAGTCAGTCCCCAGCAATTTTCACCATATCCTTTATAGCCCTTCGGATTCTCTACACAATACCGGTAATCAGACAATGCATGATTTCGTACCACATTCCAATAATCGGCATAACGGTCTTTAATTTTACGTGGATCCAATCCGATATAGGAATAATGCGCCCAGAACAATGGACCTCCCAGTTCCTCGGCTCCATTATGTTTCAACTCCAGAGGCAATCCATAAGGAGCAGCCGATGTCTTGATATTTCCTCCTCGTGCCCATCCATTATGATAAGCAGAAGCAGGAACCGGATGCGTTGGTGAAGATGCTGCCAGCACATAAACAATCAAAGCTTCATTGTAGCCTTCAAGAGGGAAGTTCATCTCCCAGCCATAATTGGGCGACCAGTGCCAGTAAATAACGTCTTTCCCGTTCTGATACCAGTCGAATTCCATTTCGTGCCACAATTTATTAATTTTTTCACAAAGTTCCTTCTCTCTAGAGGTTCCATTTTCAAAATACTGGCGAACACAGAGCAAACTTTGCATCACAAAACAACTCTCTACTAAATCGCCTCCATCATCTTTCAATCCAAAAGGCTTTACTTTACCGGTAGGTCCGTCAAGCCAGTGAGGCCATACCCCATGAAAACGGTCGGCACGCGTCAGGTAATCAACGATTTTATGCAGGCGTTCCACACCATCTTCACGAGAAACAAATTTTCGGTCGATAGCAACCAGAATACCGGCAATACCGAAACCACTGCCTCCCGTAGTGACTACCGAAGAATCATTCTGGGGATAATTTCCATCCAGATGAATGCGTTCAGGAGCCAGGCCTGAGGTCTTTTCCGCTCCATCCCACATATAATTAAAATGTACCTTTTGTATATAATCCAGCATTGCACTATCCGAAGGGAAAGATTCCGGACGAGTACTTGTCTGGTCAGTAATGCTTAAGTTTTCTCCTTTTTTAGCCGATGTGCACGAAAGCAAGAACAGTACACACAAGCCACAAAAATATTTCCACATAAGTATCTACAGATTTTATCTGTTATCAATCCTTTCAGGAGCCTCACGTCTACAACGCTAAGCCCCTGAAAGTTATTTTACTAAAAGCATAAGCCATTATTCGTCTTTCGGCTCGTTTTCCAATGTTGAAGATATATCAATCTGGGCGGTAGGAACCGGATAGTATTCTTTTCCGGCAGTCCATCCCAAAGGACCTAATACTTCGCTCAACTTACCTGTACGGCGCAGGTCATTGTATCGTTCACCCCATTCCAATGCAAGTTCCATACGACGTTCATCCATAATCTGATCGATTGTCACATCCTCCAACTCAGGCATTGCTGCACGTCTACGAACCTGATTAAATGGAACGTCACCATCCTTTCCTTGACGTACTTTTGCTTCAGCATTCATCAAAAGCACTTCTGCATAGCGGAATACACGGATATTGTTATTTGTTCCATATTCCGTACGTCCATCGGTCATCTGGTTAGATGGAGTATAAGCCTTTCCGTTAAAGCAATCCGGAGCTACGCTGCTAGCCGGTGCTTTGATGAAATCACCTTCTTGAGTCGTTTCACCTGCCATCAGGAAGGTTGTAGTAGCACGAACGGTTTCACCACGTTCGGCCGCCCACTGACGGAAAGCTTTCGTCGGACTGATAAAGCCCCATCCGGAAATATTACCATCATTCAAAGGGCCCTGGAATACAAACCAGCTGTCCGGAACGACAACTTCTCCCGAACCGTTGCCAAAATCAGTAAACTGCATTTCGAACAAAGATTCATCACAGAGTTTACCTGGAATTTTAAACAAGTTATTAAAGTCATCGTATAAAGAGAACTTTTTACTTCCGATAATATCATCTGTCAGTTCCTCAACTTTCGACCAGTTCTCCTGTTCCATATAAACTTTGGCAGCCAGCATCTCAGCCGTAAAGGCAGAAGCAGCACCTATACGATCTGTATATTCGTTCGGACGGATACGAGGCAAATGTGTTATAGAATAATCCAAATCGCTTAACATATAGCGATATACAGCATTTACCGTAGAACGAGTCATATCGGTCTGCTTATTGTCACGCAAAATGGTAACAGGACCAAACAATTCTGTCAGACGATAGTAGCAATAGGCACGGATAAATTTTACTTCGCCTGTATATTCTTCATAACGTTTTTCATCTGTATCCGAAACGATGTTGGCAGCATAACCATCAAGAGCCTCCAGTGCTGCATTGGCTACCTTAATGATGTCATAATAAACCATCCATGCCTCGTTTGTTCCCCAGAACCCGGCATTATAAGTATAATTCTGATCGATAGCAACCAGATCTGCCTGGTCGTCAATTCGACCTGTAGAAACATCATCGTCACGAACAACCGTAGCTCCCCATACAATCCAGTGAGAACCTCTCTGGCGTAACTTTGCATAGACACCAGATACCGGCTGATACATATTATTCAGGTTTGTATAATCAACCTTTTCTTCGTCGACCTTATTCTCCGGCAACTTGTCCAGATAATCGGAGCAGGAAGAGAATAATGTTGTGGCAGCAAACGCACACAGTAATATATTTTTTATCTTAAGACTTTTCATAAATCAGCGTGTTTAACAATTTGTTAGAAATCGATAGTCAAGCCAAAAGTATATGTGGCAGCCAGTGGGTAAACACCCTCGTCCCAACCATAGCTCTGGCTAATTTCAGGAGTAAATCCGTTCGAAGTAAAGTAAGTAAACGGACGGTCAGCAGTCAAACTTACCTTTACACCCGGCAATGTATAACTTCCCATGCGGATATTGCGGAAATTATATGCCAGCATGATATTCTGTATACGGAAGAAATTACCTTTTTCAACAAAGAAGGAGTTGGTATGACTGTTATTCCAAGCCTTCAGCATACCTTTTGCCGAAGGATATGAATTGGTAGAACCTTCACCCGTCCAACGGTTATCATAGAAATCCTTATCGAAGTTGAAGTTTGCCTGAGTATAACGTACGGCACGCTTACGGTTATAAATTTCATTTCCGGCTTGTCCGAATGTTGACAAAGAGAATTCCAGATTCTTATATTGGAAACCTAGATTGAAACTATAAGTCAAGGTCGGTATATTCGATCCTAAAATCTGACGGTCTTTATCATCAATCACCTGGTCGTTGTTCACATCTTCATAAATGAAATCTCCAGGTTCCAGTCCATTAGCCTTAGCTATCGGATCAGCATCAATCTGAGCCTGATTCTGATATACTCCCAACACTTTATATCCGTAATACGACTGCATTTCTTCGCCTACCAGATTGATGGTACGGCTTTCAGCACTACCACCATAAATATAAGGAGCACCATTCAGACTTTTTACACGGTTACGCAAAGTAGACAGGTTCATTCCGGCATAATAACTGAAGTCCTTACCGATTTTGTCACTCCAGTTCAACTGGATATCAAAACCACTGTTTCGTATTTCTCCATTATTACCAGCCAAAGTCTGTGTACTGAAAGGCAAGGTAGTACTGATAACAGCATTTTTAGTGATACGGTTATAGTAATCCACATCCACGTTCAAACGGCTGTCTAACAGAGCAAAGTTTACACCGGCGTTAAACTCTTCCACCTTTTCCCAGCCTAACCAGCTGAAATAACTTGTATTCTGGAATCCAGGCAATGTCGTATTACCGAATACACCCGAAGCAGAAGTTCCGGTAGTAATAGAAGCAAATCCGTCACTGGCTGAAACATGGTCATTACCCAGCTGTCCCCAGCTTGCACGAACCTTCAAATAATCAATTGCATGCTGTTTCTTAAAGAAGTTTTCATCACTCATTACCCATGCAGCTCCAACAGAAGGGAAATAACCCCACTTATTCTGATACTTGGAACTACCATCGGCACGCATTGTCAAAGACAACAAATACTTTCCGGCATAATCATAACTTGCACGAGCAAAATAAGATAATCCACGATAGCAAGAACCGTCATCGCTTACTTCACGTCCGGTAGAGTTACCTTGAGTAAGGTATAAATACTCATCATAATCTCCGGGAACATTGCTTGCCTTTCCTTCCAGCTTACGCATCTGCTCCTGACGTGCAGACTGTCCCAGCAGGACATTCAGGTTATGACTACCCCACGAGTCTGTATAAGTCAATGTATTATCCCAAATGTAATTATAATAGTTTGTGTCTGTCTTGGTCAATCTTGATTCAGAATTCTGCTGCAATGAACTTACCAGATAAGGCTGAACATACACACGCCCTCTTATCAAAGAGAAGTCCTGACTATAGCTGGTCTTAAACTTTAACTTGTTAGGAATTAAGCTCAACTCAGCGAAAAAGTTAGCCATTACCTGGAAGGTTTCATTCAAGCTATTGTTATTGTATTTGGCAATAGCCACCGGATTCGAGAAGTTATTAGTAAGCCCTATTTGCTGAGGAGAAGCAAACTTTTCGGGGAAAGCCTCATCGTCCGAACGAGTATAATCATATACAGGCATCAAGGAAGGCATGTTGTAAGCAGCCAGCCAAGCTGAGTTTTCAGGATTATACTGTTCTGAATTACTGATTACAATGTTACTTCCAACCTTCAGCCAGTCGGTTGCTTCAAAATCAAAGTTCGCACGGAAGTTCAAACGATTGTAATTATTGCGCGTATCCATGATACCATTCTGATACAGATAGTTGATACCTACTGCATAAGTTGCTTTCTCACTACCGCCACTGATATCGACTCCATGATTAGTCATCAAGGCAGGACGCAACAATTCGTCATACCAGTCGGTGTCGGCTCCAAATGTCAACGAATCATAATCGCCTCCAAACTTTTCGATAGATGCCTTTACCAACGGCTCGTAAGCTTCACGGTTGGCTTCCAGCAGCAAAGTAGCGTACTCATGTGAATTAGCCATATCAAGCACATTGGTCGCAGTCTGTACGCCTACATAACCATTATATGTAATTCGCGCTTTTGTATTACGTTTACCTTTCTTGGTAGTAATAATCACGACTCCATTTGCCGCACGCACACCATAGATGGCAGCAGCCGACGCATCTTTCAATACAGAGATTTCCTGAATATCGGAATTATTCAAAAAGTTAATGTTATCGTAGAACATGCCGTCTACTACATAAAGCGGAGAAGTGTCGCCAAATGATCCTAAACCACGAATGGTAACCTTAGGTCCGCTTCCCGGAGTACCCGATGAAACGACATTCATGCCAGGAACCTTTCCCTGCAAAGCCGACATCGGAGAAGTAGTAGCCTGAGAAGCAATCTGGTCACTCTTTACAACAGAAATAGGAGCTGTCAAATCTTTCGCTTTACTGGTACCATAACCAATAACAACGACATCTTCCAGTTTTTGTACATCGTCCGAGAGTTCGACATTGATGGTTTTCTTTCCGTCAATTTTTACCTCAACGGTTTTCATACCAATAAAACTGAACACCAAAGTTCCATCTGCAGGAACATTTTCGAGAAGATACTTACCATCCATATCACAGATGGTACCGAGCGTTGTGCCTTTCACTAAAATATTAGCACCAATTACAGGTTCTTTAAAGTTAGCGTCTGTTACGACACCTTGAACCGTTACTGTCCGCTGTGCATAAGCTGTAGCGACGAACAGTAATGACATCAGAATGAATACTAATTGTTTTTTCATGAATTGATTAAAGTTATGATTCAAAAACGGGGCAAAGGTGTATATAAACTTAACAACCCACAAAAAAAGTGATACGACGTTACTACTTCGAGCGCATTCAGCACTACTTTTTTACTACTTTTTCAAATATATTTTTGTTCATTATCAGTAAATTAGCACATCACTTCAATTCGATAAGAAAATCGACAAGACTCACGCCGTCGGGAACTTCCATTCGCTTTCTGATGCGATACCGCGCAGCCTCTACGCCCCGAATTGTCAGATTCATCATCTGTGCAATATCCTTAGTGGAAAGATTCAAGCGAAGAAAGGCACAAAAGCGTAAATCGGTTGCCGTCAGATTAGGATAACGCTCACGCAATGTACGGAAAAAGCGCTGATGAATCAGGTCGAAGTTCTGTTGAAAAACTTCCCAGGAATCCTCTTCCGCAATATTTTCGTTTATCTGTTTCAAGACCAATTCCATATTTTTACGCCCGCATTGCGATTTAGCTAACTGTTCCTGAACGACAGAACGTAATTTTTCCAGCATTTCCTGCTTGGCAAACGTTCCCAATGCCATGCTGGCCAATTCTTTTCCTTTTAAAACCAGTTCTGCCTCCAGCAGTTGTTTCTGCTGCTCGGTAATCAGACGTTGCTGCTCACTCAGTTTAATATTCTGCTCTATCTTATGCGCTTCATATTCTTTTCTTTTTTTCTCTGCAACTGTTTTTCCTCTCCATCGAGCCACTCCATAAACCAGCCCGGCCAGCAACAACACATACAGCAACAGCATCGGATAAGACATCCACAAAGGTTTACTGATGACAAACTCATATTTTGTTTCATCCAGCAACCGTCCATCATCACTATACACTCCGGCCCATAAAGTATACGAACCAAATTCAAGACTTCCAAAATGAACAGATGGGAATGTACTTTCTTCCGATAATTGCTGACGACCGGATTGAAGCTTGAACTTAAAACGAATGGCTGGCTGGTCATAACACGGATAAGAAAGCAAAACTGAAATATCACGATAATCACTTGCTACAACAACTTCTCGTGACACATCCAGAGCAAGCTCCTCTCCTGAAGAAGAAGAGGCAACAATCCTCCGTATCTTCAACCCCGACAAGCTGCGATGCCCTATATATTGCTCATCCAGTTGCAGACAGGCTATACTATTATTCAGATTCAAGTAGCAATTATTTCCGTCTACATAAATCTTGTTATTCCCTTCCACGCAAGGAGAATTAAACGTTTCGACCGGAATACGACGCTTGATCACAAACTTTCCGTCGTGATAGGCCAACAGTACATATTCGTGTGAATTTATCAGCCAGAGCATTTCGTTATTGTGTACATCCACCGCCGTATGCGCATCCATCAGAAAAGGCACAGCAACATTCAACTGCCGGTAAGGCTTAATTTTACGTTCAATATCGTCATACATAAAATATCCTTCGGCACTGGAGAAAACAATACGCCCTCTGATTTTCATAACATGTATCTTACCCGATGTCTTCTTTCCTCCAAGCGTATGAATATGTTCTATCTCCTTTATACGATATAAATCATCGTCCAGCTTGATGCGATAAAGCCCGTTATACATGTGCGAAGCCCAGATCACTCCTGTTCCGTCTACCTCCAGCGATTTGATGGGCGCATAAAAGTCCTTTACGCTATGCGACAGATACCAGATACCGTCTTTCTTTTTCCATATACGCAATTCCGCATACGAAGCCTCCACCAGCACATCCTGCCCGTTGATGGAAGCCTTTACGATACAAGTACTGTTCAAAGTTCCCGGGACAGCCTGTATGATACCGTTTTTACCGATGAGCATAGTAGAAGCATCATTCCCGATAAATATCTGCGAATCAATTTGCTTTACATACCAGTTTTGCCCTGCCGTGTGGGGTAACAACCGGATTTCACTTGTATGCTGATTATATTCATAGGCACCCTGATTGGTTGCCAGATAAATTTTCTCGCCTATTCTTTCCACCCCATACACCATACCTATGCTCAAGTCCTTTACCGAAGGAGTAAGCAGCGTAACCGATGTATTGGTATGGATAAAAGAGATTCCATCGTCCAGAGCAGCCCATAAATTGTTTTCATTATCGCAAAACAGCCCCATAACGGAATTGTTATTTAGTTGGTTGTCACGACTGAGATGCCAGAGCAGACACCCGCTTTTATTCAATCCATAAATACCATCCAGGATAGTACCGACTACCAAAATAGAATCTCCTACCATAACGGCACGGTTACCCTTTGCCCAGCTTAGCTGTTTGTCAATATCTGTATGCAAAGCCGAAACTGTTCCATTCCGATAGGTAAACAGGCCATGGTCTACGGTAAGCAATACCATACCATCTTTTCCGTCCGGCAAGACCGATACAACATTATCATCACCTACCGCCCTCCGGTCCAATAGAGAATGAAACCGGTTTCCGTCGAATTCATAGAAACCACCGTCAATCATCTGAGCATAGATGCGTTGATGGCAAGCATAAAAATACAATGGACGGAAATCGGCTTCACGACTCATGCAAGTGACCTCCTTCCCATCGAAAGCATACCAGCGGGTAAACGACTGGAAATAAATTTTCCCTTCCAACCGTACAATGTGCCATATCTCATCATTGGGAGCAACCTGATTCTTCACCTTTGCACTCAAAGAGTGATATTCCATTCCTCCCGTTACATTGCGGGTAAAATAACCAAACTCTTCGAATGAACCGATATAGATTTTATCTTTGTCGACAAATACCGAACGGACAATATATCCTCCCGGTACTTTATAAAGTTCCCACGAGAAGCCATCGTACACAAGCAGTCCGTTGTTGTTTCCAAAATACATCACCCCATCATCCCCTTGCGCACATGCCCAATTCTGATGAGCTCCCTGGTAATCTTTTACCGTATAATTTGTAATGGCAGGGATAAAATCAGCTCCCCAAGCCGGAACTGTACATAAGAATAAAACGACCTGAAATATTTTCAATAATATCAGTCTCATTGGAATTTTCATAAAATTATACACAAAGATACACGATTTTCTGCCAAATCCGGTTACATCCGGCTGATTGATTTGCAAGTAAAGCAAAAGTCATCCATAGCCATTTTTGCTACAGATGACTTCCTCGATAAAAATTTATCCCAATCTTCTTACCTCTACTTGCAATGTATAATCTCCGAGCGCTGGGCTACTCCATTCTCATTAAACGCCTCGACACAGAAGTAGTAATCCTGCGTGGTTGTCAGCGAACGCATGAAAAGTTCATTGGCATCATACACCATCCACGAACTGTACAACTTGTCGGGAGCGATTCCCCATAATACGTTATATCCTTGTGCACCCTGAACAGGTTTCCAACTGATGGCCACATCTCTACGATCTGTCTGGCGGACCAACTTCAGTCCTTCTACCTTCCGGGGAACTTTCCCCGTTCCTTTCCCGAATAGACGTAACTCGGATATAGCCAGATGAGGTGTAGGAACATGTACATTACAGTAACGCACATATCTGACTTTACCGGGGTGAGCCAGTTCTACATAGTCATTCGGAGTATCCTTATAACTCCGACGGCGATCTACCAGCACTTGCCATGTCTTTCCGTCCAATGAACCTTCCACATAATAACGATGATACAAGCCATCATAACGTCCATACATATTACTCTGATAATCATGGTAGTTTATCTGTACGGCACAGACTTCAGCTTCTTTCTGTAAGTCAATCATCACCCACTGCTTGTCATCATTGGCCTCAGCAAGCCAGAAAGACTTTGTCTGTTCGTCAGTCAGGCCTTCAGGACCATACTCCTCAACCTGCGATGACGCTGTAACCGGCTTCTTATAAGAGAGCAACATCCATCCGCGGAACTCTCCTTTTTTCCCCGGAACAGCCGGAGCATAATGAGGATAATCTCCAAAACGAGTATCACAAAACATAATGCCATCCTTGTCGAATCCCATCGGGAACATACAAAGTCTACGCTCCCAGTTCACATTGATAGACAATGACATGGACGCAAAATGCCAGTATGTACTGTCCGGACCTAATACACTGCTTCCGTGACCGGCACCGTTCATGAAGCCTCCCGGCTTATAAGATACAGGATTATGCTTCTGGTAAGTATAAGGCCCCATCGGATTATCTGCCACATATACCCCGTCGCCATAAACATTGAATTCGGTTCCGGGAGAGGCGTATTGCATATAGTACTTCCCGTTGTGCTTAGTCAGCCAGGGACCTTCAATAAATCCGCCTAAATCAGAATCACTTACATGATTCTCTCCAAATCTTTCCCAGCCATGCTGTTCCAGATCAAGTCCGAAAAGTTCTTTTTTCTCTCCCTTCGGAAGAAAACGATGATTACGGTCCAGTTCTATGCCCCGGATGGGATATACATTCGACGATCCCCAGAACATATACGCCTTTCCATCGTCGTCGATGAACAAATCCGGATCCTGCAAATCGTGCAAAATAGCAGGAACGCCCTTCCAGTCACCTTTTTTCGGATTGTCGGTATAAAGAACACTCATCGAACCCGACGGGTCGCCACACACATAAAGCAGCGAATCTTTATAGTTATGTGCAGCAGGAGCATTGCATCCCTGAGGATACCAGTTGGACGGAGCCGGAATGAAATCCCAGTTCTGCAAGTCCGTCGAATGCCAGTAACCATGCGAACGGGTTACAAACATATAATATTCACCACGAAATTCAACTACAGCAGGATCAGCTCCCGAACGGTATGAAATATCCTTGTCCGAATTATAAATCATGTAAGTATAATCTATATTCAACGGATTGCAGAAAGTTTCCATACGGGTGCTTTGAGCTTTAAGCGGTGCAGCCAATACTACACAAGACAGAGGCAACAAAAAGGTTTTTAGTTTCATAGTCATTTAATTTATGGAACCAAATGTAGGAACTTTTCCAAGTGTTCCGATTATTGGCCGCTACTACAAGAATACGTTTCTATAATATCCGGACTACCGTTTTGCTACGTTTTAGACAAATAACTATTTGTATACGAACATCTTATACTATTAAATCACCCTTCACTATTTTCTTTACTTCCTACCTTTTCACACCTGCACGGACTGCCTGTTTATTGTAATTCCATCAACATTTACCTTATGTTTATAGGTACGACAGGAATCTCCGTGACACATAATCCGCGCAGTCCGTCCCACCGGAAAGTTCGCCCGGCCGGGAACAGCCCCCACAAGACATCAGCCATACTACGGACATTGCTTCTTAATTACCTCTTCATGCCGCTTTTAGTCTGTGGGTTAGTCCTGTCTATCATCATAAATGAGATGAAAATATCGTCCATTTACAGATGCAGTAATTATTAAGTTTTAGGACAATTGTTGCATTTTTATTGCGCGGTTTTTCTGAAAAATCGTAACTTTGCGACATATATTCGGATATATGTGTATGAAAGATACGAAACAGCAATTTGAACATGTAATAGCAATCTGTCGGGATTTGTTTGCCAAAAAGTTGCACGATTATGGTGCTGCATGGCGCATCATGCGTCCTTCATCGGTTACCGACCAGATATTTATCAAAGCCAACCGCATCCGGAGTATTGAAATAAAAGGTGTTGCCCTGGTCAACGAAGGCATACGCCCGGAGTTTATCGCTATCGTAAACTACGGCATCATCGGATTGATTCAACTGGAACTGGGATATGCCGAGACCGACGACATGACCGAACAGCAGGCACTCGACTTGTACGACAAATATGCCAAAGCCGCGCTGGAACTGATGCTGGCAAAGAACCATGATTACGACGAGGCATGGAGAAGCATGCGTATCACCTCGTACACCGACCTGATTTTGATGAAGATCTACCGTACCAAGCAAATAGAAGCGCTGAGCGGCAATACTTTGGTATCTGAAGGCATAGATGCCAACTACATGGACATGATCAATTATTCGGTATTTGCTTTAATTAAACTGGAATTTGGAGAATAAAAATTTACATAGAGCTATTTTCGTATGGGTAAGCATCTGTCGTTTTCTGCTGGCAGGTGTTTTTATCTTTTCCGGATTTATAAAAGCCAATGACCCGTACGGAACAGCATACAAGATACAAGACTACCTGGAAGCCTGGGGACTCTCACAAATGTTGCCCGATGTGTTTCCTTATCTGGGTGCGATGGTCATGGGTGTATTCGAGTTTGCCCTTGGATTTTATATGCTGTTTGGTATACACCGCAGGATAGCCCCTACCCTGATGCTCATTGTGATGTCTTTCATGACTCCCCTGACACTGTGGCTTGCCATCTCCAATCCGATTTCTGACTGCGGATGCTTCGGCGATGCCGTAGTACTGACCAACTGGCAGACCTTTGGAAAAAACATTGTATTGCTCATTGCAGCCATTACCGTATTCAAATGGAGAAAGACAGGCATAGTCAAACTCGTCAGCGAGAAAGTAGACTGGCTGGTAGCTCTTTACGGAGTAGTATTCATTATTCTCTATACTTTATACTGCATACGGGAACTTCCGGTATTCGACTTCCGTCCTTACCACATCGGGGCAGATATACGTAAAGGCATGGAGATACCCGAAGGGGAAAAGCCCACAACCTACGAAACGACTTTCATCTATGCCAAAAATGGAGTAGAAAAGGAATTTACCATCGATAATTTCCCTTCCGACTCTACATGGACGTTCGTCGATTCTAAAACCCGTATCAAAGAAAAAGGGTATGAACCGCCTATTCACGATTTCTCCATCATCTCGCAAGAAGACGGAACAGACCTGACAGATACAGTACTAGACGACGAAAATTATACGTTCCTGCTGGTAGCTCCTTATCTGAAAAAGGCAGACGACAGCGGCATTGACCTGATAAACGAAGTATATGACTACAGTGTAGAACACGGATACCGCTTCCTCTGCCTGACAGCTTCGCCAGATGAGGACATTGCTATCTGGCAAGACAACACAGGTGCCGAATATCCGTTTGCCCTGACAGACGAAATTACCCTGAAAACAATTATCCGTTCCAATCCGGGACTGGTACTGCTGAAGAAAGGAGTCGTCATCAACAAATGGAGCAACAACCAACTGCCGGACGAATATGAGCTGAATGCTCCGCTGGACAAACTTTCCATCGGAACACTGAACCAGAAAACCGTCAGCCATAAGCTGGCAGAAGTACTGGGATGGTTTGCCGGTCCGTTGCTGTTCCTTACCCTATGCGATCTGGCATGGCTGAAATGGCATAAACGGAAAAAGAAAAAAGAAGAAGAACAAACAGAAAACTAAATAGTATACAAACCCTTTAAATTTTAAACAAAATGAGAAAAAACATTGTAGCAGGTAACTGGAAAATGAACAAGAACCTGCAAGAAGGTATCGCTTTGGCTAAAGAATTGAACGAAGTATTGACAGCAGATAAACCTAACTGCGACGTTATCATCTGTACTCCGTTTATTCACCTGGCTTCTGTAACTCCGATCGTTGACAAAAACATTATCGGTGTAGGTGCAGAAAACTGCGCAGACAAAGCATCTGGTGCTTATACAGGTGAAGTTTCAGCAGAAATGGTTGCTTCAACTGGTGCTCAGTACGTTATCCTGGGTCACTCAGAACGTCGTGCTTACTACCACGAAACTGTTGAAATCCTGGCAGAAAAAGTTAAATTGGCTTTGGCTAACAACCTGAAACCTATCTTCTGTATCGGTGAAGTTCTGGAAGAACGTGAAGCTAACAAACAGAACGAAGTTGTAGAAGCTCAGCTGGCTTCTGTATTCTCTCTGTCAGCAGAAGACTTCAGCAAGATCATCCTGGCTTACGAACCGGTATGGGCTATCGGTACAGGAAAGACTGCTACTCCTGCTCAAGCTCAGGAAATCCACGCTCACATCCGTTCTTTGGTTGCTGCTAAATACGGCAAGGAAGTTGCTGAAAACACTTCTATCCTGTACGGTGGTAGCTGCAAGCCGACCAACGCAAAAGAACTGTTTGCTAATCCTGACGTAGATGGTGGTTTGATTGGTGGAGCTGCTTTGAAAGCTGCCGACTTCAAAGGTATCATCGATGCTTTTAAATAATTAAGCGAACTATATCATTTTTCACGGAAGAAGGAGTTGTTCTTTCTCCTCTTCCGTGATTATTCAAACTCATTTTTTCACATATCCGGTATGATGAAGTATTTATTCACCCTTTTATTCCTGCTTACGGCAAGCATGGCAAGCGCACAGCGGACCATCATAGAAAGCCTGCAAACCCAACGTCCGGGAGAAGGTATTGTCAATATACATCAGGACGCTTACGTTGCTTCACTGATAGGATTACGCTATGTAAACAATGCCGCAACTTCCAACAAGACACTGAAAGCAAGAGGTTTTCGTGTTCAGGTATATGCAGGAAACAATTCGAGAGTGGCACGGAACGAAGCAACAGCCGTTGCCAATAAAGTGAAACAAGAATTTCCCGATATGCCGGTATATACTTATTTCCAACCTCCCCGCTGGCTGTGCCGTATAGGCGATTTCAAAAGCATAGAGGAAGCACACGTAGCTATGCGCAAGCTGAAAGAGAGCGGCGAATTTAAAGAAGTGGCAATCGTACGCGAACAAATTAATATACCCATTGAATAATGATTGATACGAACTTGATGCACTTTCCGGAAGAGAAAGTGCAGAAACTGATGTCGCACTACAAGGAAATACTTTCCCTGCTGGGAGAAGACCCCGAACGTGAAGGTTTGCTGAAAACTCCGGAACGTGTGGCAAAGGCCATGCTGACACTGACACGTGGCTACGAAGTAGACCCCAAAGAAGTACTGCTGGGGGCTAAGTTTAAGGAAGAATACAGCCAGATGGTTATCGTAAAGGATATTGATTTCTTTTCCATGTGCGAACACCACATGCTGCCTTTCTATGGCAAAGCGCATGTAGCTTATATCCCCAATGGCTATATTACCGGATTGAGCAAGATAGCACGGGTGGTCGATATATTTTCACACCGCCTTCAGGTGCAGGAACGCATGACGCTCCAAATCAAGGAATGCATACAGGAAACGCTGAATCCATTAGGAGTAATGGTCGTTGTAGAAGCCAAGCACATGTGTATGCAGATGAGAGGAGTGGAAAAACAGAACTCCGTAACTACCACCTCCGATTTTACCGGAGCCTTCAACCGAGCAAAGACTCGTGAAGAATTTATGAACCTGATTCGCAGGTAAAACTATCCAGAAATCCGGTACTAGAAAATGATTTAAGTCAAGTCTCCGCGTGTAAAAAAGTCGTAACTTTGCACGCGGTTTTTTTTTATCATCTAGTGGAACAGGCAATTCAACAGACTAACATTCGGAAAGGATTAACCAAACTGGTTATTCCTATTTTTATAGAAACGTTATTGATTATGATGCTGGGCGCAGTGGATACCATCATGCTGAGCCAGTATTCGGACGAAAGTGTGGCTGCCGTAGGTGTAGTCAATCAGATAGTCATGTTTGCTTTCCTCGTATTCGAAGTCATCAACATCGGAACTTCCGTGCTCTGCTCGCAATACCTCGGAGCAAAAATGCATAAGAACATGGTACAGGTGGTAGGAGTCGCCTTGCTCCTGAACCTCGTAGTAGGACTTGTTATCAGTGCAATTCTTCATTTCGGAGCTACTACATTGTTAGGATGGATGGGGCTTCGTCCTGAATTGTTGAAATACGGTATCGGATATATGGAGATTGTAGGTGCCTTTGCTTTCTTTCAGGCTATATCACTGACTATATCCGCTTCATTGCGTAGTGCCAACAAGGCCATTTACCCCATGCTGGTCACCGTACTGGTGAATATCATGAACATTATCGGAAACTACTCGTTGATTTTCGGTAAGTTCGGCATGCCCGCCATGGGAGCCGAAGGAGCTGCCATATCTACTTCCATAGCACGAGGAGTAAGCATGATCGTGCTGTTCGTCATCTTGTTCCGCAAGCATATCCCGAAATTCCCGCTGGCTTATTTCCGTCCCTTCCCCTGGATTGAGTTGAAAAACCTGTTGAAAGTGGGACTCCCCTCTGCCGGCGAAAATCTCTCGTACAGCTTCTCTCAGGTAGTCATCACTTACCTCATCAATATTTTGGGAAACAACGCACTGGCAACGCGTACCTATTCTGTGAACATCGTCATGTTTGTATACCTGTTCGCCATTGCCATGGCACAAGGAGGCGCCATCAGTATCGGACACCTGGTAGGACAAAAGAAAATACGTGCAGCCTATCTGTTAGGGAAATATGTCATGCGACTGTCCATTCTGGTATCACTTGTCCTTTCGTGTATCTGGGCAGCAGGCGGACACTTCATTTTCAGCCTTCTGACGGACAATCAGGAGATAATCCGTATGGGAGTCACTATCATGATCATCGATGTAGTGGTGGAAATAGGACGTGCCGTAAACATCTACGCCACCAATGCACTCCGTTCGGCAGGCGACGTAAACTATCCGTTCTATGTGGGACTTATCGTACAATGGAGCGTTTCGGTAGGTTTCAGCTATCTTTTAGGAATCCACTGGGGATGGGGACTTCCCGGTATGTGGTGTGCCTTCCTGCTGGATGAGAACATACGTGCCATCATATTCGTCAAGCGCTGGAACAGCCTGAAATGGGCAAAGAAAGGATTTGTAAAGTAATTACATATTTCCTATTCCGACGTAAAACCAGAGAATGCAGATCAGGTCGATGACAAGTGCTGTCACCGACCATTTTACAAACTGCTTATCTTTCTTTACGGCCCCGTAGATGATTCCGATGACGGCAGAAATTAATATGCCTGCCGCTACTCCAAAGATACCTTGTACGGCAAGCCCTACAAGGATCAGAATAGCCATGGTGACCAGAATATTGTTTTTCATAAGTACCGATTTAATGGGTGGAATTATTACATGCTGGCCTTAAAAGCCTTAATCACCGCCGAAGTAAATCCATCGTGTTCCAATGAATTGACTCCCTTAATGGTAACACCTCCCGGAGTCGTAACTTTCTCTATCTCGATTGCCGGATGCGAGTTTTCATCGCTCAGCAACAAACGGGCCGCACCGTCCAGTGTCTGTGCCACCATCTTCTTGGCTTCTCCCGGACGAAGACCGGCTTCTACCCCAGCCTGCATGGCAGCCTGTACATACTTCATTACATAGGCTATGCCACACGAAGCGAGTGACGTGGCAGCAGCAAACTGTTTTTCTTCGATAAGCATGGCAAGTCCCATTTCATTAAAGACGTCCAACACTTTCTGTGTCTGCTCGTCAGTTGCATTTCTACAGGCAATCAGCGTCATGCTAGCACCTTTGGCAATGGCCGTATTCGGAATCACACGGAAAATAGTCATTTCCGGATCAACAAAATGTGCCAGATTCTCGAACGTCAGTCCGGCTGCTACCGAAATCAGTATCTGTGGCTGGCGAAGACGCAACGGCTTAAGTACTTCTTCTACCTTCCACGGCTTGACAGCTACAACAACAACATCTGCATCGGCCGCATCTTTGTTGTTGGTCGAGGTATGAATATCGGGAAACTCAGCCTTCAACTTATCCAGTTTTGCCGTACTAGGATTGGTAACTATTATTTCACTTGCCTTGACATAATGTCCTTGTGCCAGCCCACGCGCAATAGCTCCGCCCATGTTGCCGGCTCCTATAATTGCTACTTTCATATTACACCTTAACGTTTTATTACTATCTTATTTCAATGGCTGTGACAGCTCTTCCAGCGACTTTCCTTCATAGTCACACACAGCCTGCTTGAAGTCGGCAGGAAGTTCCACGGGTTCCTTTGTTGCTACATCGTAGCCCACCATGACCGTACGACACTGACACTTCAACACACCGCTCGCCTTGTTGATAGCCCGCTGAAGCAAGGTAAAGCTCTTATGTCCCAGATGTATGACAGTAGTTTCTATTATCAGATCATCGGAAAAGAACACTGGAGCCAGAAAATCTGCATTTATATTGGCTACGACAATACCCATATGATGCCAGTCCTTATTGCCGAACACATCACGCATATACGAGGTCTTTGCCAAATCGTACAGAGAGAAATACGAAGAATTATTCATGTGACCATACTGATCGACATCGTTGAAGCGAATCTGTACAGGCAACGTATGCCTGGATTTCATATCATCTGCCATATCCATTTGTTTTTATATAATCTCAAATATAAATCTTTTTTCCCAAAAACCTACAATAAAGGAAGATTATTTCTTATTTTTGCCCGTCGACAAAATGAAAAAGTCAATTTAAGCATTACAATATGGAACAGAAATTCAAAAAGGAGACCTTGTGCGTACAGGCCGGATGGACTCCCAAGAACGGGGAACCCCGTGTTTTACCTATTTACCAAAGTACAACATTCAAATATGATACCAGCGAAGAAATGGCCAAACTCTTCGACCTGGAAAAAAGCGGATATTTCTACACCCGTTTGCAGAATCCGACAAACGATGCCGTAGCTGCCAAGATTGCCGCACTGGAAGGCGGTGTAGGTGCCATGCTGACTTCATCGGGGCAGGCTGCCAACTTTTACGCTGTATTCAATATCTGTGAGGCAGGTGATCACTTTGTCTGCTCATCGACAATTTACGGCGGTACATTCAACCTCTTTGGCGTTACGATGAAAAAGCTGGGTATCGAGTGTACGTTTGTCGATGCCGACGCTCCTGAAGAAGAAATCGAAAAGGCTTTCCGCCCGAATACCAAATGTCTGTTCGGCGAAACCATCTCGAACCCGAGCATCAATGTACTCGACATCGAAAAGTTTGCACGCATCGCGCACAAACACGGAGTGCCCTTGATTGTAGATAATACATTTGCTACTCCTATCAACTGCCGCCCGTTTGAATGGGGAGCCGACATCGTAACACATTCTACCACCAAATATATGGACGGACATGCAACTTGCGTAGGTGGTGCCATAGTGGACAGCGGCAACTTCGACTGGGAAGCACATGCCGACAAATTCCCGGGACTGACTCAGCCGGATGCTTCTTACCACGGACTGACTTATACCAAGGCTTTCGGCAAGATGGCTTATATGACCAAAGCAACCGCACAGCTGATGCGTGACCTCGGTTCCATACAGTCGCCCGAAAATGCCTTCCTGCTGAATCTGGGACTGGAAACATTGCACCTGCGTGTAGCACGTCACTGTGAGAACGCACAGAAGGTGGCCGAATGGCTGGAAGCAAACCCAAAGGTAAAATGGGTAAACTACTGTGGACTGAAGAGCAGCAAATATTATGAACTAGCTCAGAAATATATGCCGAACGGCTCTTGCGGTGTCATTGCCTTCGGACTGAAAGGTACCCGCGAAGATGCCATCAAGTTCATGGATCAGCTGAAGCTAGCTTGCATCGTTACGCACGTTGCCGACGCACGTACCTGCGTACTGCATCCGGCAAGTCATACACACCGCCAGCTGACCGATGAGCAGCTGATTGAAGCAGGTGTAGCTCCCGACTTGATCCGTCTGTCGGTAGGTATCGAAAATGTAGACGATATCATTACCGATCTGAATCAGGCTATGCAGTACATCTGATCAAGCTCCTGTAGCCACTAACAGGCGATACAATAAAAGATCTCCCCGACAAGCTACAGGAATAACTAGAATATCTAAAAGGATCGTATCGAGGCTCTATTGTGAGAATTGATACGATTCTTTTTTGTTTTCCACCCATGGGCAGAAAGTGGAGGAAACGTCGGGACGTTTTTATGAAATTTGTACAAACTCTGAAATGTTTTGTACAAAAACAAAAGACAACCTCTTCTTTATCCTATCCTTCCAACACATCCTTAAAAACAACTTTCCAGGCAAAATCATCGCCAGGCTTTTCAGGATTTCCAGAACGAAAGGTTGCGAGATAAACTTCCTTTTACTACATTCGCCCGTAAATCATTTATTTTCATTGCTTATGACAACCCCCAAAAACTGGTATACTTTGCGAATAACCGAAACGACAAAGGAATTAACTCACATAAAAAAACGTATCCTGCACATCAGCTTGTTGCGTATTGCCTTTTTCCTGGCTGGAATAGCAGGCATTATTCTATTCTTTCATGCTGGGACCTGGGCTCTGATCGGCACAGTATGCTGCACCTTTCTCCCTTTTCTGATCCTGATCAAACTACATAACCGGTTCTTCGCACGAAAGGAATGGCTAGAAACTCAGGCACAAATTAACCGTGAGGAGCTGAAGGGGCTGGAGGGGGATTTCTCCGACTTCGATGAAGGCAAAGAATTTGCCAATCCGGAACATCCTTATTCATTCGACCTTGATTTGTTCGGCCGACGTTCGCTTTTTCAAGCCATGAACCGCACTTGTACGCACATCGGGAAACAAACGCTTGCACGATGGATGCAGGAGCATCTGACAAAAAAGGAAGGAATAGAACTCCGCCAGCAGGCAGTAAAGGATATGAGTGCAAGAAATGAATTTCGGGAACAGTTTCGGGTTACGGGACTGGTCAACCACGGGAAGACATCCGACGAAGAGGAAATACGTCAGTGGAGTGAAAGTTCCTCCGACTTGCTGCATGCTACATGGGTTAAGCTTTCGTTATGGGGAGTTCCGCTTGTCAATGTATTGTTACTCGTAGGCGGTCTGACCGGTATTTGTTCGCTGAGCTGGTTCGGACTGATGTTCATGCTGTTCATCATCTTCAGCTTTGCCATCGTTAAAAGAGCGACCTTGGTACAACAGACGTATGGCGAAAAACTGAAAACCTTGAACAGTTATGCTAAGTTGATTGCGCTTACTCACCAACAAACATGGGAAGCTTCCGAATTGCAACAACTGATGAATCGGTTGAATATTGACGGTCATTCGCCCGCTGAAGCATTGATGCAACTATCCAAAGAACTCGACCGTCTGGACCTGCGGAACAACCAGTTGCTTTATGTCGTGCTGGAAGGAAGTATCTTCTTCCAACTGCGACAGATAGTCCGTATCGAACGGTGGAAAGAACGTTACGGACATCATCTGATGAAATGGCTGGAAGCCGTGGGCGAACTGGATGCGCTTTGTTCACTGGGAACCTTTGCTTACAACCATCCGGATTACACTTATCCTTCCATCTCAGACCAGCCTTTTCAATTCATTGCACGCGCTATGGGACATCCTCTGATGCCTGCCGAACAATGTGTCAAGAACGATGCAACAATCCCGTCACGACCCTTCTTTTTGATTATTACAGGGGCAAACATGGCGGGCAAAAGTACGTATCTGAGAACGATTGGGGTCAACTATCTGCTGGCTTGTATCGGCTGTCCGATTTGCTGCAAACAACTCACACTGTATCCGGCACAACTGATCACCAGTCTGCGCACATCCGACTCACTTACGGATAATGAATCGTATTTCTTTGCTGAGCTCAAGCGGCTGAAACGTATCATCGATTTACTGAATGAGGGAAAAGAGCTGTTCATCATTCTGGACGAGATATTGAAAGGAACCAACTCGGCCGACAAGCAGAAAGGTTCGCTCGACCTGATCCGGCAGTTCATGCACCTGAAGACCAATGGAATCATTGCAACGCACGATTTGCTCTTAGGTACACTGGCTGATCAATTCCCCGGCCAAATCCGCAATTATTGTTTCGAAGCAGATATTAAAGATAATGAACTGAGCTTCTCTTACAAGCTACGGGAGGGAGTAGCACAAAACATGAATGCCTGCTTCCTGATGAAAAAGATGGGAATTACTATACAAGAGGAATGAAATCTGTTTGTGAAGGGCGTGAAAGGGCAAAAACAGGTGATTTTTTCTATACAAGGCTCGAGAACATACTCAGGCACAGCTTCAGCAAAAAGATTCATAAAAGTATACCGCAAATGACTACTTACTCCAACTGAAGATACGTAAGCATTCGAAGAAATGCACCTTTTA
>FR887792.1 GCA_000432735.1 Bacteroides sp. CAG:443
TGTATATAAAGGTTTAGTACCTGTAGTTGGCCGAATACTTACGATTAAAATAAAGGCTGTAAAGAGGGTATATGCAGGCTAATGTTATAGTGAATGGACATTCTAATCTAGAGAGGTCTGATAGCTATAAAAACGAAGCGGGCAAACTGAAAATTCAGCCTGTCCGCCTCTATTACTCTTTCAATAAAAAATTATCCTATTAAATTTAGAAGAATAAATAGCGCTGGTCTACGATTTCTGCCTTGTCACGTAATTCGTAGAGACATTGTCCTGCATAGCGTGCAGCCATGCTTGAGAGAGCTGTTTCTTCTTTCTTTGCATCGAATTTTTCTGAACTCTTTTCTTTGTTGTACACCTGAATCATGTAGACTCCGGCATTACCTTTAATAGGAGCTGAAACCTTGTTCACTTCTGTTTTCGATGCATATGCACTGATTGCAGGTTCACTGGCACGTGTTACTGCGATAAATGCCGGAGCATTGAAAGTAACGTGTTTTACACTATCGCTGATGGCATCTTTCATACTTTTAACCTGTGCCAAAGAGTTGAAGCCCTTCATCTGCTCCATAATCTTTTCAGCTTTCTTATCGCGGAGAACTTCGCTTCTCAACATATCAGAAACCTTGTTGATGTTTACATAGCCTTCCGGATTGATAGCTTCGAGAGCTACTACCATCAGATGGTCGTTTTCGCCGCATTCATACAATGGAGAAACTTCTCCCGGTTTTGCACTGAATACCCATTTCAATGCTTCACGAGTTGATTTTACACCACCTACGTAATGTTCATCGCTACGGAAGTTTGAACGAGGAGTTACGCTGTAACCAGCTTCTTCAGCGTTCTTTTCAAGGTCTTTCATTGTAGTATTTTGTGCAACAAACTGGCTAAATTTATTGTAAGCTTTGTTATATGTTTCCTTACTAAATTCAACTGGACATTTGATGACAGCTACTTTATATTTATCTTTCATAGCTTTCTTTGCAGTTACTTGCAGAATCAGATTAGCCTGACCTACTTTGATATTTGCTAATTCATCAACTGGTTGAGATATCAGTTTATTGATAAATGTGGCATTGTCTTCATCCAATGAAGCACCTTCCCAACTTTGAGAGTTAATCCAGTTAGCTTCACCTGTCTGGCCATAGATTTTAGCCAATGCAGCAAAATCTGCTCCACCTTTTAAGGCATTGTAGATACTGTCAGCCAAAGTTGCTGTCTTAGCTTCAGTATCAGCGTATACTTGAATCTGACGGAATTGAATAGAATCAGGTGCAGTTGTTTTTGCAATGATTTTGAATGCATTATACGAATCGTCTGCCTGATTGTAATAAGGACCATATACTTCGTTTATGGAAGTTGAATCCAGACGACTTGCAACGTCAGATGGTAATACCGTTTTGTTTACAGGTACATCTGCAAATGGAATAACAGAACCGGTAGAACGAATAAATGCTGTATAGTCATTGTTTGTACTGATCAGCTGGTTGCTATATTCTGTCACTTCTTTTTGTACTGCTTGACGGTCTGCATCAGAAGGAACTACTCGTACATCAATGAATTTAATGTCACGTGTTTCAACCGGCTGTTTGAATGATTCTTTTCTCTCATCGTACAACTTCTTGATCTCTTCGTTTGATACAGTAATTGTAGAATCGCTGATGCTTGAGTAAGGAACACCTGCCAACAATAAATCTGACTGTACAGTGCGTCCGTTGAATACATCTTCTGCAGCAACCGGATTTGAAATCAATGATTTTGCAATCAAATTTTGGTATTTTTCTGCCAGTACAGACTGTCTTAAAGTCTTTTCGACGAATTTCCAGAAATTACCCATTTTTTGGTAGTATTCAACATACTGTGCAGGCATCTTATTGGCATCCAAGTTAGCATAATCAACCAAGAATTTCTTCAACATATCTTTGTCGAATGCGCCAGTTTGCGGGTTACGGAACGGAGTCTGCATTAACAATGGGTTTGTTCCTTCATCAATGATGGTCTGAAGTTCTTTATCTGTTACTTTTAGTCCCAATTTTTTTGCTTCAGCAGCTATCAGTTCATTGGTTACGTATGTATTCCAAACCTGATCTTTGATGTTTGTCAACTGATCTTCATTTAGTGAATTCAATCCGTTAGTCAGTTTAATGACTTCACTGAATTCATCTACCATTTGTTGATAGTCTTGAACGGAGAGTTTGTTTCCATTTATTTCTCCGGCGTCTTGTTTTCCCTGATGCGGCTGAAGTACTTTCCAAGCATCACCTGCGATGAACGCAAAAAGGGCAAGACCAATCACAATGACCAAAAGAGGTCCTTTGCTTCTAATTGTTTGTAAAGTTGCCATTTAAAGTTATTATTTTTTGTTTATTGTTTTTTTCTTTAGCGCACGAAGATACAAAAAATGTGCTTAGCAGGCACTTTTTTATAGAAAATTTTTTATTCTGAAGGCGTTTAAACAGCTTATTTGTCAACTTTTAGCTTGACAAGCTCTATTTTTGTTGCTGTAACTTTTATAATTTTGAATTGAAAATTTCCAATAGCTATTGTTTCGTGCATTTTTGGAAAACTTTGATATTCATGCAATATTAGCCCACCAATAGTTTGATATTCATCGCTCTCTGGTAGTTTCAGACCAAATTCTTCATTTGCTTTTTCAATTTCTACACGTCCGGAAAAAATGTATTCGTTTTCTCCTATCTTTTTTGCAATGCTGGAATTTGTATCGTGTTCATCTTCAATATCACCAAATATTTGTTCTACTAAGTCCTCCATGGAAACCAGTCCAGAAGTTCCTCCAAATTCATCTACTACTATTGCCAAAGAACGTTTTTGCTGCATTAGTTGTTGCATTAGTTTGTGGGCACTCATCGTTTCTGGGACAATAGGAATTGTACGTATATGTTGGCGCCAGTCTGTAAGCGGCTTGAATAATTCGGATGAATGTATATAGCCTATTACATTGTCTATATCCTCTTTATAAACGAGGACTTTGCTTATGCCATGATCTATAAATTCAGCTTTCAATTCGTCGAGTGTAGCATTTATATCTACGGCAATGATTTCAGTACGTGGAACCATGCAGTCACGTACTTTAATACTGGAGAAGTCCAGAGCATTTCGGAATATTTCTATTTCAGTGTCTATTGCATTCTGGTCTTGTACTTTTTCTATACTGCTTTGAATAAAATAATCCAGATCGACTTTTGTAAAGGCTTTTTCTTTAGTTTCTTTATTGATTTTTGTACCTGTTAGGTAAAGGATGAAGGCCGATAGCGAAGATGCGAGACGACTGATGGGATAAAGTATCAAGTAACAAATAAATGCAGGAATCGCAAATGCACTTAACGTACTGTTGGGACTTATCTTAAATAGGGTCTTGGGTAAAAATTCTCCTGTAACGAGAATGATAGCTGTAGATATAAGTGTTTCAATTGTAACCAGAACAATTTGGTTGCTGATAATGTCTATCAGGATATATTCTTCTATTAGTTGAGCCATCCAGATACCATATACAACGAGGGCAATATTGTTGCCCACGAGCATGGTTGAAATGAAATTATTGGGATTGCGGTAGAAAATGGATAAGATGCGGGCTCGTATGCCATTGTCTTTCTCCATTTCAAAACGCAATTTGTTGGAAGAAACAAAGGCAATTTCCATTCCGGAAAAGAATGCGGAAAATGCCATTGATATAAGTAATTCTATAATTAGTCCCATATTGATTGGTACAGAGTTTTCTATTTTTTTGTCGTATCAGCAGGAGCAGTATCTTCGACTGTAAATATACCAGTATTATTGAATATCTGATACTCTGTCATTTGCTGATTCGATTCAAAACCATATCCCGTCAATATCTTATCGGGTTGTTCGATCCGTATAAATTGATTGGAATAGATTTTTTCTTTTCCTTGATCCCAGAACATCAGCTGGGTGTCAAATTTATCTCCGCGTTGGCTGCGGATATGTACATTGCTTCGTAGTTCCCATAGTTTCTTAGGCTCATAGTAATAGGCTGTATCCGCCTTTATACTTGCGTCGATGTGAAAGAGGGTATCAAATTTCTCAAGATAAATACCTTTTTCAAATGCCCAGAAGGGAGTGTCTACCTCATTGTAAATCAACCATTCTGCTGTGATTATTTTATAGCGAATCATACCGGAATCGGATATAAATGTAGTCACACCAAGCGTACGCATATCGGGCAGAGAGTCTTTTTCGCTGACTGCCGCTGCCAGTTCCTTCTTTTTGCTACATGCTGGCAATAAAATAAACATAACAGTTGTCCAAATGACAACTGTTATGTTTAAAATCATTATATGTTTTTTATGGGGCACTCTAAATGACATGTGAAAGATATGTAATTATCTGATTGTTGTAGTTTCACCAATCCATCCGCCGATAGTTACAGAGTCACCTTTCTTCAAGCCCAGGAAGAACAGGTCTTCGTCTTTCGGAGTATATGCTGAGTAGCTTCCAATCAGCTTGTTGGCTTCTTCTGCAACGCTTGGATCTACGCTCTTGGCACGCTGTAATTTATCGATAGCTGCAAAGTAAGTACATTTGTTCAAAGCAGCTTCATCACCCCAGTTTGGACTAGCCGCATACATCTGAGCAATCAGGATATATGCTTTACCCATGTTGGGATTATAAGAAAGTGCCTTGTTTGCATATTGTCTTGCTTTTCCATACATTTTCTGGCTCATGATAGCAACGGCAGCTTTATAGCTGTTTTCTGCTTTTTCCATTGGATCCTGTTCCAGTTCAATTGCTTCGTCGAAGTAGCTGACGCTCTTATTAATATCACCTTTTTTATAGTACATGTAACCACATCCCAGGGCTGTTGCAGCTGTCGGTTCGATAGCATGAGCTGCTTCTGAAGCTTCGAAGTATGCTTCTTCGTTTGTACATTTCAGAATCTGCATAACAGAAATAACCTGTTTCAGGTAGTCCAAATTAGATTTATTCTGTGCTACTTTCGGGCCGTAGATAGATTGCATGTCTTCGCAAGAAGCAGTACCACTGTTGATGAAGTAAGCATCTACATTGTCCTTTGCTGTTTTCAAAAGGTTTTTGGTTTTTGTTGCAGTAGTAGCCTTGTATGCAGCATCGGCATAACCTGAAACAGTCAGATAATCCTGAATGAATTGTTCTTTATGGTTGTTATCTGTTTTCAGTTTACGCAAAGACAAGTCCATCATATCCTGGAACATGAAATAGTCTGCATTTTCTTTTTCCAGATCGATAGCTTCTTTTTCAATGTTGTAAGCTGCATTAACGTCCAAGTTAGAACCAGAAAATACAATAAGGTCGTGAGCTTTCATACCCAGGATAGAACCTTTTGTTGTTGGAGTTTTAACCAAGCCGTTCAGCTGGTCCAGATATTTGATACGCTGATCATGTACAGCCATCAACTCATTCAAATAAGTCTTCTGCTGTGCGGCATCTTTGGATTCAGCAATCAATGCACGAAGAATTTTAGCACCGTTTGTATAAGTACCAACCTGTGCTATAGGAGCTTCTGTAAAGACAGCTTTCCAAGGGGTGTATGCATCCTTGAAGTTGTTTGTCTTTACATATTCAGTATAAATACTGATGTTCTGGAGGCAACGGAGACTGTCTTCTCCATGTCCAAAACGAGAACCATCTTCCACTCCTTTTTGAGCGAAAACTGCTGTTGCACTTAATGAAAGTACAGCTAGCATTGTAAACATCTTCATTTTCATCGTATATAAATTTAGTTGTTTTGTTAGTTAACTTTCCATTTCATGAACCAATGTTCATTAAACGTCAAACCGATTTTTATAACAAAGCGATTTTCTGAAAGCATGTTAGGAACACTCGGAGTAACGTGAACGTATTGTCCGGTCAAATTCAGGATTGTGTTCCGTTGAAACAAATAAAGCGGAAGTCCCAATCCGGCACTGATGCCATATTCTGAAGGACCATCGCATTGAGGTAGTTTTAAATAAGAACTCTTATAAAAGCCTCCTGCACGATAGCGGATACGTTTTAAATAGCTTCTACCAATATAGTTGGGTAGATACTCTATACCGGCTGCTATTTTTGTACGATCATTATAAGCATCTGTTGAATTATCATATTTTACTTTCGACCATTGTTCAAGAGAATAATCAATGCCGACAGTAAGTTTTTTGTCATGGTTATAAGCCAAACCTACACCGAATGTATGAGGTATACCATATGAATCAGTAACTACATGTTCGTTTACAGAGGAATAACTCGAGTTGTCTGTTACTTGAATTCCTCTTGTATCCGTTGAGTGAAGTGTGTGGCCTAATCCGTAAACAAGTCCTAGAGTTATTTTATCCGATTTATTTATTGATTGGGCATACTGCAAGCCGAAATCTGCAACATAACTGTTTACTTTTATGCTATTATACACATTTGTTTGGTCACTGCTGATGCTAAATCCTTTCGTTGCCTGATATTGCAGTGTACCGTAGAGATATCCGGCATTAACTCCAATAGAAAGGTTGTCAAGTATTTTAAAGCCTAATCCACCTGTTATTTTTTGCAGGCCGCCATCTCCATAAAAGGTATTAGTTGCAGTAACATCATTAATGCCTTCTACAGGTTGGGTGGTTGTAAAGTTATATCCTAAAGTCGTATAAGGAGTAAAGCCTATCGCCATGCCCAAACGAGGATGTAAACGGAATTGCATTGCTATATAATCGAAACTGGAATTACGTGCATTGTTCTTTATCCCATTTTCCTGAAAATTAGAACTTTTCAAACTCATTCCTACATCGAACATAAACGAGAGAGAATCGACCGCCGTAAATGATGCCGGATTTAACATATTGATGTGGCCGCTATTTCGAAGTGCATAGCCTATTCCGCCCATTGCAGCATTATTGGCAAAGCCTTGGTCCACCAAATCTCCCAGTCCGTATCGGGTGTATGGGGAATTTGTGTTGGATTGTGCGAACACCGATATTGAACCGGCAAGCATCAGAGCGCTGATTAGTGCTTTCTTATTTAACATTGTAATTTAAAATTCTGTTTAAACCTTTCAAAACTAAAAATCTATCTGCAAAGATGATACTTTTTAAGTTTGTATCAAAAGAAAATTTATCTCCACCAGTTAAAAAAACCAAAAGGTCAGGATATTTCTTCTGCATGAGGGTGATGTATCCACTTATCTCGAATTCCATTCCCTTTATCACTCCCGAGCGGATTGCCGTTTCTGTGCTATATCCAAACTCAGGTATATCGCCACCTTTTTCTATTAATGGAAGCTTGTCGCAGCAGGCGTTCAGCGCTTTAAAACGGGTGTAGATACCAGGGGATATATTGCCTCCCCAGTAGCGGCCTTGTGCGTCAATGAATTCGTATGTCAGTGCCGTTCCTGCATCTACAACCAGCAAGTTTTTGTTGGGACAAAGGTAATTGGCACCCACGACAGCAGCCAGTCGGTCCATCCCTAATGTTTCTGGAGTTTTGTAAAGATTTTCTATAGGCACTGGTGTGCGGTAGGTTAACTCCAAGAAAGAAACAGACTGTTTAGCCAGTTGCTTGCGGATGGTGTTGCTAAGTGTAATGACTGATGCAATGATTCCCTTTTCAATGGGGTATTTGTTGCACAGCATCGTCAAGCAGTCTAAAGAGTGGTTTGAACCTCGAAGAACTTCTACCACTTCTTCCTTGTCGAATACAGCGAGTTTGGCTACTGTATTGCCTATATCGATTACTAAATTCACTTCTTTTCTTATTTTATGTTGCAAAGTAAAGTAAAAAATAAATAGGAATAGTAATAAAACGGTGAATTTATTCAGAACTTTTCAATATTTAGCCGTATTTTTGCAGCGAAAACAATATAAACATTGTAAAAAAAGAGGATGTACTTAACCTGGAGTTATGGCAAAACTTAGATATTTTATTGTGTGTTTGTTGGCAGCAGTTGCCCTTTCTGTGCAAGGACAGAGGACAGATAGCATTCGGTTTAGTTTGATGACCTGTGCTCCTGGCAGCGAAATCTATTCCTTGTTTGGACATACGGCTATACGTTATGAAAATTATACCCGACACGTGGATGTAGTATTCAATTATGGTATGTTCAGTTTTAATACTCCTCATTTTGTGCTTCGTTTTATCAAAGGCGAAACCGATTACCAGCTGGGAATTACACCTTATCCTTATTTCGAGGCTGAGTATGCTATGCGCGGTTCTTCAGTCTATCAGCAGGTCTTGAATTTGACACAGGATGAAAAGGAACAGTTGCTGGCTTTGTTGGAGGAAAACTATTTGCCGGAAAATCGCATTTATCGATATAATTACTTTTACGATAATTGTACAACGCGTGCTCGTGACCGGATAGAAGAGTGTATTGACGGACACGTTGTTTATCCAGATTCTTTGTCTGGCAAAAGCTTCCGAAGCATTGTACATGAGTTTACTGCTGGATCTGCATGGGATGAACTTGGTATCGATTTATGTTTGGGCGCCGAAGCTGATAAGAAAATTGGCAAACGTATGCAGATGTTTTCTCCTTTTTATATGAAATATTATGCCTCAAATGCATATATTGTTGATAAAACAGGGCATCAGCGACCTTTGTTACTGAAGGAAATGAAGATAGTAGATGTAGAGCCGGAAGTTGCCGAGCCGGGTTTCGTGCTTTCGCCGATGGCGTGCGCTTCCTTGTTCCTTGCGCTGTGCGTGTTGGTAGGCTGGTTGCAATGGAGGTACCGTCGGATCTGGTGGGGATGGGATGTTTTGCTATATGCTTCTCAGGGCTTGGCTGGATGTATTATTGCCTTTCTGTTTTTCTTCTCTGTTCATCCTACAGTAGGTTCAAACTGGCTGCTTATACTGTTTAATCCGATACCCTTATTCTATCTGCCTGTTATGGTCTATAAGGACGTAAAGCATAAAAAAGATGCCTATCATGTAGTAAATCTTGTATATTTAACACTTTTTATAGTCATTCTTCCTTTTTGTGGGCAAGAATTTAATTTAACAGTATTACCTTTGGCACTCGGTTTGCTGGTGAACTCTGCAAGCCATATATTAGTTTGGAATAAAAAGTAATGAAAGAACGCATACTGACATCGCTCATAGCAGCATTTGTAATAACAAGTCTTCAGGCACAGACAACTTCGGCAGTCCCGAAATTGGTCGTTGGTTTGACAATCGATCAGCTTCGCTCTGATTATATTGAAGCTTTTTCTGCTTTATATGGAGAAAGAGGTTTCAAGCGTCTGATGAAAGAGGGTAGGGTGTATTGCAATGCTGAATACGATTTTATAAATATAGATCGTTCTTCTGCCGTGGCTTCTATCTATACGGGTACTACTCCTTATTATAATGGAGTCGTAGGAAATCGTTGGATGGATCGTTCTTCTTTACGTATTGTAAAGAGTGTAGACGATCCGGCCTATATGGGAGTATATACATCGGAAAGTACTTCACCTCAACATTTATTGGTTTCTACCTTGTCGGATGAGCTGATGGTGGCAACCAATGGGAGTGCGGAGGTATATTCAATTGCTCCTTCCCGCGAAATGGCTGTATTTGCAGCCGGACATGCAGCGAAAGGGGCTTTCTGGCTGAACGATGAAACCGGAAAATGGAGTGGCTCTACTTATTATGGCTCTTTTCCCGAATGGGTAGCAGCATACAATGATCGTGAAGGGTTGGATTTTCGCATAGGTAATCTGGTGTGGGGACCCTATCTCCCTGTTACTTCATATAAGTATGTCACTTCCGACGTTAAGCAGCTTACCTTTAAACATGATTTCTCCGACGAACGTACAGACAAGTATAAGAAATTCAAAACCAGTCCTTATGCCAATGATGAGGTCAATAAACTAGTTGACGCTTGTCTGACAAATACAAATGTCGGGAAAGATAATATCCCCGATTTACTTACATTGTCTTATTATGCAGGAAACTATGCCCATACTCCCAATAGGGAATATGCCATGGAGATACAAGACATGTACGTACGTTTGGATAACAGTATCGGCGATTTGCTTGATCTAATAGACCGGAAGGTAGGACTGAATAACACCTTGTTTTTCATTACTTCTACTGGATATGCAGATACAGATCCGAAAGATCCGGAACAATATAAAATACCGGGCGGGGAGTTTCATATCAAGCGTTGTGGTGCATTGCTGAATATGTATCTCATGGCCATTTACGGTCCGGGGCAGTATGTGGAAACTTATTATGATCGTCAGATTTACCTGAATCATAAGCTCATAGAAGATAAAAAGCTGAATCTTACAGAGATATTGAACCGGTCGTCAGACTTTATAGTCCAGATGAGTGGAGTTCGTGCGGCTTATTCTTCCCAACGTTTGTTGCTTGGAGCATGGAATCCTCATATCGATAAAATCAGAAATACGTTCAACCCGAATACTTCCGGCGATATTTACGTAGAAGTAATGCCGGGATGGACAGTAGTCGATGAATATTCTCAAGTTTCAAAAGTGGTACGTGATACTTATTCGTCGGCTCCGTTGATTTTTATCGGTAACAACATAAAGCCGGAAATTCTTTATACTCCGGTTAAGATGGCGACAATTGCTCCCACTGTAGCCCATTTTATGCGCATTCGGGCACCCAATGCAGCTACTGCTGCTCCTCTGACGGGCATCCGTAAATAAATTATAGACTTAAATAACTAAGAAAATCAGTAAATTAGTTATCTTTGTGCGTCAGAAACCTGAATAAACAAATCAATTTAGAAATAATAAAAACAACAATATACAATGGGATTTAATGAATTTATAAGCAAACTTTTTGGAAATAAGGCTACTCGCGATATGAAAGAAATTCAGCCGTGGGTAAATAAAGTAAAAGAAGTCTATCCGGAGATTGCTAAATTGAGTCACGATGAGTTGCGTGCCAAAACCGAAGAGCTGAAAAAATATATCAAAGAATCGGCTGCTGAGGAGAATAAAAAGATAGAAGAACTGAAGGCTACTATCGAAGAAACAGATATCGAGAAGCGCGAACCTATTTTCGCTCAGATTGATAAACTGGAGAAAGAAGTTCTTGAGAAATATGAAAAGGCATTGAACGATGTATTGCCTACTGCTTTTGCAATCGTAAAAGATACAGCCCGTCGTTTTACTGAAAATGAAGAAATAGAAGTTACTGCTACTGAAATGGACCGCAATCTGGCTGCTCAGGGTAAGGACTTCGTCCGTATAGAAGGTGACAAGGCCATCTGGAAAAACCATTGGGTAGCCGGAGGTAATGAAATGACATGGAATATGGTTCATTACGATGTGCAGCTGTTTGGTGGTGTCGTTTTGCATCAGGGTAAGATTGCGGAAATGGCGACCGGTGAAGGTAAAACCTTGGTTGCTACATTGCCGGTATTCTTGAATGCGTTGACAGGTAATGGCGTACATGTGGTTACCGTGAACGATTACCTGGCTAAGCGTGACTCTGAATGGATGGGACCGCTCTATATGTTCCATGGCTTGAGTGTAGACTGCATCGATAAGCATCAACCGAACTCGGAAGCTCGCCGTCGTGCTTACATGGCAGATATTACATTCGGTACCAACAATGAATTTGGTTTCGACTACTTGCGTGATAATATGGCTGTCAGCCCGAAAGACTTGGTACAGCGTAAACATAATTATGCCATCGTCGATGAGGTGGACTCTGTATTGATTGATGATGCACGTACACCGTTGATTATCTCAGGTCCTGTACCTAAGGGTGACGAACAGTTGTTCGAAGTACTTCGTCCGCTGGTAGAACGTCTGGTAGAGGCACAGCGTAAATTGGCTACTCAATATCTTGCAGATGCGAAACGTCTGATTGCTTCTGATAAGAAAGAAGATGTGGAAGCCGGATTCCTCGCTTTGTTCCGCAGCCATAAGGCATTGCCGAAGAACAAACCGCTTATCAAATTCTTGAGTGAGCCGGGTATCAAGGCTGGTATGCTGAAGACTGAAGAAATCTACATGGAACAGAACAACAAGCGTATGCCGGAGGCTGTTGAGCCGTTGTACTTCGTTATCGATGAAAAACTGAAAAGTGTAGATTTGACAGATAAGGGTGTTGATTTGATTACAGGTAACTCTCAGGATCCTACACTCTTCGTGTTGCCGGATATTGCAGCTCAGCTTTCTGCTTTGGAAAATGAAAAGGGATTGAGCGACGAAGAAAAGCTTGCCAAGAAAGACGAGTTGCTTACAAACTTTGCCATCAAGTCGGAACGTGTTCATACAATTAATCAGTTGCTGAAAGCTTATACCATGTTCGAAAAAGATACCGACTATGTCGTTATGGACGGACAGGTTAAGATTGTCGACGAACAGACTGGACGTATCATGGACGGTCGTCGTTGGAGCGATGGTCTGCATCAGGCTGTCGAAGCAAAGGAAGGTGTTAAGGTAGAAGCTGCGACTCAGACATTTGCTACCATTACCTTGCAGAACTACTTCCGTATGTATCACAAGCTTGCAGGTATGACCGGTACGGCAGAAACGGAAGCCGGAGAATTTTGGGATATCTACAAACTGGATGTAGTGGTTATTCCTACGAACCGTCCGATTGCACGTATCGATATGAACGACCGTGTATACAAGACGAAACGTGAAAAGTATAAAGCGGTAATCGAGGAAATTGAAAAGATGGTACAGGCCGGACGTCCGGTACTAGTGGGTACTACTTCAGTCGAAATCTCTGAAATGTTGAGCAAGATGCTTACCTTGCGTAAGATTCAGCATAACGTATTGAATGCGAAGTTGCACCAGAAGGAAGCCGAAATTGTAGCTAAGGCTGGTCAGAGCTCTACCGTTACCATTGCTACCAACATGGCAGGTCGTGGTACAGATATCAAGCTGAGTCCGGAAGTGAAAGCTGCCGGAGGTTTGGCAATTATCGGTACAGAACGTCATGAATCACGTCGTGTAGACCGTCAGTTGGCGGGGCGGGCAGGGGGGTGGTGTAGACCGTCAGTTGCGTGGTCGTGCAGGACGTCAGGGTGACCCGGGTTCTTCTGTATTCTTCGTTTCTCTTGAAGATGATTTGATGCGTTTGTTCGCTTCCGATCGTCTGGCTCACTGGATGGATAAGATGGGATTCAAGGAAGGCGAAATGATTGAACACAGCATGATATCCAAGTCTATCGAACGTGCTCAGAAGAAGGTAGAAGAAAACAACTTCGGTATCCGTAAGCGTTTGCTTGAATACGATGACGTGATGAACAAGCAGCGTACCGTAGTATATACGAAACGCCGTCATGCCTTGATGGGAGAACGTATCGGTATGGATATTGTCGACATGATCTGGGATCGCTGTGTGAATGCCGTTGAACAACCGGATTATGAAGATGCCAAAATGGAAATTCTTCAGACGCTGGCTATGGAAGTTCCGTTCAGCGAAGAAGACTTCCGCAACAAGAAGAAGGACGATTTGGCCGAACAGACTTTCCAGGAAGCTATGGCTTTGTTCAAGCGTAAGACTGAACGTATGGCAGCTATTGCCAATCCGGTAATCAAACAGGTATACGAAGCACAGGGCCATATGTATGAAAACATCATGATTCCTATTACCGACGGCAAGCGTATGTACAATATTTCTGTCAATCTGAAAGAAGCATACGAAACAGAGTCCAAGGCTATCGTGAAAGCATTTGAAAAGGCAATACTGCTTCATACCATCGATGATGCATGGAAGGAAAACCTGCGTGAACTGGATGAATTGAAACATTCAGTACAGAATGCAAGCTACGAGCAGAAAGATCCGTTGTTGATCTTCAAACTTGAATCGGTTAACTTATTCGATAATATGGTGAGCAAGATTAACAACAACACGATATCTGTTCTGATGCGTGGTCAGATACCTGTTCAGGAACCACAGCAAGTACGAGAGGCTGCTCCCGAACCAGAAACTCCTCGTCAGCAGTATCGTGAAGAAAAGCAGGACTTGAATGATCCTGACCAGCAGGAAGCTGCCGGACGTGATACACGTGACGCAAAGCAGGAACCGTATCGTGCCGAAAAAACAGTCGGACGCAATGATCCTTGTCCGTGTGGCAGTGGCTTGAAGTATAAGAATTGCCACGGACGCAACAACGCGTGATCTTGAATATTTAGAAATATAGATAAGAGATAGTGAATGTCATCCTGCAGAATAAAGTATGCAGGATGACATTCTTTTTTTCTCTTCATATTCTTCATCGTCTGTGGCTTTCTATTTTAGCATGTTACATGTAAAAGCCGCAGACGTTTTATCTTTTTTTGTACAGAAAAAATAAAAAATTGTACAAATTTTCAGAAGCATGTGGAAGGGTTTCTTTTGTTGTTACTTGTTGCTTTTTGCACACTTCCCCTTCCTTGCTGTTTGCTTTATTGATCAAAAAAAAGACTATTATCGAAAGACTGACAGATTGTCAGTTAGAAATGTGAAACGAGTCTTGAAAGATTGATAAATAAGCAAAATAAAAAATGAACCAGAGGGCGATTCCCGAAATCTTTTTATCTTTGCATCTGTACATTGTTACAGTAAATTTTTGCTGTAATAAAATAGTGGATTTAAAACATATTATGATGAAAATATATGCTTTGTATGCAGTTGCACTGATGTGCTGCCTCGTTTCATGTAGTTCTATACAGACGTTGACGTTTGATCAGTTAAGTCCGGCGACAATCAGTTTCCCCGAGAGAGTGCGAAATGTCGCTGTCGTAAATAATATGCCGGTCATTCCGGAAGCAAAACGAACGATACTTACATTGGGCGAGATGAACGGAAACGGTAAAAAGTCGGCAGAAATGCTGGCATCGGCATTGGCTGATTCCAAGTATTTCAATCAGGTAATGATTTGTGATTCGGCGTTAAATGAGACTGATTTGGCTAAAAGGAGAATACTAAGTTCACAAGAGGTGATGCAGCTTGCCGAAGAACTGGATGCTGATATTGTTTTTTCTTTGGATCTGGTGAATATCCAGACTGAACGTGATGAAATCTTTTATCCGGGATTACAGGGATCGTGGTCGGTTATAAAGGCTAAGATTACTCCTGTATTGAGTCTTTATATACCTGGTCGTGAAGAGCCCATGAATGTTATAACCAAGACTGACAGCCTGCAATGGGATGCAAGTATGGCTCCTTCAGACCGTCAGATGCAAGAAGAAGCGGCTTCATTTTCTGCATATATGCTGACACAAATGCTAGTTCCTTACTGGCAGCAGGCAGAACGTCTTTATTACGACGGAGGTTGCGTGGAAATGCGTGATGCTGCTGTTTGTGTACGCGAGAACGATTGGCAGGGTGCATACGACTTGTGGCACTCACTGTATGAGCAAACGAGATCGAAAAAACTGAAAGTACGGTCGGCTATCAACCTCGCATTGGCATCCGAGATGCAAGGAGATGTGATGCAAGCAGAAAAATGGCTGAAAGAGGTGGTAGACAAAATTGTTCCCGGCTCCGATGAGGATGTTGTGTGGAAGTTTTATGCTGGACAGTTAGCAAAGAGGATAAAAGAGTTTCCCCATTTGAATAGTCAAATGAGTCGTTTTGGAAACAATTTCTGATAATATCTGTTGCACGAATGATTTTTTTTGTACATTTGAAGTAATAAAATTCGATAAGCATGATGAACATTAGTGAACAGTCTCATACTTCTATTGCTTCTACGTTGAAAGAAGCTGTTAGCAGATATATTACTACGGATGACAATTCTGTTGTCACAGATATTCATTTGCAGCCTAGACAAGATAGTGGAGAACTCCTCATTTTCAACGATGAAGATGAAGAATTGGCACGTACCATCATCGATGAGTGGGTGGATTATGACGGTGACGATTTTTACAAAGAAGTAGAGCCAGTACTTCGTGCCGAAGTTACAGTGCTGAAGGATGAAGGAGAACTCGATAAATTATGTTTGATGAAACCATATTCGTTTGTGCTGGTGGACGAGGAGAAGGAGACGATTTCGGAACTTCTGCTGATAGATGATGAAGATACCTTGCTGCTGGACGATGAATTGTTGAAAGGGCTGGATGAGGAGCTCGATGCCTTTCTGAAAGACCTGCTGGAAAAATAAGCAGGGAGTTGTTCCATTTGTTTGCTGTCAAATTCTAATAATATGGGAGAGCGCATTACCTTTCGTAAGAATGAACGTTTGCAGACGATTAATCCTCGCTGGAGAGGAAATCCGAATGCCAGAGGAAAGTTCTTCAATCGTCAGCATCGCTGGCGTCCGGGGATGGGTAGTGTGCTGAAATGGCGTTTTTCTCCGAATCCTCAGCGTAAGGAGAAGAAAATGATTAAGTGGAATCCGAAAATACATTTTCTTCGCTCACTGGATGCCGTAGTCGGAAATTCATTGATATGGTTGGGGCATAATTCTTTTTTCCTTCAATTGGGAGGAAAGCGTTTCATGATTGATCCGGTATATGGAAACATCCCTTTTGTGAAGCGCAGGAGTCAGTTTCCGGCCAATCCCTCTATTTTTACGCATATTGATTATTTGTTGATCAGCCACGATCATTTTGACCATCTCGATAAACCAAGTGTGGCTCGTTTGTTTGCCGACAATCCTCAGATGAAGTTGTTTTGTGGCATTGGTACGGGAGAACTGATTAAAGGCTGGTTCCCAGCTATGGAAGTCATAGAGGCTGCATGGTATCAGCAGCATCGTGACGGCGATTTGCGGCTGACTTTTCTTCCTGCCCAACACTGGAGCAAGCGTGGGGTGAACGATGGGGGAGAACGGTTGTGGGGAGCTTTTATGATAGAAGCCGATGGAATCACTATTTACAATAGCGGTGATACGGGTTATGCACGTCATTTTAGCGAACTTCCAGAATTGTTTCCACACATTGATTATTGCATGATAGGTATCGGTGCCTACAAACCCCGCTGGTTTATGAAACCTAACCATATCTCTCCATACGATGCGCTTACGGCTTCGGCTGATATGGGAGCTTGTATAACGGTTCCCATGCATTATGGAACTTTCGACTTATCGGATGAACCTTTGTTCGATCCGCCTCATGTGTTTGCTACTGAGGCGAAAAAACGCGATATGCCCGTTCTGCTTCCGGAATTGGGCGAAATCATCAAATTGAGTCGTCAGCATTAAAATTCCCGCTACTTTATTTTGCTGTCTTTTCGGGAGTTACTGTCAAACTTTCTTTAGGAATTACAATGGTTCGCTGAGCTGTTGAGTCATTCTTTATGCTTGTCACTTCGCCTTTTGTAGTGAAGTAGACGTAATTTCCCATATCATAAAAACGATAAACTTTTACTCCATCGTGTTCAAACAGATAACTGATGGTGTAGGTATCGTTGTTCTGAGGTGCTTTGTTCTGGATAGGTATTCCTGCTATGCCGCAAGAGGAAAACGTCATAGCGCATAGAAATAACAGCCCGATGTAGAATAAACTTGTTTTCATGTCTAAAAGTTTGGAGTGGTTTGTACTTTACAAATATAGCAGAATATTTTGATTCTGCCGAGGGTAAGCTCGGAGTATTGGGCTGGCGGTATGCTTAAAGAAATTTGTCAGGGGGAGAAATGGAAAATAAAAAAACTTGAGGCTGGAATATATCAAATCCTGCCTCAAGTTTTATAGGGTGAAAGGATAATTCAATTACTTTTTCAGTGCAGCAATGCTTTCTTTCAGGGCTGCAATTTTGGTTTCAGCATCAGATTGTTTCTTGCGTTCCATCTCGATGACATTAGCTGGCGCCTTGCTGACAAACTTTTCGTTACTCAACTTTTTCAGGACGCTTTGCAGGAAGCCTTCCTGGTATTTCAAATCTGCTTCCAGTTTCTTCAGCTCTTCTTCCACATCAATCAGGTTACCCAGCGGAATGAAGTATTCGGTGGTGCCTACCATGAATGAAGCTGCACCTTCCGGTTTGCTGTCGACTACCGTTACAGCAGAAAGGTTAGCCATCTTCTTCACGACTTCGGCATACGCCATCAGTTGAGTATTTTCGCCCAGTACAAGCATTTCCAGAGCTTCTTTTTGTGCAATGTTCTTCTGCAGGCGGATATTGCGGACACCCGAAATGATTTCCTTCAACTGGTCGAAAGTATTGCAGAGCTCGTTGGCAGCCTGCAAGTCACGTCCTTCAAATGTTTCCAGCTGAGCCGTCATGATGCTTTCTCCCGGCTTGCGGTCGTAAATGTGCTGCCACAATTCTTCGGTAATGAACGGCATGAACGGATGAAGCTGGCGCAGCAGTACGTCGAAGAAATGCAAGGTTGTTTCGTATGTCTTCTTGTCGATAGGCTGTCCGTATGCAGGCTTAATCATTTCCAGATACCAGCTTGAGAACTCGTCCCAGAATAATTTGTAAACCAGCATGAGGGCTTCGCTCAGACGATATTTGCTGAACAGGTCATTCATTTCGGCAGATACTTTAACCAACAGGTTATCGAACCATTCGGTTGCCAGCTTAGCATATTCCGGCTGCTCGATGTCGGCTACCTGCCAGCCTTTTACCAGACGGAAAGCATTCCATATCTTATTGTTAAAGTTACGTCCTTGTTCGCACAGTGCATCGTCGAACAAAATATCGTTTCCGGCAGGTGCGGCAAGCATCATACCCATACGTACACCGTCGGCTCCGTACTTGTCGATCAGATCCAGCGGATCGGGTGAGTTACCCAGTGATTTGGACATCTTACGTCCGATCTTGTCACGTACAATACCGGTGAAGTATACATTTCTGAACGGCATATCGCCCATATATTCGTAGCCGGCCATGATCATACGTGCTACCCAGAAGAAGATGATATCCGGACCCGTTACCAAGTCGGAAGTAGGGTAGTAGTATTTTATTTCTTCGTTGCCCGGATTGTTGATACCGTCGAACAAAGAGATCGGCCACAACCATGAAGAGAACCAAGTATCCAGACAGTCATCATCCTGACGCAAGTCTTCCACTTTCAAGTTCTGGTTGCCGGTTTTTTCTTTCGCCAGTTCCAATGCCTTTTCAGGAGTTTCGGCTACAACGAAACCACCTTCGGGCAGGTAATAAGCCGGGATGCGGTGTCCCCACCACAGCTGACGGCTGATACACCAGTCTTTGATGTTTTCCAGCCAGTTGCGATATGTGTTTTTGTACTTGGCAGGGTAGAACTTCAGTTCGTCGTTCATGACAGGAGGCAGTGCCATGTCAGCAAAATGCTGCATGCGCAGGAACCACTGCATAGACAGTTTCGGTTCGATAGCTACGTTGGTACGTTCAGAAAAACCTACTTTATTAGTATATGCTTCCACCTTTTCCAGCAAGTTGGCAGCAGCCAGATCTTTTTCAATCTGTTCGCGGACATCGAAGCGATCCATGCCTACATACAGACCGGCAGCCTCGCTGATAGTTCCGTTGTCGTTGAAAATATCGATAGAAGGCAGGTTGTATTTTTCTCCCAGCATATAGTCGTTCACATCGTGTGCAGGAGTTACTTTCAGACAGCCTGTACCGAATTCGATGTCAACATAATCATCTTCGATAACCGGAATGACGCGTCCTACCAGCGGAACGATGACCTTTTTCCCTTTCAGCCAGTGATTTTTCGGGTCGTTAGGGTTGATACACATAGCAGTATCTCCCATAATGGTTTCCGGACGTGTAGTTGCTACTACAGCATAGCGGCGTCCTTGTGCATCGCGGTGTACCACTTCTCCTTCGGCTCCGGTTTCACCACTCATGTCGTCGTTGGCAATATAATAGCGCAGATAATAAAGTTTGCTGTGTTCTTCTTTGTAGATCACTTCTTCATCGCTGAGTGCTGTCAGTGCTTTTGGATCCCAGTTGACCATGCGTACACCACGGTAAATCAGTCCTTTATTATATAGGTCTACAAAAACCTTGATAACGCTTTCACTACGTTTTTCATCCATTGTAAAAGCGGTGCGGTCCCAGTCACAAGATGCACCCAGCTTACGGAGCTGTTTCAAGATAATGCCTCCGTGTTCTTCCGTCCATGCCCATGCATGTTTGAGAAATTCCTCACGTGTGAGGTCGGTTTTCTTGATTCCTTGTTGAGCCAGTTTGTTTACGACTTTTGCTTCTGTAGCAATAGAAGCGTGGTCTGTTCCCGGAGCCCAGCAGGCATTTTTACCTGTCATACGGGCACGGCGTACCAGAATATCCTGAATGGTATTGTTAAGCATGTGTCCCATGTGGAGTACTCCGGTCACGTTTGGCGGTGGGATGACGACGGTATATGGTTCACGTCCGTCGGGTTTAGAACTGAAAAGCTTGTTGTCCAGCCAATACTGATACCATTTCCCTTCCACATCGGCGGGATTGTACTTACTTGCTAATTCCATTTTTCTATATCGTTTTTAAATGTTTTGTTTTTATGCGTTTTCGGTCGCAAAGGTACTAATAAAAAGTGATAAAACAGAAAAATGTGATGAAGTTATCGATTTTATATTAATTTGTCAAAGAAGTCTTTTTATTGTCTTAGGAATATGATAATGTTTGCGGTTAAGAAGAGTGATTTATATTGACTTTTTGGGGTAATGTGTATATTATAAGGACTCCTCTATATACACTTCTGAATTTTCGTTATTATGGAATTCATTTGTTCTATTGTAAAGTTTAACTATATTGGGGGAGGTGGATGATGTATATGTACTACTACGATATAAAAAAAGAGTTCGGCGTATCACCGAACTCTTTTTCTATGGTTAAATAATTTGTTATTTAGCTTATTTAATGATAATGCTAAATTGGGAGATTCTAATAATAAGGAAATCCAAATTATTTCTGAACTGGATTTGTATAGATAATACTCATTCTTATGCGTTGGCTTTCATCGGACGAGTTGTTGAGATCCTTTCCTCCCATAAGCATGGCCGAGTTTACATTCAAGTCATTTTCTACACCTATTATATTGCCTTGAGAGTCGCTTTCTGTTGTCACAGGTACGAGCAATAGTTTATTATAATCTTGGTGTTCGCTTTTCCATTTATTCCATTCAGCTTCTCCTTTTTCTATTTCAGGCCTGATTTCACTAAAAATGTAAGATATCAAACGATTCAATTTAGAAAAGTCGTATGAGTTGGTAGTGGAGCTGTAAGTAGCAATAAATGTGGTTTTATTATCATATACTTTATTGTTCTCGAAGAAATCTTTCATCTCACCCTTTCGTACCATTAGTAAATTACTGGGGGTACCCATTTTAAAGGGATTATTACTTTGGTCTTTTAGTTTCTGGAATGATACAGAGATGGAATTCAGTGTATCGTTCTTGTGTGCCTGGTACATTTCTTCAATGGGGAGAGTGACTTCTGTGCAAAGCCCTGCTGGTGTTTTAAGATACGTACATTTCGGATCACTGACTAATTCTTTCATGCCTGAGTTCTTGAAACGGGTAGACATGAATACTTCTTTGGTAGATGACATCGGAACAACCGTATGTACCAACGTATCTTTATCTTCCGAAGTTTTTGTCCAATATGCTATGGTCAGATGCAAGTAAATATCAGAGATGTAAAGAATAGATCCTTCGCCACTGATAGTATGTACATAGAATCCTTTTAATACATTATTGATAAATGATTCAGAATCCTTGAAATAAGGATGAATGGTTTTACCATTTACTGTTTCAGTATAGTTATATTTTTCTAGAAAGTTCTTGCAAAACCCATCTCCTAAATCAATGGCAACATTAGGGTAGTAACCATCTTCATTTCTGACAGAGTCAGGAATTGTACGGTCGTATGCAGAGTAATCCTTAATAGCCAGAGGGGTTGCATTCTTGTCATAATACTCTGTCGGGTCAAGATTACTATAGTATAAAGCTTTATTAGTGCCATCATCTTTGATTGCTTTCGTCAGTGGATCTATCTGAACGCGAATACTTGCAAGCGAATCTCCGAAATAGCTTGTGTAATAGAGACCTAACTTGGCAGTCTTGATTTCTTCTATTCTGTCAGGTAGTATAAAGTTTTCAGGACAGTTTATCTGAACAAGAAAATCTGAACTGAATGTTCCGTAATCTTTATCTGTAAATTTGCCTAGATAAGCTGTGCTGGAACGTGAATAGACAGAATCTAATAGATAAGATTCTGTTTCAATTGTATACGAATCGGCCTTTGCCGGAATCATGTCAGCATCGGCTACAAACTGACCGATTCCTGTCGTTTCGTCATCACAACTGTAGAGTGTGGCAGCAATTCCTAATGCTACCAAGAACTTGAGTTTCATTGTTTCAATTTAATTTTGTACGTTAAGAGAGTTTATTCGGCTTCTTCCCATACTTTGTCGTAGAGAGCATTGCATGCATCAGCATAAGTATCTGCGGGTTGATAGTCGACTACCGGAATATTAAGGCTACGTGCATAGTCCATAATAGCCGGATTTACATTTTCACTATTTTGGATGACTCCGTCGGAATAGGTGATGGCGAGTTTGCATAATTCGTCATGATTGACGGGATCGTTTATCATGCTTAAGTCTTCTGGAGTAATATCCCTGAATAAGACTTGTTCTTTAAAGTTTGGAACAAGATTGGACTGGAATCCGTTTCCATAGACAGAGAAAATTACTTTTGAATCTCTGAATGAGGGTTCATCATAGTATGCCTTTTTTATGAATAAAGGAACTACTGCACTCATCCATCCATGACAGTGGATTATATCCGGACACCAACGAAGCTTCTTGACGGTTTCCAGTACACCACGGGCATAAAAAATAGCACGTTCGCCGTTATCTTCATATTCCTTACCCTCTTCGTCGGTAGTCATCAGACGGTGCTGGAAATAATCATCATTATCGATAAAATAGACCTGACGGCGCGCAGCCTGAATAGAAGCTACTTTAATAATCAGGGGATGATCAGTATCATCTATGATGATGTTCATTCCCGATAAACGGATAACTTCGTGCAATTGGTTGCGGCGTTCGTTTACATTGCCCCATTTGGGCATAAATGTACGAATTTCACGTCCTTTGTCTTGGATAGCTTGCGGCAAATTTTGACCGATTAGAGATAATTCACTTTCGGGTACGTAGGGAGTAATTTCTTGTGTAATGAATAATACTTTTTTCGCGCTCATGTTATTTTATTAGTTGCTCATAAACATTTTGCAAAGATATAAAAAAAAAGGACGAGAAAGGCAAATACGCTCTGTTATTTATTCCTTATAGTTTGTTAACGACTTGTAAAATAGTGTGTTGCAAATGAAACTATTTCATTTTGCAAACATCTTGCAGATAAAAAACTTTGTTGTTTTTTATCAATCTGTTTTATTATGTGGTAAAAATGTGGTTACTTTGCACCCGATTTTAGAAAACTATTAGTTTAATAATCAAAGAAAATGAAGCTAATTCAAACTATTCAAGAACTTCGTGCGGAGTTGGATGCACTTCGCAAGGAGGGTAAGACCATCGGACTGGTTCCTACTATGGGGGCTTTGCATGCAGGTCACGCTTCGCTTGTAAAACGTGCTGTTGCCGAAAATGATATTGTAGTAGTGAGCGATTTTGTAAATCCCACTCAGTTTAACGACAAAAATGATTTATTGAAATATCCACGTACACTAGATGCCGATTGTAAGTTGCTGGAGGCATGTGGGGCATCGTTTGTATTTGCTCCGTCGGTAGAAGAAATTTATCCGGAGCCAGATACTCGTCAGTTCAGCTATGCACCGCTTGATACAGTGATGGAGGGTAAATATCGTCCGGGGCATTTTAATGGAGTCTGCCAGATCGTGAGCAAACTTTTCCTGATAGTAGAGCCTACGCGTGCTTATTTTGGAGAAAAGGATTTTCAGCAGTTAGCCATTATTCGTGAAATGGTACGCAAGTATCCTTTCAATCTTGAAATTGTAGGATGTCCGATTGTACGTGAAGCAGACGGGCTGGCATTAAGTAGCCGTAACGCTCGTTTAAGTACTGTTCAGCGTACTCAGGCATTACAGATTTCAAAAACTTTATTTGCAAGTGTAGAATATGCCAAGACACATACTCTTGACGAAACCAAGACTTTTGTTGAAACAAAGATTGCTGAATCGGAAGGATTAAGACTGGAATACTTTGAGATTGTGGATGGAACCTCATTGCAGACTGTACATTCATGGGAGGATAGCAATTATATTGTAGGATGCATCACTGTTTTCTGTGGCGAAGTACGCTTGATAGATAATATTAAATATAAGGAGTAAGGCCATGATGATAGAAGTGCTGAAATCGAAAATTCACTGTGTGACAGTAACCGAAGCTAATCTGAATTATATGGGAAGCATCACTATTGATGAAGACCTTATGGATGCTGCTAATATGATTGCAGGAGAAAAAGTTCAGATTGTAGACAATAATAATGGCGAACGCTTTGAAACGTATATTATAAAGGGTGAACGTGGCTCTGGGTGCATTTGTCTGAACGGAGCAGCAGCCCGTAAAGTTCAGGTTGGGGACGTGGTAATTATTATGTCGTATGCTCTGATGGACTTTGAGGAAGCTAAGACTTTCAAGCCGACAGTGATATTTCCTGATACGGTAACTAACAAGATGGTATAACAAACTGCCGTTCTGTCGGACTGATTGCTGAAGATGTAGCACGGCGACGGCAAATATAGAGGAAAGAGCCATATCATCACTCTGAGTAACTTTTCAGAGTAGGATATGGCTCTTTCTATTTTATTGCTTTTCGCTTCAAGTTAAAAGCTATAGAGATTTTTCTTTGATCGTACCGGTGCGATAAGCGACGAGCAGCTTTTTCAGATCTTCTATTTGGATACTCAATTCTTTTCCTTTATCGGTATCTTTAACCATCATGCGCTTACTGCTCATTTCAACTATCTGAGTTGTCGATTTGATGTCGAGCCCTTCTTCAATGGCTTTTTGAGTAGATGTGAAAGGTTCGTGTTGAACCAGTTGGAAGCCGCGAGAGTGATATACCAGTGTATATCCAGCGATACCTGTTTCCGGTTGATAGGCTTTGGAGAATCCTCCGTCTATCACCATCAGTTTTCCGTTAGCTTTGATAGGCTTTTCTCCTTTTACAGCTTTTACCGGTACGTGTCCGTTGATGATATGACGATGTTCTCCTTCTACGCCGAATTCATCCATGATTATATCACATATATCTTCCCGGTCGCGTAAAGTATAATAATATCCTTTTACCTCTCTATGGGTTTCTTTGTCAGCCAGGAAATAACGTTCAAAGGTTGCCATCTTACTCTTGTCGAAAGCAGGGGAGTTCTTTCCGCACCATAAGTACCATACGTAGTCGAGGGCAAAAGCTTTTTCTTCATTATCGTTTTCTGCGAAATAAGCAGTACGTATCAACTGTCCAACCTTGCTCAGCAGAGCTTTACCCTTGTATTTCTTGCCGAGAATATTTATTTCTTTCAGTGAACCGTCTTCATTGAGAGGCATGGAAGCATGAAACAACAGGTTAGAGTTACAAACATTATACATGCAGCCGTAGCGGAAGAGGCATTTCATGTGCGTACGCAGTTTTTCACTGCCGGTAAATGAGTTATGCAGCTTTTGTACGATGTCTTTTTCTTCTTCTGTTAGCTTATATGGGTCGGCCGGATCGACTGTTGGGAACAATCCGTCGCGCAAGGCATATTCTTGTCCGTCCAGAGTAATGACCTTACGATCGAAATCGATGTGTTCCAGCAGTAATCGGTCTTCCATTTCAAACTCGGGTCGGCGGAGAATTGTTTCTGCTTCCAGTTTAAACTGGATAATACTGATGGCCTTATGCATTTGTGCAATCAGGCGGATAGTCTTTTCATTGTATGGACTGACTTCCTTGTCTATCTTTGGGGTAAAGCACTTGCATGGATCGTCGGCATACATTTCCATGGCAAATGTTGCCAGTGGGAGCAGGTTGATACCGTAACCGTCTTCCAGAGCGGACAGGTTTCCGTATCGCATGGCAAGACGGAGTACGTTGGCAATACAACAGTTGTTTCCCGAAGCAGCTCCCATCCATAAAATATCATGGTTACCCCATTGGATATCGAAGTTGTGATAGTTGCATAATGTGTCCATAATGATATGGGGGCCCGGACCACGGTCGAATATGTCGCCCAAAATATGCAAAGAATCGATGGTAAGCCGCTGTATCAAGTTGCACATGGCAACGATAAAGTCGTCGGCACGGTGCGTATCAATGATTGTACTGATAATTACATTGATGTATGCCTGCTTGTTAGGCTCCATGCTGCTTTCGTGAAGCAATTCCTGTATGATATAGGAGAACTCTTCAGGCAGTGCCTTGCGAACCTTGGAGCGGGTATATTTAGACGATACGTTCTGACAAATTTTTACTAACTGGTTTAGTGTGATGACATACCAGTCTACTAGGTCTGTCTCCACTTCTTTTACTAATTGAAGCTTTTGTTCAGGGTAGTATATCAATGTGCAGATTTCTTTCTTCTCTGATTCACGCAACGTATTGCCGAAAATCTCATTTACTTTCCGTTTGATGGCTCCGGAAGCATTTCTCAGAACATGCTGAAACGCTTCGTATTCTCCATGCAGGTCGGCCAGAAAATGTTCCGTTCCCTTGGGCAGATTCATAATTGCCTCTAGGTTAATAATTTCGGTGCTTGCAGCAGCGATTGTAGGAAAACTATGCGAAAGAAGTTCCAGGTAACGGATATCTTTCTGAATCATTTCCTGTGTGATTTGTTTGTAAATTTTCATGTTATTGTTCAGGTTAGAATAGTTATAAGAATATCATTAAAATAAGTTGGGCGATGATTACGCGAACAAACATACCGAGCGGATAGACGGTAGCATAGCTGATAGCCGGATTATCATTCGGAATAATATCGTTTGCATAATTCAGGGCCATTGGGTTGGCCATGCTTCCACAAAGCATGCCGCATGTATTGCCAAAGTCCATCTTGCATAGACGGAGAGATACCAGTGCCATTATGACTACAGGTATAAACGTGATGAGAAAGCCTATACCTATCCACAGTGCTCCTTCAGGGCGCATGACCGTGTCGAAGAAGTGTGCTCCTGAATCTAGTCCCAGGCAAGCAAGATAGAGCGACAGGCCGATACCGCGGAGCATCAGGCTGGCGCTGCGGGTTGTATAGGTCACTAAGTGCAGGCGCGGGCCGTATGAACCTATCAGAATACCAGCGATAATCGGACCTCCAGCCAGTCCTAGCTTGACAGGCGAACTAATTCCCGGGATGGCAATAGGTATCGAACCTACAACCAGTCCTAAGACGATTCCGATAAAGATAGAGGCAAGGTTAGGATCTTTCAGCGTTTTGACAGTATTGCCTAATACTTTTTCCACATTCTTGATAGCGGCGGCTTCACCTACAACAGTCAGTCGGTCTCCTAATTGTAAAACTAGTTCGGGAGTAGCCAGCAGTTGTACACCACTACGCAATACACGGCTGATGTTTATTCCATACATGTTTCTCAGTCGGAGTGAACCCAGTTTCTTGCCGTTTATTTCCGGACGTGAAATAACGATGTGTTTGGATATCAGCTGGCTGTCTATGGCATCCCAGTCAATATCTTCTTTGTTCCAGTCTTTCTTTTCTTGTTCCCCAAAAAGGATTGTCAAAGCCTGTACATCTTTTTCTGTTGTTACGACCAGTAATCGGTCGTTTTCTTTTATAACTTTTTCAGAAGTAGGGATACAGACTTGTCCGTTTCTCCACAAACGTGAAATGACGAATTTGATTGTACTGACGTAGACCAAATCGTGAATACTTTTATTGAATACAGCAGGGTTGTGTACCTGAAATGTTGCAATATAAGTCTGGTTGGGGTCTTCGTGTTCGTGTTGCTCCATGTCAAAAGGGCGTACGAATAATTTTCTGACTACAATGATAGCCAATATGACTCCAACCACACCTAGCGGATAGGTCACAGCACAACTTAAGGCAGCACCACTGGTTGATTCTCCCAGCTGCTTTAAGGTCTGCTGTGCGGCACCCAAGGCGGGAGTATTAGTCGTTGCTCCGCACAAGATACCAACCATGTCGGGCATTGAAATTGGAGTTATTGTCGTAAGTGCAACTGCCATCACTGTACCTAGCAGAATGACTCCCAGTCCCAACAAATTCAGCTTGTATCCTCCTCGCTGGAAAGAACTGAAAAAACCGGGACCCACTTGTAGACCTAGTGCATAAACAAACAGGACGAGTCCGAAACTCTCGGCATAGGTCAGCATCTGAGGGTCGATGGAAAAGCCTAGATGGCCGGCAAAAATTCCCATAAAAAACACAAAAGTAACCCCAAGAGATACTCCACAGATATGTAATTTCCCTAATCCGAGTCCGATAGATATGATGAGCGACAGTATGACAACTGCCTGCAATGCTGTATGTTCAAAAAATAAATTATATAACCATTCCATGTTGTAAAGATACATAAAAATAAATTATTATCACCACAAAGGACACAGAGCGACACAAAGAAAAGATAAGAACCGTTCTTGTGTAACTCTGTGCCCTTTTTATGGCAAAAATAATTTGTTTAGCGTACGAATAACAATTCGCGATACTTAGGCAGTGTCCACATCTGGTCATCAACAATCAGTTCGAGCTTGTCGATATGATAACGGATCTGTTCCAGCATCGGTGCGATATTATCGTGGTAAGCAATTGCTTTTTCGCGTTCGGTTGTGATGCGGTTCGCTACTTTACGAGCTTCTACCATTGCATCTACATGTTCTTTGATATATGCTGTATGTTCGGCTATTTCCTTAATAATTGCCAGATTTTCGGCCGACAGGGTAGCTGCTTCTTCAGCAGGGAAGAGCGATTTCATCTTATAGGCATTGTCTATCAGCTTGGTCTGGTATTCAATAGCCACAGGAACTACATGGTTCATCACCAGGTCGCCCAGTACACGTGCTTCGATCTGTATCTTTTTGGTGTACATTTCCCATTTCACCTCGTTGCGTGCTGCGAGTTCCTTACGGTTCATGACTCCGGTAGACTCGAACATGCGGATGGTTTCCGGCTTCAAGTAATTATCAAAGATCAGCGGACAGCTGGTTTCACAGTCCAGACCACGGCGGGCAGCTTCTTCTTTCCATTCGTCACTATATCCGTTACCGTCGAAGCGGATAGGCTTGCATTCTTTGATGTATCCACGGATAACCTGGATAATGGCCGAAATCTTCGGTTCTCCCTTTTCGATCAATGTATCGACATCCTTCTTGAAAGCGATGAGCTGTTCGGCTACGGCTGTATTCAGCGCAATCATGGCACTGGCACAGTTAGCCTCTGAACCGGGAGCACGGAACTCAAAACGGTTTCCTGTAAATGCGAAAGGTGAAGTACGGTTACGGTCAGTATTGTCTATCAGCAGTTCCGGTATTTGCGGAATGTCCAGACGCATACTCTGTTTGTCGCCCAGCGATACCAGATCGTTGTTGGTACTTTCTTCCATGTGGTCGAGTACCTTGCTTAACTGAGTCCCCAGGAAAGAAGATATAATGGCAGGAGGTGCCTCGTGAGCACCCAGACGATGAGCGTTGGTTGCACTCATGATAGATGCTTTCAGCAGTCCGTTGTGGTGATATACAGCCATCAGGGTATTTACCACGAATGTGATAAAGCGCAGGTTTTCTTCCGAGGTTTTTCCCGGGGCCATCAGCAGTGTACCGTTGTCTGTACCCAGTGACCAGTTGTTGTGTTTACCCGATCCATTGACTCCCTTGAATGGCTTTTCGTGAAGCAGTACGCGGAAGCCGTGATTACGTGCTATCTTGCGCATCAGTGACATGATAAGCATGTTGTGGTCTACGGCCAGATTACATTCTTCGTAGATAGGAGCCAGCTCAAACTGGTTGGGGGCAACCTCATTGTGACGGGTCTTTACAGGTATACCTAATTCCAGAGCCTGTATCTCAAGGTCTTTCATAAAGGCCGCTACACGAGGAGGAATGGCACCGAAATAATGGTCTTCCAGCTGTTGGTTCTTCGATGCTTCATGTCCCATCAGGGTACGTCCGGTAAGCAGCAGGTCGGGACGTGCGGCATACAGCCCTTCGTCTACCAGGAAGTATTCCTGTTCCCAGCCAAGGTAAGAAATGACTTTCTTCACCGAAGGGTCGAAATAGTGCATTACATCGAGCGCCGACTTCGTAACAGCCTGAATGGCTTTCAGCAGCGGAGCCTTGTAATCCAGAGATTCTCCTGTGTATGCGATGAAGACAGTTGGGATACATAATGTATCGTCTACGACAAATACAGGTGAAGAAGGATCCCACGCACTGTATCCGCGGGCCTCGAAGGTATTTCTTACACCGCCGTTAGGGAATGAAGAGCCGTCTGCTTCCTGCTGTACAAGGAGCTTACCCGAAAATTCCTCCAGCATACCGCCTTTTCCGTCGTGTTCAACGAAGGCATCGTGTTTCTCAGCCGTACCTTCTGTCAGCGGCTGAAACCAGTGAGTGTAGTGAGTCACACCCAGTTCTGTTGCCCATTTTTTCATTCCGGCAGCAACTTCATCTGCAATGCTTCTGTCGAGGGCAGCTCCATTGTCGATGACGTCTACCAGTTTGGCATAGACCTTGCTGGGAAGATACTTGAACATTTTTTCCCTGTTGAATACGTATTTTCCGAAATATTCACTCGGGCGTTCTGTCGGTGGAGTAACTTCGACTGGTTTCTTATGAAACGCTTTTTCTACAACTCTGAATCTTAATTTTGACATAATACCTAAAATAATTTTTATGTTGTTCTTCTCCTAAATATTTTTTACTGTATTACAAACACCGGCGAAGACGCTGTATTGCCTCTTTGCAGTGCTCTCTTTTTCCGAAACCGGTAAAGCGCATGTATCCTTCTCCACTTGGTCCGAAACCGACTCCGGGAGTTCCTACTATATAGGCTTCGTACAGTAGTTTGTCGAAGAACTTCCAGGAAGACATTCCTTTAGGTGTCTGAACCCAGAGATAAGGAGCGTCGTCGCCTCCTGCAACCTTCAGGCCCAGTTCGTGAAATGCTTTTTTTAAGATCTGTACATTTTCCATATAATATTGGATGTTTGCTTTTACTTCTTCTTTTCCCTCCGGCGTATAAACTGCTTCTGCTCCCCGTTGGGTGATATAAGATGTTCCGTTGAATTTAACCTCCTGATGACGTTTCCACATCGGGTTGAGCGGAATACGTTGTCCTGTCAGGGTGGCTGCTGTTATTTCCTTGGGTATTACCATGTAGCCGCAGCGGACTCCGGTGAATCCTGCCGTTTTCGAAAAGCTTCTGCACTCTATGGCAACTTTTCGGGCTCCTTTAATTTCATAAATGGAATGAGGTATTTCCGGATTCTGGATGTATGCTTCGTAGGCAGCATCGAAGATGATCAGGGTGTCGTTCTGAAGCGCGTAATTCACCCATTTCTTCAGTTCGCTCTTGCTGAGTACTGTTCCGGTGGGATTATTGGGGTAGCATAAATAAACGATGTCAATGCGCTGACTGGGTATTTGAGGGATAAAATCGTTCTCGGGAAGGCAGGGCATATAGACCACATTGCTCCATTTCCCGTCGCTTTGCAATTCTCCGGCACGTCCGCATGAAACATTCGAATCGATGTAAACCGGATAAATCGGGTCGGTCACTCCAATGCTGTTATCGTGGCGCAGGATGTCGCCGATACTTCCCGTATCGCTTTTACTTCCGTCGCTGATGAAAATTTCACTGGGCTCCAGGTGTACGCCTCTCGGCACATAGTCGTTCTTGATGATTTCGTTTATCAGAAAATGATAGCCTTCTTCGGGACCGTAGCCACGGAACGTCGCGGGATTGGACATCTCTTCTACCGCCCGATGCATGGCTTCCGTACAGGCATGTGGCAGAGGTAAGGTGACATCTCCTGTACCCAAGCGTATGATTTCAGCCTTTGGGTGAGTTACCCTGAACAGATTGATCTTTTTTTCGATGTCGGAAAAAAAGTAATTGTTCGGCAGTTTCAGGAAATGTTCGTTTACTAATGCCATGATATATTTGTAGTATGCTTCTAACTGTTTATCCCAATTCGGGACAAAATTACGAAATTTATACGATCTACAAAACCGTCTTATTTCCTTTTCTTTGTTTTTGTAAGAAAATTATCTCCTTTCTATTATTATAGGTGATTTTTTTATAATTTTGTGTCAGCAAATTCAAAAACTATAACTTATAATTGGAGAGATGAATCAAATGAAACCGGTTACAAAATCACAGAAGCTCTTTAGAGAAACTAAAGACTATTTGATGATTGCTTTGGGCATGCTTATGTATGGTATTGGTTGGACGGTGTTTTTGTTGCCTAATGATATTCCATCGGGGGCAGTTCCGGGTATAGCATCTATTGTTTTCTGGGCGACAGGTTTTCCTGTACAGTATACTTATTTAATTATTAATTTTCTCTTGCTGCTGCTTGCGCTGAAAATTCTGGGACTTAAATTTTGTCTGAAGACTATTTGGGCAGTTGCGGTATTGACTATACTGCTGGCTATCATACAAGACTTTGTTAAAGGAAGTTTGATACATGATCAGCCGTTCATGGCCTGTGTGCTGGGAGCTTCATTCTGTGGTGGCGGTATCGGCGTAGCGTTTTCGGCCAACGGAAGTACGGGCGGTACGGATATCATTGCTGCCATTGTCAATAAATATCGTGATATTTCGCTGGGACGTGTTATCTTGATGTGCGATATTATCATTATCTCGTCCAGTTATCTTGTCTTGCATGACTGGGAGCGTGTGGTATACGGTTATGTAGTATTGTTCGTATCCAGCTTTGTACTGGATCAGGTTGTAAACAGTGCACGTCTGTCTGTGCAGTTTTTCATCATATCTTCCAAATACGAAGAAATAGGCAGACGTATCAATCTGGATTTGCACCGTGGGGTAACCTTTATCGATGGAGTAGGATGTTATACACATAACAATGTGAAAATGATGTTCGTGCTGGCAAAGAAAACTGAATCGAATACCATATTCCGTCTGATAAAGGATATCGATCCGGGGGCATTTGTTTCCCAAAGTGCGGTAATCGGAGTCTTTGGAGAAGGTTTCGATCGCATTAAAGTGAGATAGAGAACATAGTATTAATGTAAGGCAAAAGGAGATTGTGTGATGACTAGTGTTGAAATTGTACGTCAAATAGCTGCTGACTATCAGGTTGTGTTGGAGCGGGAAAGTGTTCATGCCATGGCGGATATCCTGGTTTGCAAGAAGTATAAAAAAGGGGAGATTATTCTGAATGAAGGTGATGTGTGCGACTGCATGCGATATATCGAGAAAGGTATGACCCGCCAGTTTTACTTTAAGTACGATAAGGATGTAACGGAACACATCGGATATGAAGGCGGACTGATAATCTGTTTGGAAAGCTATCTGAAGCAGGAGCCTACGCGTTTGATGATTGAGGCTCTGGAGCCTTCCATTATTTGGGAAGTCGGGAAGAAGGATATAGAACGTCTTTCGGTGGAACATGCCAATATAGGTGTCTTATATAGAAGGTTCTTTGAACATTCGTTGATCGAGTCGCAGATAAAAGCTGATACGATTCGTTTTGAGCCTGCTCATGAACGTTACAACAGGTTACTTCAGTTGCACCCTGAAATCTTGAAACGTGCACCGTTGGTTTATATTGCATCCTTGCTTCAGATGACGCCCGAAACCTTGAGCAGAGTACGTTCTGCCAGTTTGAACGGATAAGGAAAAGAGTTTTCCTTCGTTATAAATAGTCGAAAGAGGCTGTTTCAAAATAAAATTGAAAAGTAAAAATCTTATAGATTGAAACTTATAAATAAAAAATCTCCTACTTTTAGTCCTGTAATTGAAGAAAACAAAGACAAAAGTAGGAGATTTTTATGTTGTAACTTATAGATTATAATAAGTAAGTTTATCTCAGTTTTTCATTTTGAAACAGCCTCTTTTTTTGTGGAATGGTGTAAATTCTTCCACCGTTGGATGCTTAGAACAGGACGATTCCGGCTTCGAAGGTAGCCTTATGGTCGAATATCCGGCTATGCCTATATTGGCGGGTCCAGCTATATCCTCCCGAAGCAAATATGCCTATCTTACGTCCCAGACGGTATTCCAGGTTGACGCGTGGCTGTAAGGCATACAGGCGAGCTGGAAGCCCTTCGTTCTTGTTGTCGAGTGTTTCAATATGATAGAATCCTGCATCGGCACTCAGCTCCAGCCGTGGAAGGAGAGAGCAGTATACGCCTCCTCTATAAAAAGCCGAAGCAGAAAGTTTACGGTCTAAATCTAGATAGAAAGCTCCTGCTCCCCATTCTGTATAGGTATGTCGGTTTTTAAAGCGTACCGCTACATTTACCTTGTTGAGATTTCCTCCCGAGATAATCATCTGCACATGGGTTTGCGGATTGATGTTGATGCACCCGATTTGATGCGCTGTACTATCCTGACTGATATTGAATATTCCCAGCTGCAAGCCCTTGCTGGTCTGTGAAGCTACATTGGCGATACCGGCCTGTAAGCCCCTGTTCTGATCGCCGTAGTTTGCGATACCAAGCTGTAATCCGTGGTTTTCTACGGCAATGTTTCCCAATGCGGCGAGTTGTACGCCATTGTTTTTGGTTCCGGCCACATTCAGCAGGCTGGTTAGTTGCACGCCGTTCATCGATTCTCCGGCTACGTTCATCAATCCTCCTATAACCACGCCTCTCTGTGTTCTTCTGGTGACATTGGCAAGTCCGGCCACATGTAGTCCGGAACTGTTTCTGCCTGCAACGGTAATCAGTCCGCTGATGGATACTCCGCTTTCGTCCAGTCCTGTCACATTGCCGAGGGTAGACAGGGCGATACCCGACATGGAGTTACCCGTTACGTTCATCAAGCCCGCTATCGTAACGCCTTGTGTGTTCTTTCCCGTCACGTTGGCTATACCCGAAAGCTGGAATCCGGCTGCGTTCAGTCCTGTCACGTTGGTGATACCGGCCACCTGAAAACCTTTGGAATGATAATGCGTGATACTCGATATTGCATTTATCCCCAGTCCGGTCAGGCAGGGATAGTTGCTTATCAGTCCAAGATTTACGTAAGTACGTGGAGGATCTTTTTTCTTGTTGGTGATATTGATAGCTAAGTTTGCTCCCTTTTTCAATCCTTTATTGTTGCGCGTCTGTGCGTATAAAGGAGTTGTTCCTGCCAGAATACATCCTGACAGGAACACGCTTATCATTTTTGTGCTGAGTTTCATCCGTATTTATTTTACGTCCTGATAGAGGAATCGCTTGATGCTCTTTTTCGGAGTTTTCTCGAACTCTTCAGGATAGATTTTGATTCGTGAAATTTGTGAGTAAGCCGGCAGCTCGGAGTTCAGGGTAACGCGGTTTTCTTCCATGGCAACCTCTATATCCTTGTTGTTCATGCCCTGAGCATAAGCCTCGTCAAAGTCTGGATAGATCAGCGCAGCCAGCTTGTTGTCGTTTTGCTGTATGACGATACTTTCGGCTACATACGGAAGATTGTTCAGCTTTTCCTCTATTTCTTCCGGATAGATGTTTTGTCCGGAAGGACCGAGCAGCAGGTTCTTGCTTCGTCCCTTGATGGTGACGTTACCTTCTTCGTCCATGATTCCCAGATCACCTGTATGCAGCCATCCGTCAGCATCGAAAATTTGTTTTGTTGCCTCTTCATTTTTATAATATCCCAGCATCACGTTGTCGCCGCGTGTCAGAATCTCGCCCACGATGTGCTGCGGGTCGGGACTGTCAATGCGTACTTCCATGCGCGGAGCAGCTTTTCCGCACGAGCCCATGCGGAAACGTTTCCAGTCTTCGTAGCAGATAATCGGTCCACATTCTGTCATTCCGTATCCTACGGTATAAGGGAAATCGATACTTTTCAGCAGTTTTTCCACTTCCTGATTGAAGGCGGCACCACCCACGATGACCTCGTAGAAATTGCCTCCAAACCCTTTGATCATTTGCTCGCGTACAGCGGCTTTTATCTTGTCGTTGATGATGGGAACCTTCAGCAGCATCTTCATCTTGAGCGTTTCCAGTTTGGGCAAGACATTTTTCTTGATGATTTTTTCGATAATCAGTGGCACAGCGATGACGATGTGCGGCTTGACTTCGGAAAATGCCTGGAAGATAATCTTCGGGCTAGGCATGCGGGTGAGGAAGAACACGTGACAGCCGCTGGCAAACTCGTACAGAAATTCGAAGGCCAGTCCGTACATGTGTGCCATGGGAAGCATGGATACGACTTTGTCGCCCGGTTTCAGCGGAAGTACTTCGAATGCGAATTGGGTGTTCGACCACAGAGAACGGTAGGGGAGCATTACGCCTTTCGAGAAACTTGTCGTTCCCGAAGTGTAGTTGATTACCGCCAGTTCCTCCGGTTCATCGCGGCGATATGCTACATGTTCGCGACGGAAGTTGCGCGGAAACTTCTTTCCGAACAGTTCATTCAGATGCTCTCGGGCATACTCCAGCTGTTTGCTGCGGCATACCAGCAGGGTAAAGTCCGTCATCAGGATGATACCTTCCAGTAAAGGCATTTCCGCTTCGTTCAGGGCTTCCCATACCATGTCGCCCACAAAAAGGAGGCGTGCCTCCGAGTGGTTTACGATATTGTGTATATTGTCTGCCTTAAATTCATGTAAGATAGGTACAGCTACTGCCCCGTAGGTCAGTATGGCAAGGAAGGCTACCCCCCAGTGTGAACTGTTGCGTCCGCACACGGCTACTTTGTCGCCCGGCTTGATGCCGCTTTCTGCCAGCAGAATGTGTAACTTTTCTATTTTGCGGGCAACGTCCTTGTATTGTAGGGTTGCACCTTTATAATCGGTCAGTGCATCCAGGTCCCAGTTTTCCTTGATGCTTTTCTCTACAAAGGCAATGAAACTTTTTTCCATAGAATGAATTTTTAGTAATGCACAAAAGGTGCCTTATTGTGCAAAGATATTGTTTAATTCTTAGTATTCCAAATTTATACGACGTGTTATGATGGCTTTTGAGAGCTTATATCCAAAAAATGTATCTCGGGATATTTTGTTCTGTTTTTTGCTTAAAACAAAATCGGATATTGCTTGGTTCGTGCCGGCCTGACAGAAAAATGCTAATTGCTGCGGTCTGTGAGCATTTGCGGAATAATTTGCGGAAAACACCTCGGGAAGTATATGGAAAGACGGGCGGGGAGTAAGATAAATTTGTACGAAAAAAAATATCTTTTGTACAAAAAAATATTTTTTTCGTACAAAAGATATGAGTTTTTGGGGCGGCTTTACAACAGAAGCCGCAGGCATAATCTTATTATAGCTTAGACACATTTTCCGATTTTCCGGTAACCTGACGCGGATTGCCTGCATAACGAATTTCACCTCCACTGCTTGTACTGACAGATAACGATTCGGTTGCGTGACATAAAATGTCACCTCCCGAGCTGGCGCTGGCACTGACTTGTGCAGCCTTCAGGTCTTGGGCGTAGATACTGCCGCTCGACTGAGATGAATATTCGGCGGTGGCACACTGTCCGGACAGACGGATGTCGCCGGAAGAACCAGTCAGGGCCTGTACGTTGCCTGCACACGATAATGACTGAATCTGGCAGTCGCCCGATGAGCTGGAATGAAGACTGGCCTCGTTGCAGTGTGCGTCATCGATTTTCAAGTCGCCGCTGCTGCTGGTAGATGCCTCCAGCACGTGGCATGTCACGTCTTTGATGGCAATATCACCGCTGCTGGAGGTTTGAATATTCAGGTTTTTACACTGGATTCTGCCGGCATCGATGTCACCGCTGCTTGAGGTTGTGAGAGTGACATCCTTGTTTGTTTTCAGCGGGCTGGCAAGCGTGATGTCGGAAGAACTGGAAGTGGCAAATGCCGTCACTTCAGGAGCAAAGACTTTTACTTCGCATTCGTATTTTCCCCTTATGGAGAGTGATTCTCCTTTGGGAAAATTGTAGCCGACTTCCAGTTTATCTCCATTCTGATGTACTTTTACGTACGGAATGATGTTGTCGGGAGCATAGATTTCAGCGTAAGTCTTGCCTGAGGTCTGCGTATAGATTACATCTATCGAGGTAGAGGATTTGATGGAGCCGATATCGCTGAGTTCTATTTTCTTGGTAACGTATTTGTTGCTTGGCTTGATGGTCTTTCCGTCTATGGAGAGGGAACAGCTTTCGACTGTTATCAATGCCAGTGCAATGCCTAGTGTGGCTGCAAGTTTTGATGTTTTCATAAGCAATGTTTTTTTTAGTTTCTCATATACTTAGACGCAAGTTTGTGCGAAATGTAACACACTTTGCCGAAAAAAATGAAGGGCAAGGCAAAAAAATACAATTTTGAGGGAGGAAGAATCAGATGTTGATATTTGTTTTGTTGAAAGTAAGTCGTTGAGAACCTGATGGATATCATTCCAAAGATGTCATCTGAATAATAAAAAATCCGGCAAATCCCCACGAACAAGTGAAGTGCACCCCAAAAGTTAGGCACAAAACTTTTGGGGTGCACTATGTATAGACATCACAACTT
>FR887793.1:0-43280 GCA_000432735.1 Bacteroides sp. CAG:443
TGAATTAGTTGGCTAATTTTATATTATTTACTGAATGTCCCTGATTAAACCTCATTCCGTACATACAAAATTTGAGAATATCGATAAGCCTCACTCTCCCAATGCAAAATATTCTTCTTAATAGAAAGTTACACCTCTACAATAATATATTTCCCAATTTTACTATATTAGCTTATCTTGTATACTTGCCAAAGTTGTATCCGTAAAAGTATGCCATATTTCTAAATTCACTAATTTATAATCTTCAAACAGATGTTTTATAAACTCTATCTCAAATACCAATCGAATATCATCCGGATCATTATCTATTTGTCCTTCTCTGCGAGTTCCTATACGCGCAGTCTTAATTAAATAAAGATCACGAATACCTTTATGTTTTATATATGGCATAAAATAATATAGCTTACTAAGAGTAATACATGAAGGAAACTTTTTACCTGTGTAATAAACTTTTGCAGACATATCAAGAAAATCCTCTACATTATCATTCTTAACAAGACTTATTAGCAGATTCTTTTCAGTAATCTCCTCAGAAAGTTTACAACTTCCATAGTGCATAAACAAATCCTCCTTTAAGCTTTTGTTTTTAATTATACTATCTGGATACTGTTCTAATACATCCCATAAATTTAATTGATGATACCTAAATTTCTCTTGCTTGGAGACAGCAGGAGAATAATCATTAATTATAGATGTATACGTAATTTGCTTATTTCCAAAATCATAAAAAGCAAAATTACCTCCACCTCTCCAGTTTACCAACTTTGATATTCCTGTTTTCTCACCTTGAATAACCATATTCAATCTGCTCACAACAAGTTCAGCCATTTGGTCTCCCATTTCTATTCCTATATAATGACGATTGAGTTTATGTGCAGTCGCAATAGTTGCCCCTGAGCCTAAATAACAATCTAAAACATAATCCCCTTCGTTACTTGCAATTTCAATTATACGCTTCAATAGTTCTTCTGGTTTTGGTGTTTCAAAAACATATTGCTTATTTGCAAACAGTTTCATCAACTGCTTTTTTGCACTATCAGAAGTACCAACTATTTCAGCATTCCAAATAGTTTCTGGTGTTAATCCTAACTTAGCATCTTTAAGAAATTTCTTAATTCTTGGAACACTATGTCCGTCCTTACCAAACCAAATATTTCCGGCTGCAATTTCTTGCTTCATACGTTCTTCATTGTAAATCCAACATCGACCTTTTGGGGGATTATGACGAACTCCAGATGGTGAAACAATTGTATAAAATTGACTTGGAACTGCGTGTCCATCCTGTACATTTGCGGTAACAGATTGCCAAGGGCCACGAGGGTCGTTATCTGGATTTTTATATTTATCACCCACGAAAGCCTCATCAACAGGAAGCAAATTACGTGTTTTTTTAAAAAGCTTTATATTTCTAGCATATACCAAAATATACTCATGGTTAACGGAAAAAACAGCCCGATTTTCACGTGATTTACGTTGCTGCCATATGATGGTTCCAGCAAAATTTTCACGTCCGAATATTTTATCCGCCTCAACTCTAAGATATGCCATTTCTTTATCATCAATTGAAATCCAAATACTACCATCTTTTGTCAGTAACGGCTTTAGATAAGAGAGAATATCACGCATATCATTTAGCCATTTTTCTTCATTCATATTGTCATTATAGTATCGATATTTCTCACCATTATTGTACGGAGGATCAATGTAAATACACTTAATCCTCTCTCTGAACATAGGCTGCAATTCAGGAACTACTTCCATGTTATTGCCATGAATAAGAATATTTGGACAATCCTGATTACCAGTTGAAAGAGATTGGTTAAAGGAAAATTTTATATTATTTTTTATATATATCATGTCATAATTAGTTTGTACATACAATCAAGACTTCAGCTTCATCTGAAGCCTCAAGTAAATGCGAAACAGAGTTAAGTTTATTATGAGTAAAATGTCCTGCCGACACAACCTCCACATTTGTAAAATACTCGCTGGCCCATGATACAAGTTGAGATAACGTTACAACTCGTGGATGAGTTTTCTTCGTTTCATCATATGGAGAATATGAAAGTAGAAGATTCCTTTTAGAATCTGCTATTACTTTAAACATATTTACAAATGCTATAGGAGCTTGGCTTTTAATACAAAAAGGAGATTGGAATCTATCTTTACGATAGATTCCATTACTGATACGAGTAACCCCATGTATTTTGACTGTAGAAATTTCAGGTTCATCATCAAGTGCTATTGTCTCTAAAACATGGTAGAATCGACTATAGTGATCTCTTGTATATGGCGGATCTGCATAAATAGTATTAACACTATCAGGAAGTGTATTAAGACAATCCATAAAATCACCTTGCATTGAAACATGATTAAATTTACTTTTAGGCAAAAGAATATATTTTTTCAACCATTGCTCAAAAAGAGGTAGAACTTGCATTGTTTTATCTTTGATAGCTTTATTATAAACAAGTGCTTTAATATTTCCTTTCGAATCCTTCGCTTTAATTGGTTGAGCAAAATGCTTTCCAACGGTATTCACGATATCACTTACAGTACTAAGTAAGGCAGAGAGATATAAATGTTTTTTTGTCATATCATTTATTTCTCTAATAGCATTCCATATAATATCAATATCTACAGCTTGTTCATAAGAGAAATATACTCCTCCATAATAACGACTAATAATAGAGGGGTTATGCATCAAATTATTATTCTCTAAGGATCTAAGAACTTGCTCTTGTATCTCAGACAATGATGACTGTACTGACTCTATTCTAAAGACTTCCACAGAACCATGTTCTAATATCTCTGCCAAAGTTTTAATATCCTTATTTTTAATAGCATTGTACTCTGTAAGAATTAACGGTAAAAATGATTCTTTTAGTTTACTTGATTTATTTTTAATTGAAAAAATAAAGGAATTGACATCATTTTCAACTATATCATGATTATTAAGTAGTGCATTGCAAATTACATTTGAGTACGCCTGAATATCACATGAAATAACGTTAAAATATCTAGACAATCGATAAGACACACAGCCTGAGCCTGCAAATAAATCACATACACTTCCATTTTCTGGTGTAATACGACGAATATATTCCTCGATGAAATCAAGAAGACGCAGCTTACTTCCCAAATAATTTAATGTTCTAAAATTAAAATCCATATGTAATAACTATAACACAAGTTCAGGATATACAGCGTGAATACCTTCTACATCAACAATTGCTCGTTTTAATTCTCTCGGTTGACTTTTTGATTCCATATAAAGATATTCCCTTACTTTTTGATAAGCACTATCTTCTGGTAACAATACCTGATATAAAAAACGACTACTGTCAAGTTTGATATATATACCTATAGGTCTTTTATCCTTGCCAGGATATGGCCCAGATGTCTCTGTACATTTAATTTCAAAACGATAATTCTGACTTTTTACAGTAACAGCTTGTCTTGTTTCTAATTCTCCAATTATACCATCTTTACTGATATTTTGTAACTCTATCGTATAACTATTATCCCCTTTGTGTGCACCAAAGAAATTTTCAAAAATCGATATTGGAAAATTAACTTGACGCCATCTATCTCCTCCTCCGATTTCAGCTACAAGTATTTCTTTACCAATGTAAAACGATTCATCAATACTGTTTTTAACCTCTCTGCCTATAACTTGCTGCATCTTTACTTTGATACGTCTTTGGGTAGGCCTAAAGCCATCTGGCAGAGACTGTATTTTTGTCGAATTAAATTTAATGTTTCTCTTTTTGACCTCGCTAATCGCATCATTACTATAATCATACCTTTCTGCCCTTTCACTATCCGATGGAATGACTTTATCCTCATATAATTTATCTATCAGATCTTGTGTTATAGGATATAGATTTACTTCTGATCCATCTAATATTTTTTTCCAATACTCATAGAAATCTTTATGAACGGGATTACTTTTAATATCTTTTATCAGAAGTGAACATTCAACATTTTGAACTAAGCCGGGCACAGTCAAGTTATTTGAGCCTACAATTAGGGTGAATATATCAATATTTTCAAACAGATATACTTTCGGATGAAAAATATTTCTAGAATCAGTATGATAAATCTTTGCATCAACATTCCATCTAAGCACTTCCTCCAAGGCTTCCTTAGATGTTCCTTTTTGATCAATGCCAAGTATCACTTTAATAGACATTCCACGCTCTTTACTTTCTTGAATGTATTTTGTAAGAGCCGAAACTCCACTATAACTAGCGAAAGCAACAAGGCATGTAAAAGAATCATACCTTTTTGAATTGAATTGTTTTATTAATTCTTTACCAACTGAAGTATCTTCCTGAAAGTTGTATCCTTGTCCTATTATAATTGTATCCATTATTTTATCAAAAAATATTTTACATGTTTTTAATTTATCCTTTGTCCTTTATGAAAGATTCTAAACTTCTATTAATATCTTAATTATTCATTCACTAATCTTATAAAGGCTTTACCTTTTTCTGTCAATACATACCCTCCAGTCTTACGAGAACCTTGATACTCAATCAAATTAAGATCTTCTGAGATAAGCAGTTTAAGAATTCTATCAATTGTAGGCATTGATGTTTTTATTGCATCATGCAAATCTTTTCTTTTAGCTATTCCAAGTTCTGAAATCTTCAACAGGACACTTTTTATCTTATCATTTATCTTATCATCATCTGCGGAAATAAAATCATCTCCAATCAATACTCTATCTCCAAAGCCCTCTCTACAAGGAATTTCTATCAAGAAGTAGCTTCTTTCTTCATTGGTTTCAATTACAGCAGGCTTGGAGCCATTTCTTCTTAACTCGCCTTGTATGGTTGGGATACCAGTCCCTCTACCTTCGGACAACTGAAGTACTTTGAGATAATCGCCCAAACGACGATTACGATAGCGACGTGATTTCAGACGTTCAGCCTTTTGGATAGCATCAATGCTGATAGAACGATCCAGACCGGCATAGCTAAGAATGGAAATCTTATCTGGTTCAATCGTAATCTCAACCGGTTCTCGTTCTTGATAATCTCTATGATACAAAGCATTAACGACTGCTTCTTCAATTGCTTGGTAGGGATAGTTGAAGAAGGTTATAGATTCAGCCTTGTCTTTCTGCTTGATGAGACGTTTCTTGATCACATTGGTCTTGATATACCATTTACATGGTGATTGATTACTTGCTGTAACTCGTTCACGCACATTGTACGGACGATTCACTCCTGCCGGCACCCAGATAAGCAATACGTATTTTCCATCAATCTCCTGCACGTCAATTCGTGGCAAATAGAATGGCTCAATCTTGTGATTGAAACCAATCATGTCACGCTGTATCTTATCGAGTTCTTCGATAGAAATACCCGTCACTGGCCGTTTTGCAATACCTGTGTTTTTTTCTTCTTCAACACCTACTACGATATATCCTCCACCAATGTTATCAAAGTCATTGGCGAAAGCACAGATAGTGTGATAAATCTTATCTGGATTCCACCCTGTCTTAAACTCAATACGGGTGGATTCTATTTTACGCTTATGAAGCAGGTCTTCTATGTTTACCGGAATAGCCATTGATATACTTATTTAGATTTATCCTTTTCTACATGAAGCAATTCTCTTATATCAACATTCAAAAGTTCCGCTATGCGAGACGATGTTTCCAAATCTAACTGCGAAGCATTTGTACATCAACGGAAAACAGATGTCACATTTCTACCGACCTGCTCGGAGAGCCATTTAGCTGTTTTATTCTTTTCAACAAGAACTATTTTAATCCTCTTCAATTGCTTCATAATTGGAATAATCGTATTTAATGCAAATATATTAAATATCAATATAACGAGCTAAACTTCTTCCAATTTATTTTAACCTCTTCACCACCTCCACATCTGCCGGCAGCCAGTCCACAGAACCCAGCTCCTCCCGGCTCAGCCAGGCAGCGTTTTCATGTTCCTTCAGCACAAGATGGCCGGAACGGACGGAACACAGAAAGCAATGCATCGTGAGATGGAAGGCAGGGTAATCACATTCTACTGTGGTGAGGAAGGAATCGACACTGATTTCCGTATCCAACTCTTCCCGTATCTCGCGTTTCAAGGCTTCCTCCCGGCTCTCGCCTGCTTCGATCTTTCCGCCGGGAAATTCCCAGTAGTCCTTAAATTCGCCATAGCCTCGCTGGGTGGCAAAATACTTTCCTTCGCGACAAATTACTGCCGCGACAACTTCTATCTGCTTCATCTTGTTCTGTAAACTATTTTTTCTTTAAAATTCGATACTTTCTCCTTCCAAACCGATGCACCAGAAAGGGATATTCTTGGCATCCGCAAACTCTTTCATGCGCCAGGCCGACTCGAATCCGCTTGCTACAAAGTGCATGGGAACGAGCAATCCTACCCGAAACATGTCGATAAACTGACGGGCACCACGGGTATAGCCGTTGCCGATACGGCCGTCTACCGGAAACATGGCTACGCTGAAACTGTCCGTTATTTTCCGGATATCTTTCAGTTCCCCTAAAAAGCGCTTCTCTTCCTTTTCGGGATTCACGTCAGTTCCCGTTTCGGCACTATACACCAGTCCGCCGTGATAGTCATCGGTCAGGAAACGGGCGTACCAGTTATTCAGATCGCCTGCATGGAAGATCCGCTTACCGTCGGTTTCCACGATCCACGACACGCCGCTGTCGGTACTTCCGGTTGCCGCAACACGAACCAGTCCGTCGCTCCATGTGGCACCTTTGGCGAGCCAGGCATCGGCCTCTTCCTTCTGTGCGCGGCGATGTTTCAGGATGTCTTTCGAGAGAATGTAAACGATGTCGGGTTTCGTCTGCCGCCACGCAAAGATTTGCCGGTTGAAATGGTCTTCGTGGAAGTGGCTGGAGAATACGTACATCGGTTTCGATGTCTTCAGCAGTTGCGGCATAACGCCGGACGGATCCATCCAGTAATCGAATACCAGCATGCACCGCTCTGTTTCGAGGGCAAAGCCGCTGTGAAAGATATAAGTCAGTTTCATGTCATCGAAGTCTGTTAAAATTATTTTTTCCTATAAAATTGATACGAAGATAGCAATTATTGCTATCAGAAATAGCCCAACAGCCAACAAAAGTGAACACTCTTAAAAAAACGCTTAAAAAGTGTTCCATAAGTACTGATATGTTACAACGAACGGATATTATTTTTAATTTTAAAATCGATTAGCAAAAGAAACATAGGCAAAAACAAATTAGATGGGATATGAAAAAGGGTTTGATTGTGCTTGCAGTGCTCGTAGCTGCATGCTTTACACGTGGCATAGATGCCCAAAACTCGGCACCTTACAAAAACTATTTCGAACTTGTTACGATGAACGATCCATCGAACTTGCTGGATAAAATTACAATTTATCCGCCTGTATTCGGAATACTTCAGGGAGGGGATACGAGGTTGAAGATTAAAGTCTGTAACAACGGTGATACGCTACTCAAGAAATCGTTCTTTTATGTGTATTACAAGAATAAAAAGGTAGGTAAGGCATTGCTCCCCAGCCTAAAAGCTAACGGAAGTTATGAGTTTTGTGTAAATGTCCATGACAAGATAGGTCGCCGCGACAGGCAGAATGTTTCATTCAAGATTAAACGGAAAAAGGCTTTCAGAACTTACCGGATTACCTATCCTTATTGAATAAAATAAAAATATCTTTTTGTCATTTTGACAAATCCGTTGCATGAGAATCGTTTGTTTCGCACAGAGGGAAAGTATGCCGGTTTTCGAGAGATTCTGATGCGACGGACTAATGGCAAAAAGCTGACAAACCGAACGTGATGCTAACAGATATTTCGCCGATACGGAAGTAGTGTTTCGTACAGATGGAAATAGAAAGAACTGTCCGACTTTCTGCCGGCATTCAGGAAGCAGCGACGGGAGGTATTCTGGAAGTAAAAGGGGGAATACTAGCCTTTTTGATAAAAAATTCTTAACAAATAACCGGTTTCATTCAAAAACGTCGGGACGTTTTTATTTTTTCCCGGCATCTTTTTTCCAATTTGCCTGCGGAAATTCACCGACTTTCCTGCATCTTTTTTGTCTTTTTCCGGATATTGAAAGCCGTTTTTCTCCTATTCGGACATAAATAGCGCATGAAAAAGAAGCCTCATCGGAGAATTCTTCAGTTAGATGAGGCGTTTTCTTTCTGGCCTCTGTAAGTGATTTGTGCCAAATCTTATCAAAAGGAAAGAAAAAGGTGAAATCAACTGACAAAGGGCTTTTGTAATAAGAGAACTGAGCCAGCTGTCAGACGCATAGATAGATCAGCCAGACTGCCAGTAAAACAACTGCTACGATAAGGATAAACATTAATTTCCCATGAAAGAAACTTTGCTGTTCCCATTTCCTTCTCGCTTTGGTTTCGGCATGAATCTGTTCCAGTTGTTCAAGAGAAACACCCGATGACGGACGGTGTCTTTCGGTCAGTTTCAGCAAGCTGTCGCGTGTTTCGTTCATGCGCTTCTTGCCTGCTTTCCGCAGCTCGCGATTTTCTTTGTCGCGCTGCATCATGTCGTATATACATCCTAAGGTTCCCATGGCAACTCACTTTTAGCGCGTTGTCTAAAGTTAGTGATTTTCTGCGTTTTTCAAAAGGAAACGGCAGGCAATTCATATACATTAACGTGTAAGATAGGGTTCAGCGCATTTTCTGGAGGATGTTTCTTCTGGCAACTTTCAGGGCGGGACTTAACGGGGATGCTTCCTCCAGCATCTCAAGTGCCGAACGGAGTTCTGCCAGAAGCTCGGGATATAGTTTGCACTGAAGGTAGGATAGTTTCATGCACAAGGCTCTGATTCCTGCCGGACTGCCGGATGAAATCATCCGGTTCATACAGAAATCCAGAAAGTCGGTACGGAGGTTTTCTTCACGGAACGGCTGCGCAGCAAGCAGGGTAAGCAGCAGCCGACATTTGGTTTCGCTGGATGTATGCATGGCTTCCTGCATCAGTTCGTCACATTTCGGGTACAGCCATTGTCGACGGGCTGCGTCGAGATGGGTAAACAGCCATGCGGCATTGTCCGAAGCGCGTTTATCGGCATCGAACATGAGCTGATAGAGCTGTTCCGTCAACGAATAGTTTTCACAGCATTGAATCATGTGACACAGCTCACGGATGTCGTTTTCGTGTATTCTGCCGAGTAGTCTGCTACGCAAATCGCAGGAATTATCTGATAGAGCCATTGCTTACATGCACTTCTTTATCGCCTTACGGCAACGGTTCAGTATTTTTTCGCTTGCGGGATGCTGGCGGGTTCCGCCCAGTTCGATGGCGGACACAACCTTGAAGCCGGTCCATTTCAGAATGGCACGCAGCGACTTGATGGTTCCCCGACTCTGGCCGAAAAGGATATTGAACGGGAAAGCGGTGGTGCACGTGCTCACTAATATGGCTTTCTTCCCTTTGTGCAGGGGAAGGGGCAGCCCGCGGGGGCTCTCTCCTATCAGGCCATAGACGATACGGTCGAATACGATTTTCAACTGCCCGGGCATGTTGCCCCAGTAACAGGGGGCTCCTACTACCAGCACATCGCAGCGGTCGATAGCGGAGAGTACCTGCTGGGCTCCGTCTTCGGGCAGTACGCACCGACGAGTTTTGCGGCAGGTCATACAGCCGGTACAGGGTTTTACCTGAAGTTCGGGAACAAAGACGGTGGTTACGCTGGCTCCGTTGCGTTCGGCTTCCTCGCGAATGGCATCCAGCATGGCAGAAACATTGCCGTGCCTGTGCGGGCTTCCGTTGAGAATCAGTACGTTCATAGGGATAAGTTTTTACTCGGGCTGTGGAATATCAGGCTTTCATGGCACGCAAAGCCTTGCATAACTGGTCGGGACAGGAGGTTGCCTTGCTTCCGCAGTGAATACCTTCCAGCCGGCTGATGACATCGTCTACTTTCATTCCCTTGACCAGCGAACTGATTCCTTTCAAGTTTCCGTTGCAGCCTCCGGTGAAATGTACGTCAGTGATGATGTCGTTTTCTACTTCTACTTCAATATTGCTGCTGCATGTGCCTTGTGTTCTGTAATTGATTTTCATATAGCTAAACCAAAATGTGATAAAAAAGACATTCCGGACAAAGCCTGGCACTTGTACCGTAACAGCTCATGGCCGTCACACTGCCGCTTTATCCGGAATGAAATGATAATGAATATTATTCTTCTCCCTCTTCAGGTTTCATGTTTGTATATACAGTCTGAACATCGTCAAACTCTTCCAGACGTTCAACCATCTTGTCGATTGTTTCGCGCTGTTCGGGAGTTACATCCTTCAAGTCGTTTGGAATATAAGTAAAGTCACCACCTACATCTTCGAAACCGCACTCTTCCAAGTGTTTCTGAATAGCTGCGTAACTCTTCGGGTCACCGTAAATTGTAATAGTTCCTTCTTCCGGATCTTCATCGTATTCGTCTTCTACGTTGTAATCAATCAGATCGAGAATCAGTTCTTCCATGTCCATTCCGTCTTTCTTCTTGAAAGTGAACACACACTTGTGGTCGAACAGGAAAGCCAGTGAACCGGTTGTACCGAGGTTACCGCCGAATTTGTTGAATACTGAACGAACGTCGGCAACGGTACGGGTAGTATTGTCAGTCAAAGTATCAACGAATACGGCTACTCCGTGAGGACCGTATCCTTCGTATGTCATTCCTTTGTATTCGCTCTGGTCTTTACCCATCGCGTTTTTGATAGCGCGTTCAATGTTATCCTTCGGCATGTTTTCACGCTTGCAGGTAGCGATAATAGAACGCAGTGCAGGGTTGTTTTCAGGTTCCGGACCGCCGGCTTTTACAGCAATAGCAATTTGTTTACCCAGTCTTGTAAATGTCTTAGCCATGTGGCCCCATCTTTTCAGCTTAGTAGCTTTTCTATATTCAAACGCTCTTCCCATTGGATTTTATGTTTTAATATGTTTTTATTATGTATAATGTTCTTTTTATCTCAGTTTGGCATCCAGCTTGTTCTGCAAGTTGGTGATGAGTTTCTGCATTACCTTGTCAATCTGCTTGTCGTTCAAGGTTGCGTTTTCGTCCTGAAGCATGAAGCTTACAGCGTAGCTCTTCTTGCCTGCTTCCAGATTCTTGCCTTCGTATACATCGAACAGCTCGACGCTCCAGATTCTTTCCTTCGTATTCATCGAAGAGCTCGACGCTCTTCAAGAGTTTCTTTTCGGTTTCGTAGGCGATCTTTTCGATTTCGGCAAACTGCACTTTCTTGTCGATCAGAAGTGCCAGATCACGTTTCACAGCCGGGAACTTGGAAATTTCCTTGTAGTAAACGGCGTTGTTCTTGATGGCCTTCATCAGTTCCTTCCAGTTCAGGTCGGCATAGTAAACTTCATTGTCGATGTCGAATGCTTTCTGTATCTTCTTGTGGATGATACCGAAGGTAGCCAGCAGTTTGCCGCCACGGGTATGTACTGAAATGGCTACAGAGTAGATATCGTCGGTCAGGTTTCCGAATACCAGTCCGCCGAAGTTTACTCCCAGACGACGGAAGATGTTCAGCACGTATGCCTTCAGTTCGTATACCGAGCTATCTTCATCGGGATGTGCCCATGAGTTGCTAACGCGTTTACCAGTCAGCCACAAGCCCAGGTGCAGTTCTTCAGAATAAGCAGCAAGCACTTTCTCCGGATTCTTCTTCTCGGCATTGAAGTGATAGCAGTTTCCGAACTCGAAGAACTTCAGGTCGGCATTCTTGCGGTTGGCATTGTGCTGGATGCTTTCCAGACCGCCGAACAGCAAGGTTGCACGCATTACGTTCAGGTCGTTGCTCAACGGATTCATCAGGTCGACAAGATTTTCCGGCTTGTAGGTTTCCAGTCCTTCGTAATAAGCAGCGGCTGTCAGCGAATTGTTCAGTATCTCATTGAAACCGCAGCCAACGAGCTGTTCGGATACGAGGTTCTGAAGTTTAACCGACTTGTCTACGTCGCCTTTTACGCTCAGGCTTGACTTGACGGAAGTAGGTATTTCTACATTATTATATCCATAGATACGGAGAATATCTTCTACTACGTCGCACGGGCGCTGTACGTCTACACGATATGCCGGGACCAGCAGTGACAGACCTTCGGCAGTTTCGCCGGTAATCTTCATTTCGAGGCTGGTTACAATGCTCTTGATAGTTTCTACCGGAATAACCTTTCCAATCAAAGCGTTGGCGTAGTTGTAAGAAAGTTCTACCGGGAAATCGGCAATCGGCGACGGATAGTTATCTTTAATTTCGGAAGCGATTTCACCGCCGGCAAGTTCTTTTACCAGCAGGGCAGCTTCTTTCAGCGCATAAATCGTATTGTTCGGGTCGATACCACGTTCGAAACGGAAAGAAGAGTCGGTGCTCAGTCCGTGACGGCGGGCTGTCTTACGTACCCATGTCGGATGGAAATAAGCGCTTTCCAGGAATACGTCTTTTGTTGTTTCGGTTGTTCCCGAATCGAGTCCTCCGAATACACCGGCAATACACATCGGTTCTTCTGTATTGCAGATCATCAGGTCACGGTCGGACAACTTGCGTTCTACGCCATCCAGCGTAACGAACTTGGTTCCTTCGGCACAAGTCTTTACAACGATCTTGCCGCCTTTAATCTTGTCGGCATCGAAGCAGTGCATCGGCTGACCGTAAGCGTGAAGGATGTAATTGGTAATATCGACGATGTTGTTGATAGGACGTACACCGATCAGACGCAGCTTGTTCTGCAACCATTCGGGACTTTCCTTTACGGTCACGTTCTTGATGGCAACGCCTGCGTAGCGGGGACATGCTTCTGTGTTCTCAACAACGATATCGATATTCATATCGTGGTTGTCTACCTTGAAGGCATCTACCGAAGGACGCTTCAATGTAGCCTGACGACCGTTCTGAATAAGCCATGCATACAAGTCGCGCGCTACACCATAGTGTGAGCAGGCATCCGAACGGTTCGGAGTGATATCCACTTCGAGTACGTAGTCGCTCTTTATATTATAGTAATCTTTGGCAAGTGTGCCCGGTACAACATCGGCAGGAAGCACGATGATACCTTCGTGACTTGTACCGATACCGATTTCGTCTTCAGCACAAATCATACCGTTTGATTCAACACCGCGAAGTTTTGATTTCTTGATGGTAAAACATTCGTCACCGTCGTACAGTTTGGTTCCGAGCGTTGCCACTACCACTTTCTGTCCGGCAGCTACGTTTGCAGCTCCACAAACAATCTGAACAGGCTCGCCCTGTCCTAAGTTTACGGTAGTGATATGCATGTGATCTGAATTGGGATGCGGTTCGCAAGTCAGTACTTCGCCGATAACAAGCCCTTCCAGTCCTCCTTTTATAGATTGAACTTCTTCTACCTCGCCTGTTTCCAAGCCAATGGAGGTAAGTGCGGCTGCCACTTCATCGGGTGTCAAATCGAAATTGACATATTCTTTCAGCCAATTATACGAGATATTCATATATGTATAGTTTTATGTATTTCTTAAATTGTCGTGCAAATTTAATATAAATATTTGGGATAGAATATGAGTACAGAGAGTTTTTTACGTTCACTCAAAGACAGATACCCCACTTCTTTACCCCCTTTCCGGTCTTTCCGGCATGCGGAGGTGCACATCAGAACGGCACATCGGGAACCGGACCGCCAAACGGATTTTCGGGTTGCGGAGCCATGTCTACGGGAGGAGGAACGAACGATTGCCCTCCGCCGCCGTTGTTCATTTTCGAACGGAGAACCGGAGCCGTATTTTCCTCGCCGGGCATCGGTACAATCATTTCGTCGTCCGGATTCTGGAAGCGGGCAAACTCGGCGCGGAAACGCAGCAGCACGTCGCCTACCGCACCGTTACGATGCTTGGCGATGATGATTTCTGCCATGCCGTGCAGGTCGTTTCCCTTTTCGTCGGTATAGATTTTATAGTATTCCGGACGGTGGATGAAGCACACCATATCGGCATCCTGCTCGATGGCTCCCGATTCACGCAAGTCGCTCAACTGAGGGCGCTTTCCGTCGATACCTTCACGGCTTTCCACACCACGGTTCAACTGACTCAGGGCAATGATCGGAATGTTCAGCTCCTTGGCAAGTCCTTTCAACGAACGCGAGATGGTACTTACTTCTTCCTGACGGCTGCCGAACGACATACCGCTGGCATTCATCAGCTGGAGGTAGTCGATGATGATAATCTTCACATCGTGTTCGCGTACCAGTCGGCGTGCCTTGGTTCGCAACTCGAAAACGGACAGTGAAGGGGTATCATCGACATAGAGCGGAGCATCGTACAGTTCCTTGATCTTGTAGTCGAGCTGTCCCCATTCGTAAGGAGCAAGCTGTCCACTCTTGATTTTCTCACCGGGGATTTCGCAGACATTGACGATCAGACGGTTCACCAGCTGCACGTTACTCATTTCAAGAGAAAACAGCGCAACGGGTACTTTGTTATTTACCGCCATGTTCTTTGCCATGGAGAGCACGAAAGCCGTCTTACCCATCGCCGGACGGGCAGCTATGATAATAAGGTCGGAATTCTGCCAGCCGGAAGTCATCTTGTCAAGCTGGTGGAAACCGCTCGACAAACCGCTCAGACCGTCGGTACGTGCCGCCGCTTTCTGAAGCATCTCATACGCTTCCTGAATGACAGGATTGATCTGCGTATAGTCCTTCTTCATGTTCTGCTGCGAGATTTCGAAGAGCTTTCCTTCGGCTTCCTGCATCAGGTCGTCCACGTCCTGCGTTTCGTCGAACGCTTTTGTCTGGATATTGCTGGTAAAAGAGATCAGTTCGCGTGCCAGAAACTTCTGGGCGATGATGCGGGCATGGTATTCAATGTGGGCAGAAGACGCCACCTTGCCACTGAGCTGGGTGATGTAAAAAGGTCCGCCCACCTCGTCCAGGTCGCCGCGTGAACGCAACTGTTCTGTCACCGTCAGGATATCAATCGGTTTCTGCTGTATCGCCAGGTCGGTGATGGCTGCATATATCAACTGATTGCGGTGTTCGTAAAAAGATTCGGGACGGAGGATTTCGCTCACAAGCGAATATGCATCCTTTTCAATCATCAATGCTCCCAGCACAGCCTCCTCCAGTTCGGGAGCCTGCGGCTGCAAATGTCCGTATTCATCAACAGGCTTTGTCTTGGTTGCCTTCGGGACACGGGTAGTTCTTCTCGTTTCTGCCATTTCTCTCTTTTGAATTTTTAATTCCGCAAAGATACGAAAAAGCTTCATTTGTCACGAATCGTAATCTTATGAAGAATGAAAAAAAGCATAAAGTTTCACTATTGGGTATCGCTCCTGCCTAAATAAATCTGGCCGGTGAATGAAAGAAATTCATTCACCGGCCAGCCTGCTACATCGTTCGGTCACGATGATATTTACATTACCAAGCACATATTTTATTATAAGCCTAAATCCTTGAACGTACGGGGAGCTGGTGTCTTAGGCAATGGCTTACGGTCTTTCAACTGTTCCAAAGCTACCTCAATAGCCTTTTCAAGCTGTTGATCCTCGCCCATCTGTTCCTTCACCGGATCGTTATCGATCAGGATATCCGGATCTACGCCATGGTTTTCGACAATCCACTGGCCGGTCTTCGCATCGTAATTGGTGAAGAAAGGAACGCGGATGTCTGTACCGTCCATATAAGGCAGAGAACCGCTGATACCGATGATACCGCCCCATGTACGGGTACCAATGACTGTACCAAGGTTATTGGCCTTGAAGCTCCACGGGAACAGGTCACCGTCGGATGCAGAGTATTTATTAATCAACAAAACCTTCGGACCATACTGGGTACCGTCGGGGATTGTTCCGTTCTTGCTCGAAGTACGATACATGGTCATACGGTACGGTTTACGGAGCAGACGCTCGATGATCATCGGTGAAACATTACCACCACCGTTGGCACGGTCGTCGATAATCAACGCTTCCTTATCGAGTTGAGGATAGAAGTAACGGGCAAACTCATTCAGTCCTTCAGGACCCATATCGGGAATATAGATATATCCCACACGACCTTGTGTTGCTTCTTCTACCCGTTTCAGGTTCTTCTGTACCCAGTTGTAATGATATAACGGGTATTCATTATCGGTAGGTGTAACGACTACCTTTCGTCCTCCTTTGGCTGCCTGCGTATTGATAGTCAGTTCTGTCAAGACATTGGCTTTACCAACCAGCAGCTTGTAGATATTATCAACTGTAGTGGTCGACACTCCGTCGATAGCGGTAATATAATCTCCTTCATGGATATTCAAACCTACCTCCGCCAACGGTGAGCGCAGGCTCTTGCTATAAGGTGCTCCCGGGATAATCTTGTCAATGCGGTAATATCCGCTTCCGTCACGACTCAATTCGGCTCCCAGCAATCCCATCGGAATGCGTTCGGCACGCTTACATTCGCCTGGATTGACATAAGCATGTCCGCAAGCCAGCTCACCGATCATCTCATTGATAATATAGTTCAGATCGAAACGTGTTTTGGCATGCGGTACCAGCACCTGATACTTGGCCTTGATGGCTTTCCAGTCTACTCCGTGCATATTCTCCAGATAGAATCCGTCACGATAGGCTCTCCAAGCCTCATCGAAAATCTGTGTCCATTCCTGATTGTAATCGATGGTTGCCACCATATCCGACAAGTTGACCGGATCTTTCAAAGCAACCTTTCCGGTAGAGAACTTAGACACGTACCACTTGTTCTTCTGTAAATAGATGATTGACTTGTCCGATGTAGGATTTCCTGCCAGTCGGGCGTTTTCTGCAACCACCTCATCCTTTTGGGTATCCAGATTAAATGCGTGAACATCTCCTTTGCTTTGATACCAGATAGCCTTTCCGTCTGAATAAAAATTATAATAGTTATCGGCATCCAGCGGAAGCTTGATGATACGGGCATACATGTTATCGGTATCAACTTTCATTCCGGTGCTTTCTTTCTTATCGTCTTTCTTCTTGTCGGATGCGGCAGTCGCGGTGTTATCCTTTGAATCTGCACCCGAAGCATCCTCACCCAGGAACGGAGAAGGAGTAGATAAGGCCAGAGGTACCAGATAAATGCCTCCCATACGGGTATAGACATGATTCCATTCCAACCGTCCGTAAATCGGATTGAAGTCTCTGTCGGAACTGAATATCAAGTATTTTCCGTCGGAACTGAATGTTGGTTCAGAAGAGTTATACCATTTTTCTGTTACCGGATATTCCTTTCCCGACGTCAAATTATAGATATAAACTACCGACAAATCATTCGAAGCCGGTTTCGTATATGTGATCCACTTGCTGTCGGCAGAGAAAGCTACATCCCGAAATTCTGCTTCAGGATTCTGCATCAACACTTTCTTGGTCTTGGAAGCCACATCCACCACCACAATCCGATTCTTACGGTCTGTATACAGAATAGTCTTGTTATCAGGGCTCCACGCTAACTGACGGATATAAGTGTCGTTATCCTTGGTCAGTTGAACAGGTTCTCCTCCTTCCGCCGGCTCAAGCCAGATTTCAGTTTCACCCGTACGATCGGAAATATAAGCAATGTTTTTACCGTCGTACGACCATTCGGCATCTCTTTCATGAGCTCCCGGCGTACGGGTAATGTTACGGGTAACTCCTTTCGCTACCGGAACGTCGAAAACTTCTCCACGGGCAGTCACGGCCAGACGCTTTCCATTAGGAGACAGACTTATCGCCGTCAAGTTGTTGGCTACATGCTTCTGCTCCGTACGGGCATACACATTCTCACCGTTCAAGGTGATATGAATCTGTTCCGACTGACGAGTCTTCGGGTCCAATCGGTAAAGATAACCTCCATGTTCATAGACAATGGTATTGCCGTCCGAGCTCGGGAACTTTACATCATAATCCGTATAGTTCGTAACCTTCTCGGTCTTTCCGGTTTTGGTGTTATAGACAAACAGATTCATCGTCATGTCACGGTCGGACGCAAAGAAGATCTCATCCCCAATCCACATCGGGAAAATATCCTGAGCCACGTTATTCGTGACATTCGTTACCTTCTTGGCTTCTGTATCATAGATCCAGATATCATCGGCCATTCCTCCACGATAATATTTCCAGCTACGGAACTCACGGAATACACGGTTATAAGCCAACTTTTTCCCATCTGGAGAATAGGAACAGAATCCACCTTCGGGCAACGGAAGCGCTTCAGACATTCCTCCTTCCTTGCCTATCCTCCAAAGTTTCCCTTCAAATCCGTCGCCGATACGGTTACGGTAAACAATCTCTTTACCATCGCGCGACCAGGTCATGACAATATTATTCGGTCCCATACGGTCGCCCAAGTCATCGCGGCTGTTTGTTGAGGTATAAGTCAGACGCTGTGGTTCTCCACCATCGGATGGAATCAGATAAACCTCTGTATTTCCATCATACTGTCCTGTAAAAGCAATCGATTTACCGTCTGGAGAATAATGAGGAAAAATCTCATATCCTACATGAGAAGTCAGACGCTGTGCCTCACCACCCGATAAAGGAGCGCGATACAAGTCACCGGCATAAGTGAACACCACATCGGTTCCATTGGTAGAAGGGAAACGAAGCAGGCGAGCTTCATCCGCATGTACAGGAACAGTCAGTCCTGCAACAAATACCAAAAAACAAATTTCCTTTTTCATAATTCTAAAACTTAATCTCTTCCACAAGCAAAGTTATGCATTTATGACTTAAAAGGATAACTTAATGTATATTTTTCTAATCAACAACAAGCAGAAAGATAGAAATAAGCCTTCAATATTGAGCTTTCTAAATAAATATATGGTTTATATACAATAATCAGAACTTTTCAAAAGACTGAGTGCATACCCCAAGCCGCCGACAAGGGCCGTCATGTCTGTTCCTAATATACTATAATAAGAGGAATGAACGCAAGTCTGTAGCATCAGGGACCGCGAAACGTAAACTTGATATTGAGCAAAGGAATTTTTTACCTTGTTGCTGCGAAGCCCAAACGGGAACCGGCTCGAAAAAGCAGGAAAAAGCTATTATATAAAGTTTGCTTTTCCGGGTATCCTAAATACATTTTTGAAAAAATGCCGGCTAACTTTAAAAACTTTGCATTATCTTTGAAAAAACAAAATATAACGATATGATTACTTTTCCTAATGCCAAAATAAACCTTGGACTGAACGTCGTGGAGAAACGTCCCGACGGATACCATAACTTAGAAACTATTTTTTACCCGATCAGACTGCAAGATGCTCTGGAAGTAAACCGTCTGGAGGGTTCTGATTTACCTTATAAGTTTCATACTACAGGTACACTGATAGAAGGTGCTCCCGAAGATAACCTGGTAATCAAAGCATATAATCTGCTGAAAGCAGAGAATTATGAATTGCTCCCTGTCGATATTCATTTGTTTAAGCATATTCCGACCGGTGCAGGACTGGGGGGCGGTTCGTCGGACGCTGCTTTCATGATAAAACTGCTGAATGAAAAATTCAAACTCGGAATGAGTGAAGAAAAGATGGAAGCCTACGCAGCCCGACTGGGAGCCGACTGTGCTTTCTTTATCAAAGACAAACCGGTATTCGCTACCGGTATCGGAAATGTATTCGAACCGATTGAACTTTCTCTGAAAGGATACTATCTGGTTCTTGTAAAACCGAATATCTCTGTTGCCACACGTGATGCTTATGCGTCTGTGAAGCCTCAGCATCCGGAGGTTTCGCTGAAAGAAATAGCCAAACAACCGGTGGAAACCTGGAAGGATTGCATGAAGAATGATTTCGAATACAGTGTGTTCCAAAAATATCCTGAGATAGCTGCCATCAAGGACAAGCTGTACGACCTGGGAGCTGTCTATGCATCGATGAGCGGTTCCGGCTCGGCTGTCTACGGTCTCTTCAAGGAAGCTGTAGAAAATGTTGATGAAAAATTCGGCGAATGTTTCTGCCGTCAGCGTGAACTGGAATAATCTTTTATGGCAGATTTCATCGACGATAAAATACATTATCTTCCATTTGATTCCGACGGAATAGAGCTTCCGTCGGAATTTACCTATCCATTTCATTATGTTCCTCATCCGCTGACAGTGATGGCTGCCCGTGAGGTTCAGGATTATCTGGCTTCGCGGACGGACTGGACGAAAGAGCTGTCGGAAGGAAAGATGTTCGGAGTACTGATTGTGCAGACTCCCGATGGTAAGGTTGGCTATCTGGCCGCTTTCTCAGGGAATCTGGCAGGCAGTAATCTGCACCGTTTTTTTGTACCTCCCGTATACGATTTGTTGCAGCCGGACGGATTCTTCCGCATCGAAGAGGCAAACATTTCGGCAATCAACAGACAGATTAAGGAACTGGAAAGCAGTCGGCAGTTGACGGAGATGCGAACGGCTCTGGCGGAATGTCAGGCACGGGTAGACCGTACACTGACTGAAGCCAAACAGCATATGAAGGAGGCCAAAATAGCACGTGAGCAACGACGTTCGGAAGGTGCCAGCGAGGAAGAGCAGAAGGCTATGATTCGTGAAAGCCAGTTTCAGAAGGCGGAATACAAACGTCTGGAAAAAAGACTGAAGGAAGAAGTACAGCAGCAGGCGGAAGAATTGGAGAAAATGGAGCAACTTATCCGACAGTTGAAGCAGGAACGCAAGACACGTTCGGCTGCCTTGCAGCAAAAATTGTTCGAACAGTTCCGTATGCTGAATGCAAAAGGGGAAGTAAAAGACTTGTGCGAGCTGTTCAAAGATACCCCGCAAGGTACTCCTCCTGCCGGAACAGGTGAATGTGCCTTACCCAAACTGTTGCAATACGCTTACCTGCATCGGCTCAAGCCGCTTGCCATGGGAGAATTCTGGTGGGGCAAATCTCCGAAAGATGAAATCCGGCATGAAGGACACTTCTACCCTTCCTGCCAAGGCAAGTGCGCCCCTATCCTGAAACACATGCTGGTCGGCCTGCAAGTAGCTAAGAATCCGCTGGCCGAAAATATACACAAAAACACCGAACCTGAAATCGTTTACGAGGATGAGTGGCTGCTCGTAGTGAACAAACCTGCGGGAATGTTGTCTGTTCCCGGCAAGGAAGCATTAAATTCAGTATATCAGTTCCTGCACGAACGGTATCCGCAAGCTACGGGTCCCATGCTCGTCCACCGGCTTGACATGGCAACATCCGGATTACTGCTAGCCGCGAAAGACAAGGATACCCACCAGACATTACAGGCTCTTTTCAGTGGAAGACAGATAAAGAAACGCTATACCGCCATCTTGTCGGGCATAGTCGGCTCCGACGAAGGAGTCATCAATCTGCCGCTTTGTCCGAACCTGAACGACCGGCCCCGGCAAATGGTAAGTTTCGAATATGGAAAACCAGCCGTAACCCGCTACAAGGTATTGGAGCGGAAAAACGGAAAAACACTGATCGCTTTCTATCCACTCACAGGACGAACACATCAGTTGCGTGTTCATGCGGCTCATCGGCAAGGGCTATCTTGTCCTATCGTAGGCGATGAACTGTACGGGAAACATGCCGACAGACTGTATCTTCATGCAGCCGAGCTGAGTTTCACACATCCCGTAAGCGGAAAAACGATTACCATCTGCCGGGAAGCTGATTTTTCACTTGAATAAACGAAAATACTAAAATTTGTTATTCCCGATAAACCTTCCAGCCAGCTTTCTGTCATAGCATCAGAAAGCGCGCTAAAATAGTTTTTAGTATAAACCAAAATTACAACAACAATGAAAACAAAACGTTTATTCACAGCACTGATGATGGCAACCATGATGAGTTGCGGTATTATATTGGCACAGCCGTGTCAGAAAGATAAGAGACTTACACCGGAACAGCGTATCGAGATGCAGGTTAAAAAGGCACAGCAACGTCTTCTTCTAGATGAAGCTACCGCCGCAAAATTTGCACCGTTGTATAAAGAATATCTGGAAGCCATGCAGCAATGCAAGCCTACCTGCCCAAAACAACAAAAAGGTGAGCCCAAAGAATTGACTGACGCTGAGATAGACCAAATGATGCAGGATCGTTTTGCTGCCCGCAAGAAACTTGTAGAAACTCAGGAAACGTATTACAAGAAGTTTAAAAAGATTTTGAACATCCGTCAGGTGGAAGCTCTGTTCAAGGATAATGGTCCCCGACGTGCTCATCGTCCGTGTATGAAAAACCCTCAGTTTCCTCAGATGCCTAAGGGAAAAATGGGACAAGCTCCAGCACCTTGCGACAAATGTCCGGCTTCACAGAAGTAAGGTTCTTTTAGGCAAGACTTATAAATTTGACAAAAATTCAGCCTCCAGTGAAGATGAATATATCTTTCACTGGAGGCTGATTTATTTTGAATGTGGTTGCTCCGGTTGGGCTTCCAATCTTTTCCTGTCTGACCTTTCGTCATTCAGAATCGGACAACTCCATGTTCTAACCAAACAGAGTCTTATTATTTCGTTCAGTCCGTTAATCCTTTTTCGAAGCGATTACATCTTTTTGCAAACACCTTTTTCTCATCGCTTTAATAGGCGTGATCGTCTTCTTTCATTTCTTCCACTGTGATCGGCTTTTTGTCAATGGCTCTCCATGCATAGACAATGTAAGCCAATACAAACGGTACAAGAATCGAAACATAAGCCATCGTTGTCAGCGTAAACTTACTGGAGCAACTGTTGGCAAGTGTCAGCGAACTTTGCAAATCTGCTGTTGAAGGATAATAAGCCGTATGGTTATATCCTACGCACAGCAACAATGCCAATACGGTAAACACTGTTCCAACTCCTGCAAACCAGATACCTTTTGTATAGGTTACACTGAGAATACTTTTTATCAGACCGAACAGAACTCCGACAACTCCCACCAAGAATAATATCAGCAGATGAGGCATAGCCATCAGGTTATGGAAGTATTTGTACGGTTCCATCACAATGGCTTGAGTTTCCGGATCCACAGCAAATCCGTGTTTCAATAGTGTACGGATCACAAAAGCCAGGAAGAAGATCAAAAACGGTACAGCATCCGAAATCAACTGGCGGCGGCAGCGAAGGATCAGTTCCTCGTGACGAATGTTATTGATGAAATACAGATTACCCAACAAGCGTGCCAGGAAAAAGACAGCCAGTCCTAAAATTAGGTTCCACGGATCGGTAAAAGCATCCAGTCCGTGCCAGCCATTTGCCCAACGACTGATGACCGGCATCATCTCACTGGCCATGTTTGCCTTCCGCACAATGAAGTTTGAGCCGTTGAAAAAGGTCGCTACAGCAGCTCCCAGCAATACAGGTCCTACAATTCCGTTTATCACCAGGAAATACTGATAGGTACGTTTACCCAGCAAATTACCCAACTTCGACTGAAATTCATACGAAACAGCTTGCAGCACGAAGCTGAACAGAATAATCATCCATAACCAGTAAGCACCTCCAAAGCTGGTACTATAGAACAACGGGAAAGAAGCAAAGAAAGCTCCTCCGAAAGTTACCAGTGTGGTAAACGTAAACTCCCATTTGCGTCCGGTAGAATTTACCAGCAATGTACGCTCTTCTTCAGTCCGTCCCAGACGGAACAACAGTGAGTTTCCTCCCTGTACAAACAACAGAAATACCAACAATGCTCCCAGCAAGGACACCAGGAACCACCAATAGTTCTGTAAAAATATATATGTAGTATCCATAATTTCTATGATTTAAGCAATGGTTGATTGATGTTTATTATACTTCTTCCGGTCCCTTCTTGATAGCTTTCAGCATAATGCCGATTTCGGCTATCAGCAACACGGTAAACATGATCAGGAATATAAAGAAGGTTGTCTGTACAGAGCCGGTTTCCAGTCTGGAAATGGCAGCATTCACCGGAAGCAAATCCTGAATAGCCCACGGCTGACGTCCTACTTCGGCAACTACCCATCCCGCCTGACTTGCAATATAAGCCAGCGGAATACTCCAAAGAGCAATCCAATGCAACCAACTGGCTTTCGACAACTGATGTTTCCAAGACAGGAACAAAATCACGATAAAGAACAGAATGAAATACATTCCCAGTCCCACCATTACACGGAACGCCCAGAAAGACAACCATACGTTCGGAACAATCGAATTGGGATCTTTGATATATCCGTATCCGAAATAAGGCATATTTTCGTCCAGCACCTGACGAGCACGCTGCATGCCAGCCTCATTCCTTTCTTCCTTTGCCTGACGGAAATCGGAAAGAGCCTTAATGGCTACTTTTCCTTTCTCAATTTTTTCGGTAACAGAAAGAGCCTTTGAGCCGTCGGGGAGTGTATATCCTCCCAACAAGATGTCATTTATCCCCGGAACATATCCGGCTACATCGTGAGTTGCAAGATACGAAAGCATTTCGGGTATCTTGAGGCTACCTACTACCGTAAGTGGTTCGTGAGTACCTCCTTCATAAAGTGCTTCCATTGCCGCCAGCTTCATCGGCTGGTATTTGGCTACCTGGTAAGCCGACTTATCTCCTGAAAATGCCGTAATCAAGGCAGCAAACAATCCTACGCCTGCCGCAACCTTTATACTGGCTACAGCAAATTCCTTTTCCCGCTTGCGCAACAGATACCATGCACTTATGCCAATGACAAATACAGCACCCAATATCCAACTGCTGAGCACCGTATGCATAAACTTCATTACGGCTACGGGCGAAAAGGCAACCGAAGCAAAATCCACCATTTCGTTGCGCACTGTTTCAGGATTAAACTCCATACCTACCGGATACTGCATCCATGAGTTGGCAACCAGAATCCACCATGCGGAGAAAGTGGCTCCCAGCCCCGTCAGCCAGGTAGAGGCTAAATGAAACTTTTTACTTACTTTATTCCAGCCGAAGAACATGACTGCTATAAAAGTGGCTTCCATGAAAAAGGCCACAATGCCTTCAATAGCCAACGGAGCTCCGAATATATCTCCTACAAACCACGAGTAATTGCTCCAGTTGGTTCCGAACTGAAACTCCAGTATCAGTCCGGTGGCAACTCCCACGGCAAAGTTTATTCCGAACAACTTCATCCAGAACTTAGCCGTCCGTTTCCAAAATTCATTTCCGGAAACATAATAAAGCGTTTCCATTAATCCCATAATAACAGCCAAGCCCAAGGTAAGCGGCACAAATAGCCAGTGATACATGGCAGTCAAGGCAAACTGGGCTCTCGACCAGTCGACCATAGATGTGTCAATACTTTCTAACATAGATCTTTGATTTATTTAATTATTGAATCGGTTGAACGATGAATGAGTTCCGAGCCTACGTACTCCTGCTTTTCCTCATTCGTTTTCCCCTTCAGAAAAGACGGGAAGAAAAACAGCTTCAGGATAAAGAACATGATAAAAAGCTTTATCAAGATAAGTGCCCAAAGGGTACGTCCAAGCGTCATGCTCCGGAAACCGTCCCGATAAAACTCCCAAATACGAATAATATGTTTAATCATAGTTTATTTTTATAATGATTACAAAGTAAAGTCTTTTATCGGTAAAAAGCAAGCCTTTGTCCGGATAAAATCAGCATTAATCTAATTCATTTGAACCCCAATATAGCATATTGTATTTTTGTACCGTCAAATTAAATGAGCAGAATATGAAACAACGAGCACTATGTTTTATCGCAATCTTATCGGCGGTTACCCCTTTCTACGCTCAGGAAGAGAAAGAATGGACGCTGGAAGACTGCATCAATTATGCACTTGAAAAAAACATTCAGCTGCAACAGAATAAGATATCGTTGCAAGAGAGCGAAATAGACATAAAAAGTGCAAAAGCAAGTCTTTTCCCCAGTCTGTCATTCAGCACCGGACATAATGTAATAAACCGACCTTATCAGGAGCAAAGTGCAACGGTAAGCGGCACAGAAATCATTACCAGTGACAATAAGACTACTTACAACGGAAGCTACAGCCTCAATGCACAGTGGACACTCTGGAATGGTGGAAAACGACTCAACAATATCAAGCAACAGAAAACGAACCGAGATATTGCAGGACTTGCCGTAAACGAAACGGAAAATAGTCTACAAGAAGAAATTACCAAACTGTTCATTCAGATTCTTTATGCTGACGAGTCTATCAACATCAACAAGAATACACTGGAGGTCAGCGAAGCAACGTTTCACCGGGCAGAAGAGCTGTTTAAGGAAGGAAGTATTTCGAAAGCCGACCTTGCCCAGCTGGAAGCACAAGTGAGCAACGACAAATATCAGCTGGTTACAGCCGAAAGTTCTTTGCGCTCCTACAAATTGCAACTTAAACAATTGCTGGAGCTGGACGGTACAGCCGAAATGAAACTGGTACTTCCGGAACTGAATGATGAACACGTGATGCAAGTATTACCAAGCCAGACAGACATTTACCAGACAGCTTTGACAACCCGTCCTGAAATTCAGAGCAGCAAACTGAGCATTGAAAATGCCAAGCTCGGTATTTCGGCGGCCAAGGCAGGTTACTATCCTACAATCAGTTTATCGGCATCCAGTTCCAGTATGACAAATACTGCCAGTACAAACAACTGGGCTCAACAAATGAAATACGGCTGGAACAATATGATAGGCATTAATTTGAGTATTCCTATCTTCGATAACCGCCAGAACAAAAGTAACGTACAGAAAGCACGGCTGCAATACAGCAACAGCCAGTACGACCTGATAAACAAACAAAAAGAGCTGTACAGCACCATAGAAACCTTATGGCTGGACGCACTTAATGCCCAGCAGCAGTATGCAGCAGCCGAAAGCAAGCTGGAAAGCAGTCAGACAAGTTTCGATATGGTGAGCGAGCAGTTCAACCTGGGTATGAAAAATACCGTGGAACTGCTTACCGAGAAAAACAATCTGCTCAGTGCACAACAGGAACGCGTACAAGCCAAATACATGGCCATCTTAAACCGTACACTCCTCAATTTCTATGCAGGCAATAAAATTGAACTATAAAAACTTGAAATATGAAGAATAAAAAAACAATCATCATCGCAGCGGCCGTCATCATTGTTGTGGCCGGAGGATGCTGGATATTCGGTGGATCAAAAGCTAAAAACAAAGTAGACTTTGCTACCGAACAGGTGCAAAAAGGAAATGTAAGCAACTCGATTACCGCAACAGGTACCATAGAGCCTGTAACGGAAGTAGAAGTCGGTACCCAGGTTTCAGGTATCATCGACAAAATATATGTCGATTATAACTCGGTAGTGAAAGAAGGTGAAGTAATTGCTGAAATGGATAAAGTTACTCTTTTAAGCGACCTCCAGTCAGCGCAAGCTACATACGACGGTGCCAAAGCCGAATATGAATATCAGAAAAAACTATACGACCGGAATGAGAAACTACATCAGAAACAACTGATCAGCGACACAGACTACGAAGAATCATTATATAATTACCAGCGTGCACGCAGCACATACGAACAAAGTAAAGCGGCACTTTCTAAAGCAGAACGCAACCTTTCATACGCAACCATTACTTCACCGATTGACGGTATCGTAACCAGCAAAGACGTGGAAGAAGGACAGACCGTTGCATCAGGTTTCGAAACTCCGACACTGTTTACCATTGCCGCCGACCTGACCAAGATGCAGGTTGTAGCCGATGTAGACGAAGCTGATATCGCCGGTGTTACAGAAGGCGCACGCGTTACCTTTACCGTCGATGCTTACCCCGACGATGTTTTCGAAGGAGCAGTTAGTCAGGTACGTCTGGGAAGCACGAACAGCAGTTCAAGCAGCAGTTCATCGACAACCAGCGAAACCGTTGTAACTTACGAAGTTGTGATTACGGCAGACAATCCCGATTTGAAACTGAAACCGCGTCTGACTGCCAATGTAACCATCTATACGCTTACCCGCGACAACGTACTGGTTGTTCCAGCCAAAGCACTGCGCTTCTCTCCAAACAAAGAAATAGCAGGCGGACGAAGCATCAAAGATTGTCAGGGAGAACACAAGGTATGGACACTGGAGAACAATACATTTGTAGCACATCCGGTCAAAACGGGTATCAGCGACGGTCAGCATACCGAAATACTGGAAGGCATCAGTGAAGGAACGAGCATCGTAACCGAAGCAGTCGTTGCGAGCGAAATGCCCGAAATGAACGCCGGTGATGCACAAGGAGAACGCAGCCCGTTCATGCCAGGCCCTCCGGGAAAAGACAAGAACAAAAGCAAAGAAAGTAAATAAACACAATTCTATACAGATACACCATGAGTAAAGTTGTCATAGAATTACAAAATATCAAACGAAACTTCCAGGTAGGTGATGAAACCGTACATGCACTGCGAGGCGTATCATTTTCCATCTGCGAAGGAGAGTTTGTCACGATTATGGGAACATCCGGTTCTGGAAAATCCACCTTGCTGAATACATTGGGATGTCTGGATACTCCTACCAGTGGAGAATATCTGCTGGACGGTGTTTCCGTACGAACCATGAGCAAGCCTCAGCGGGCTATATTACGTAACCGCAAGATAGGCTTTGTGTTTCAGAACTACAACCTGCTGCCTAAAACAACAGCCGTAGAAAACGTAGAACTCCCGCTGATGTACAACTCGTCTGTCAGTGCGGCCGAACGCCGACGCCGAGCTATCGAAGCACTGATAGCCGTGGGACTGGGCGACCGACTGGAACATAAGTCGAACCAGATGTCCGGTGGACAAATGCAGCGTGTAGCCATTGCCCGCGCATTGGTCAACAATCCGGCAGTTATCCTGGCAGACGAAGCAACCGGTAACCTCGATACGCGTACTTCTTTCGAAATTCTGGTACTGTTTCAGAAACTGCATGCCGAAGGACGTACCATTATCTTCGTAACCCATAACCCGGAACTTTCGCAGTACAGCAGCCGGAATATCCGTCTGCGCGACGGACATGTGATAGAAGATACGGTAAACAATCACATTCTGTCGGCAGCAGAAGCACTGGCCGCCCTGCCGAAAAACGATGAAGACTGACGATTCTTCTGTCAGCCATAATTATTAAATGCAATTAGTATGAATGGAACAAATCTTTTTAAAATAGCCCTCCGTGCGTTAGCCAACAACAAGCTCCGCGCATTCCTTACCATGCTGGGTATCATCATCGGTGTGGCTTCCGTCATCGCGATGCTCGCCATCGGACAAGGATCGAAGCGAAGCATACAACAGCAGATTTCGGAAATGGGTTCGAACATGATCATGATTCACCCGGGAGCTGAAATGCGAGGAGGTGTCCGTCAGGACCCGTCGTCCATGCAGACACTGAAACTGGAAAACTACGAAACGCTGCGCGACGAATGTATGTACCTTTCGGCTATCAGCCCTGATGTTTCCTCATCCGGACAGCTCATCGCCGGTTCGAACAACTATCCGTCTTCAGTCAGCGGCGTCAGCATCGACTATCTGAAAATCCGTCAGCTCACCGTAGAACAGGGAGAGATGTTTACAGAAAACGATATACGTACGGCTGCCAAAGTGTGTGTAATCGGAAAGACGATTGTAGATAATCTTTTCCCCGACGGCAGTGACCCGATTGGAAAGGTGATACGCTGTAACAAAATACCTTTCCGTGTAATAGGTGTACTGAAATCGAAAGGATATAACTCAATGGGTATGGACCAGGATGATGTGGTGCTGGCTCCTTATTCTACCGTAATGAAACGTTTGCTGGCACAAACTTACCTGAGTGGCATCTTCGCTTCGGCTCTGACTGAGGACATGACCGAAGAGGCTGTCGACGAAATAACCACTACCCTGCGCCGCGTACATAAACTGAAAGCTACCGACGACGATGACTTTACCATCCGCACCCAGCAGGAACTAAGCTCCATGCTGAATACGACTACCGACCTGATGACTACCCTGCTGGCATGTATCGCAGGAATCTCACTGGTAGTAGGAGGTATCGGAATCATGAACATCATGTATGTGTCCGTGACCGAACGTACCCGTGAAATCGGGCTGCGAATGTCTGTAGGAGCACGAGGCATAGACATCCTGTCTCAATTCCTGATCGAGTCCATCCTGATAAGCATCACCGGAGGACTGATTGGCGTCATTTTAGGATGCGGAGCCAGCTTTGTGATAAAGACTGTAGCCCACTGGCCTGTCTTTATCCAGCCTTGGAGCGTGCTTCTGTCGTTTGCGGTATGTACGCTTACGGGAGTCTTCTTCGGATGGTATCCGGCCAAAAAAGCCGCCGACCTCGATCCGATTGAAGCATTAAGATACGAATAACGATAATGAGCTTGTGAAAGTTCATTTTATAACTTTGTTCTTCATAACTTTGGTTTCCTTGTCCGGCTGCCTATGGCAATAAAAGTATCGCTACGCAGCCGGACTTTTTAAAGTTTTTTGATTACTTTTGTTCTACTCACTATACAACCTATGAAACAACCCACCGATACGTCTCACCGTTCACTCGAAATCCTGATCCACACGATTTGCTGGGGACTCTTTTTCGCGTTTCCATTGTTCTTTACGCAAAACAGTGACGGTACCATCAAATGGAAAGAATTTATGCACCACTGCATTGTTCCCGCTTCCCTCTGTATCATCTTTTATCTGAATTATTTCATTTTTGTTCCGCATATTCTTTTTCGCGAACAGACCAAACGGTTCATGTTCGTGAATCTCGCAACAATTGTCATCATGACAATCGGACTGCGTTATCTGAACGACCTGCATTGCCCTCCCCCGCCTCACGATCGTCCGCTGCCGCCGATGTATATTTTCTATCTGCGCGATCTGGCAAGTCTGATCTTTTCGGCGGGTTTGAGCGTAGCAATCTGCATGAGTAAACGATGGAGTGAAACAGAGGCAGAACGCCGGGAAGCTGTCAAGAGCCGTACGGAAGCCGAACTGAAAAACCTGAGAAACCAGCTCAATCCTCACTTCCTGCTGAATACACTAAACAATATTTACGCCCTGATAGCCTTCGATACAGAAAAGGCACAACAGGCCGTACAGGAACTGAGCAAACTGTTGCGTTACGTACTTTACGACAACCAGCAGATGTTTGTCCCGCTGGGGAAGGAAATAGACTTCATACGTAACTATATCGAGCTGATGCGTATCCGTGTTTCACCTCAAGTAAACATACAAACACAATTCAATATAAAGCCCCAGAGCCAGACCCCTATTGCTCCACTGATATTCATATCACTGATTGAAAACGCATTTAAACATGGTATCTCTCCTGTAGCACCAAGCTTCATCAACATAGTCATTTCGGAAGACAACGAAAAGATAACATGTACAATACGCAACAGCAATCATCCGAAGGCCAGAACCGATAAAAGCGGTTCCGGTATCGGACTGGAGCAAGTCAGGAAGCGTCTGGAGCTGGTTTATCCTGAAGCTTATCAATGGAACAGAAAGGTATCTGACGACGGAAAGGAATACCTTTCTACCATTGTTATTTATCTGAATCAACAATCTTAAAAACCAAAGAATATGAACCTGAAATGTGCCATCGTCGACGACGAACCATTAGCCTTAGGACTTTTGGAAAGCTATATAAAAAAGACATCTTTTCTGGAACTGTCCGGTAGTTATTCCAGCGCTATACAAGCCATGAAATATTTACCGGACCACCCGGTTGACATACTTTTTCTGGACATACAGATGCCCGAACTCAACGGACTGGAATTTTCACGCATGGTTCCTGAAGATACCCGAATCATTTTTACTACTGCCTTCGACCAGTATGCGCTCGACGGCTATCGGGTAAATGCACTCGACTACCTGCTGAAACCCATCAGTTACTCCGACTTCATAGAAGCCATCAACAAGGCTGTCCAATGGTTCGAACTCCGACAAAAGGCAGACAAACAGAATGCCAATGCAGGAAGCGAAAACAAGAAAGATTATATCTATGTAAAAAGTGATTACAAACTGATACAAATAGAACTGAATAAGATACTTTATATAGAAGGACTGAAAGACTATATAAAAATTCATCTGGAAGGAGAAGAACGTCCGATACTCTCACTGGTAAGTATGCGTGCCATGGAAGAAAAACTTCCAACCGACCAGTTTATCCGTGTTCACCGCTCCTTTATCGTACAAAAGCAAAAGATAAAAGTTATCGACAAAGGACGGATTGTTTTTGGTAAAGAATACATCCCCATCTCAGATAGTTATAAGCAAGAACTCCAAAATTATGTTAATGAGCATATTGTTTGAGGTATTCCCAAATGTTTAACTTTTTTTTACCAGACATTCCGAAGTTTTTTTCACAAAGATTTGTCACTTCTAAATATAACACCTATATTTGTAGAGTACATAATAAGAACAGAAGTTGTGAAACTTCTTATTTGAATAGTTTAGTTAAGTCTAGTTTAGTTTTTGTGTTGTGATACTCCTGCTAATAGTGATTAGCGGGAGTATCTTTTTTTATAATTTGCATAGATATTCAGCTTTACCAGTCAGTCCTTTTTTGAAGGGATTTTAATTTTCTTTTTGTATTTTTAATTTCTGCAACAACAAGACTCTTTATTGAAATTATTTTACAAGACACAAATACCATCGAGCTTACGGATGAAACTATTTCCAGGCTTGTCGTGTTTTCATGAAAAGCCTTTTCTCCCCTCGAAAAGTAATTCCCTTACCAATCCTGATAAATCGAAGAGAAAAGTCTGTTCTCTCATATATCACTGATAACCAGATATTTTTAAATAGTTCGGGCAGTTTTATGAAAGAGCTGGCGAGAACCGATTTAGTTTTTGTACAAAAACTTAGAAAATTTGTACAAAAGATTTTGAAACGTCCCGATGTTTTCCAGCAACCGTTTCCATTTTTACCCCATTCTAACGCCGGATCTTCATTTTCGAAAAGGAAAGCTCACAGAAAATTGCCATAAAAACATAACTTTGCATCAAACCTCAAAATAAACACGATATGACATCAAGCAAATTTTATTTCGTTGCCTGCATGACACTTGCCGGCATGTTAAGTTCATGCGGCGGAAATCAGTTCATCGCCTCATCGGGACTTCGTTCTGCCGACTTCCGGCAAAAAGTGGAAGGCGAAAAGACTACCTTGTACAGAATCTGTAACCAAAACGGATTGGAAGCCTGTATCACCAATTATGGTGCACGCGTGGTATCACTCATGGTACCCGACCGCAACGGCAAGCTGGAGGACATCGTCTGCGGATTCCCTGATATAAACAGTTACCTCAGTCAGCCACAGAATTATGGAGCTACCGTAGGACGATATATCGGACGCATCTTGCAGGCACGATACACGCTCGACGGACAAGAATATCGCCTGCAAGCCAATCACATCGACGGACATACGGCACACGGAGGGGACCCAAATTTCGGAGCACGTATGTGGAAAGCACAACAGACTTCTCCTTCCTCCATTACCTTGACCTATCTTTCGCCCGACGGCGAAAACGGTTTTCCCGGCAACTTGAGTGTCAAACTGACTTACACGATGACCGACGATAATGCACTCGACATACGCTACGAGGCTACAACCGACAAGCCTACGGTGCTCAACCTGTGTAACCATTCCTTTTTTAACCTGTCGGGCAACCTGAACAGCAGCGTGGAAGACCAGACGATGTGGGTAGATGCTGCCTATTTTACGCCTTACGACCGGAAGAAATGTGTAACCGGAGAATTCTGGCCTGTACAAAGTACACCGCTGGATTTCACCCAACCGCATACTCTCGGCGAGCATATCGACGACAACTACGGACAACTGAAAACCGTAAACGGCTACGACCATGCATGGGCTCTCCGCACCCCGGGTGATGACACCCGCCCTTCGGCATGGATATACGATGCCAAAAGCGGACGGAAAATGGAGATTTATACCACCGAACCTGCCATTCATATCTATACGGGCAACGGGCTGAAGGGAAACGTAAAGGGGAAAAACAACATTTATTATCCGTTCCGCGGAGCCGTATGTTTTGAAACCTGCCATTTTCAGGACAGCCCGAACAATCCTCAGTTCCCCTCTACGGTACTAAGACCCGGCGAAGTTTTCCAAAGCCATACGGCATATAAATTCGTAACAGATAAATAGACCGCTGCGATACAAGATTCCCCTATAGCAGTTTCAGACTATCCCAAAAGGAAGAGAAAGTATTCTGTTTCACTACCATCCGTAAATCTGAACAGTTTTTCTGTAAAAACAATGAATAAGATGTAGCTTTTTATGGCAAAATTTGCATTAAAACAGAAAAACGGAGAATTATATGAACACTAAAGAGCGATGCATCAACATCTTACATGCGGCATTTACCGGACTGGCACTTACGGGCATGACGATGCTGACGAATGGATGCGACATGATAGAATACCATCCCTACGACCTGAATATAAAGGGGGATACAGATATTAACAGGAGGAATATTCAGTCCATCGAAGCAAGCCTGAACGGAAAGGAAGAAGTTTCGTTCATCCTTATCAGCGATACGCAACGCTGGTACGATGAAACGGAAGATGCCGTAAATGCCATCAACGAACGCAACGACGTAGATTTTGTGATACACTGCGGCGACCTTTCCGATTTCGGCATGAAAATGGAATTTGAGAAACAGCGCGATATACTGAACCGGCTGAATGTCCCCTATGTATGCCTGCTGGGCAACCACGACTGTCTGGCCACCGGAAAGGAAGTGTTCAACACCATTTTTGGCGATGAGAACTTTTCCTTTACCGCTGGAAACGTACGTTTCGTATGTCTCAACACCAATGCACTGGAATTTGATTACTCGGAAGCAGTGCCCGACTTCTCCTTTCTGGAACGCGAACTGCAAAACTTTCCGTCACAAGCTGCCAAGACCGTGATAGCCATGCATGCCCCTCCCCGCTCCGAACAGTTCAACAATAACATTGCAAGGGTCTTTCAGTATTGCATTTCTCAGTTTCCGGCCCTGCAATTCTGTGTATATGGCCACATACATAGTTTCTCGGAAAATGATTTATTCGAGGACGGCGTAATGTATTACTCCGCTCCTTCCATCAACAAAAGAAGTTATGTACATTTTACTATCAAACCAAACGATTACAACTATGAGCTGGTCGAATTTTAAATACGTGCTGCTGGTACTGCTAAGTACTCCCCTTTGTCTGTTTGGAGCGACGGACGACAACGAGCTTCCGGCCCCTAAACGGTGGGACAAACGTGTTCACCTGAGATACGAAGGCTGGGAAAGACTGAAACCTACCCATGTGAAAATGCAGTATGCCGGAGGAATGGGAGTAATGTCGGCAGGTGTAGGCTGGGATTATGGTAAACGCCGACAATGGGAAACCGATTTCCTGATAGGTTATCTGCCTCCCAAGTATGCTACCGACCTGCTTTTTACACTGACCGTAAAACAGAACTATATCCCGTGGAGCATGAGTTTTGACGAACACTGGGCACTGGAACCTTTTTACTGCGGACTATATCTTACTACCATTGCGGGAGAAGAATTCTGGAAAAAGGAACCCGGACGTTACCCCAATCGCTACTATAACTTCAGTACGAAAATACGTCCATATATTTTCATCGGACAACGTATGAACTTCAACTTGCAGAACAGCATCGTACAGCATATTTCACTGTTCTACGAAGTTAGTACCTGTGAGCTATACATCATCAGCAAGGCAACCAACAAAAGCCTTACCATGAAGGATATCCTGCGTTTTTCGTTCGGTGCGAAAATACAACTATTTAAAAAATGATTAAAAACAAGAGCATTATATGCAGTCTTTACCTAAATGCTACATTTTAGTAGTAAACAAAATTAGGATAGACATGTTAATCAACCAATTAAGTGACATACAGGAAGAGCAGGTTACCGATAAGAAAGCAACAGACAAAAAAGTATACACCCGCACAGTATATGCCCTGATAGGAGGTATTGTCCTGCTGAATCTGGTTTGGTGGCTTATCTCGCAATGCATTCATTAAGAAAGACTTTCAGATACTCAAATAATCTCTTTGTAAACTTTCTTCCTAATATGTAAAAAAGCTTGCCCTATGTGAATAGAGCAAGCTTTACATTTATATAGTTTTCCAACTATCAGAGCAAAATAACCGTTACGCTACGTGCACCATGCGCTCCCATAACAAGCGCCTGTTCGATGTCTGCCGTCTTCGAAGGACCCGAAACAAACACCCCGTAACCATATTCACCGGTATCAATACGCTTGTAAGCCTCGTGCATGTTGTTCACCAGATTCTTCCGGTCGAGCAAGATGACCAGTGCTTCGGAAATGAAGTATACCGCACGTTGTTCTACATCCTGCTGCAACCATACAGCACCGTTCTCACACACACCTACACGTCCGTCTACAATTGCGAGGTCTGTTCCGTCAAGATCACCCGATTTTTCTACGTCATCAGGATGGAACGTGCCACATGTAATAGCTTGTACACCGCTTTCCGTCTGTACTTCGCTTACTACTGAAGCGATACGCCGGGCCTCCGGATAGATTTTTTTTATCAGTTCGTTTACATCTTCTCCCTTCTGCAATACGACGGCCTGCCCTCCTACTATCTTTATGACTTCAGAGAACTGTGCAACTTTATCTTCATAAGTCAACGCCTCGTGCTCTAAGTCAGACAAATCCGGCTTTTCATAACGCACCCTTGTATTGCGACGTATATTCTGTAATATATCTTCTCTGCTGCTCATACTTATTTTACTTTATTCTTTTTCCACATTTCGTTGAAACTTTCCTTGGCAAACTTCGGCATTTCACGCTCTTTTCCCCAATCGTTCAATCCATTGTATACGATACCACGTGGCAGTGAATTGGCAATCGGCGCATCTTTCAACGCAAAATTAAACAGAGCTGGATGTGACATCAGGAACTTCATGCCACCCGACATGGCCTTCTTGGACGAACTGGCAACACCTAGCGTATGCAGTTTCTGACGCCAGTCGTAAATCTGGTCGGCCAAATCTACCTTTGCCGGACATACATTCTGGCACGAATGACACAACGAACATGCCGAAACGTTGTCATAATAATGCAACGGTGCTTTCAGCATTCCCAGGTTGATGCCGATAGGTCCCGGAATAAAATAAGTATATGAATAACCTCCCGAACGACGATAAACGGGACAAGTGTTCATGCAGGCTCCGCAACGAAGGCAATTCAGCGTCTTGACATGTTTCTGATCGGCCAGAATCTGGCTGCGTCCGTTGTCTACAATGATGATGTGAAGTTCTCCGCCTTTACGCGGCTTGCGATAATGTGAAGTATAAGTTGTAATAGGCTGTCCGGTACCCGAACGGGCAAGCAAGCGGGTAAAGACACCCAACGCATCGCGGTCGGGCACAATCTTTTCCATTCCGAACGCCGTTATCTGAAGTTTCGGCTGGGAAGTTCCCATATCGGCATTACCTTCGTTGGTACATACCACACATTCTCCTGTAGAAGCTACGGCAAAGTTGGCTCCCGTCATAGCAGCTTCGGCTTCGATAAACTTCCGGCGCAGGTTCTTGCGGGCAGCGTGAGTCAGGTAAGTCTGGTCGTTGTTGCCCGGTTCCGTTCCCATTTCACGAACAAACAATTCACCGATTTTTTCTTTCTTGATGTGGATGGCAGGCATCACAATGTGGCTCGGACGCTGGTGCATCAGTTGAAGAATGCGTTCTCCCAGGTCGCTTTCCACTACTTCGATACCTTTCTTTTCAAGGAACTCGTTCAGTCCGCACTCTTCCGCCAGCATCGACTTGCTCTTGATGAAATGCTTTACCTGATGTCCGTGCAAGATATTGTACACAATGGAGCAGTATTCGTCGGCATCCTTTGCCCAGTAAACGCAGGCACCGTTTGCCACAGCATTCTTTTCAAACTCCTGAAGCAACTGGTCCAGATGACTGTTACTGTACATTTTTAGGGCACACGCCATATCACGCAAGTGTTCCCACTCGGGAACCTGTTTACTCATTTTATCTCGTTTGGCACGAACCATCCACAATGTTTCATCGTGCCATGCTGCCATTTTCTGGTTTTTCAGAAATTCTCCGGCAGCTTTTGCATGTTTCGTACTCATAATCCAGCAGCTAATATTTGAACAATATGAATGGTCTTGATAGGAAGCTTCTCACGCTCGATGATTCCTCTCTGGTGCATCAGGCACGAACTGTCGGCTCCTACGATATATTCGGCTCCGGTAGCCATATGGCGTTTTACCTTATCGCGTCCCATCTGACCGGACACATCGTGTTCTTCTACCGCAAACATTCCTCCGAAGCCACAACATTCGTCCGGACGTTCGGGTTCTACGATCTCTATATCCTTTACCAGCGACAGCAGATCGCGCAACTTATTATAATAAGGAATGTTCAGTTCACTAGGAGAAGAGAGTTTCATCAGACGCACTCCGTGACAACTGTTCTGAATACTGACCTTGTGAGGGAATGAAGCTTGAAGAGAGGTCGGCTTTACTACATCGTGAATGAACTCACAGATATCATATATCTTGCCCTCACTGGCACAACGATGTTTCTCCTCCGCCAGCAGATTGCCGTAATGGTCGCGCACAAATACCACGCAACTGGCCGAAGGACCAACTATATAATCATAACCCTCGAATAACTTGTCGAATCGCTTAGCTAATTCTTTCGATTCATTTTCGAACCCTGCATTCGCCATAGGCTGTCCGCAACAGGTCTGGTCTAACGGATAGTCTACATCTACGCCCAAACTTTTCAGGAGCTTGTAAGAAGCCACTCCCACTTCGGGGTAAACAGCATTGATATAGCAGGGAATAAATAATCCTACTTTCATCATTTTACCTATTTTGTTTCTGAGCAAACAAAGGTATGGCATATTAACGAATTAACAAAAAAAGAAAAATGAAAAAAAATTCATAAGTTTATACTTATCGACAAAATCAGTTAAAAATATTGCCCAAACTGGCATTTATTTACAGAATGACTTACATAAAGCGCGTACCCCCCGCGAATCACTTCGCAGGGGGCACCCAACTAATAACTAACTTTTTTCTTTGTGGTTTACGTAATTTCATATGACTAACACTGCAAAGATACGGGCCTTTGCCCGCTTCTGCAATACCTATATGTAGGTATTTTAGAAACATTCCAGATAAGAAAGAATGCTACAGTTTCATTTTTACCTCACTAAGCTCCACCAATTTATTTACAATGGCATAAATAGTCAGTCCGGCTGCCGAGTGAATCTGCAACTTACGGGTGATGTTCCGCCGGTGGGTAATGACAGTATGTACCGAAATAAACAATTTCTCGGCAATCTCCTTATTGGTCATTCCTCGCACCACGCAGCCGATGATTTCTTTCTCACGCTGACTCAGTGCATTCTGATCGGTATCCTCCTCCTCGGTCAGGTTCATCAGTTCCGAAATTTTCTTTTCGAGCGATTCCGCATCATCGAAGAGGTTAATGCTTTCGTCGTAGCCTTTCAACTGGTTGACATCGACAAACGTGCAAAGCAACGATACAATCTTGGTTTCCGCATGCGAATAATGCTCCTTGAAAGCATCTACGTCGAACCAGCCTTCAAACTGAGGGTTCACAATTAAAATACTAGGAGCATGCGCTTCCATGCAATGCTGAAGCCCTTCCTTCGAAGTAACTTCCACAGTCTGTATGCTCATGTCAGGCAGACGCTTGAGGACAGCTACCAGTCCGCTCCGTACAATGACCGAAGTTTCGGCCACAGCTACTAAAATCAGTTCCTGAGATTTCATAGTTCCCCCTTTTCCAATTCCATGATGGCAGGGACAAACAAGTAATCTTCTACCCGGTTATGCGATGCCAGATCTTCTTCACAACTAAAAATATCGAATAACGTTGCATTCAGCAACTGATTATCGCCATTGGCCGGATAGTATTTGATAATGATATTCTTTAACTCGGTCAGTTTGGCGTTGATTTGATTATGATGACGCGCAAATACACCTATATTATATTGAGTAGAGCGTTCACCGTTCAACAGCCCACGCACATAAGTAAAGACCTTTTCATTCTCATACTCCATATGCTTTCTTACCTCTCCCACATAATCGTCGAAGAACTGAAGTATCAGGAACGAAACTTCATTGTGGGACGAGAAATCGATGGCCTTTATCAGTTTCCGACGAATGGTAGGCAACTGAAAATCCAGAAAATAGGAATGAGCACGTTGCAGGTAATCCATCAGAGCTGGGACAGACAGTCCTGCTATATGATCCTGCATGCGATTGTTCTCTTCGGTCAGAAAGTTTACGACAATCAGAAAAGTAGTACAATCTACTCCATTCATGCTGCATACTTCCTGTACGGACTTGTCGCCGAAGCCCAATGGTACGCCAAAACGGCTCAAGACCTGTAGTAAGGCATAATTCTCACAAATCAGGTCACTCATTTTATCGGTCGGCTTATATATCTTGGTTCCACACATAGACAAAATAGAATTCATGTTATTTTCGATTACAAAGTAAGACAATTCGTACAGGGTGCGCAATCCCTATTTTTAGGTATTTAGCAGAAGAAAATCAGGGATTATCATTCCATCCAGAGCAACATTACACGACGTGTATTCTCCGTTACGCGAAAGCGATTGTCGGTTCGTTCGTTTACCAGCCATACAATATCGTCCCCCGAACATACCACATACTGGTCCTCTTTCTCAAACAAGGTCAATTTACGGTCACGCAGGTAATCGCGTACTTTCTTAAAGCCGTGCATGCCAAAAGGTATAAACTTATCTCCCGACTGCCAGCGGCGTAAAGTCAAAGGTTCTTCTAGCTTGTCAGCATCCAAGCAGGCTATCTTCGGGTCACGGGGAACCTCAAATCCAGCATCTATTTCACGAACCTCGTGATGCAATATCTTTTGGGAAGCATCCGCCAATGCCTCCCGTTTTTTCAAAAGCAGGTAGTCGCGGTCACGCAGTAGCACATAATCTCCGGAATAAAAAAGACGTCCGGATTCGCCTTCCAGACTTCTGTATATATCTTTCAGCTGAGCAGCATTGAACCCATAAGGATGCAGAAGTTCAAACAATACGGCCAGGGGAGCCACTTCCTTTAGAATTTGGGAAATGCTAAACCGCCCCTCTCCTTCCGTAACCCTCAGACAAGCAGCCTTCATCGCCTCACGATACACAGACTCTGCGTCAGACAGTCTGCGTGCCGTTTCGGATATAGCTTCACAAACGGACGGATTGATTTCTTTCAATAGAGGTATCACGTTCAGACGGAGCTTGTTTCGGGTATATTCATCTTGCAGATTCGTACTGTCGGTCACGTAGTCTTGATGCAGACTCTTCAAGAACTCCAGTATTTCCTCACGACTGACATCCAGCAACGGACGGACAATCGTTCCATTTACGGCAGCAATTCCTTTCAGACCATTGATGCCTGTTCCTCTGACCAGATTCAAAAGAAAGGTTTCTACGCTGTCGTCACGATGATGAGCTACCGCCACGACCTTTGCTCCAACCTCTGTACGTATCTGTTCAAACCACCCATACCGCAACTCACGGGCAGCCATCTCAATGGAGATTCCCCTTTGTGATGCATAGCCGATCGTATCAAAATGCACCACCTGAAGTGGAACATTCAACTTACAGCACAATGTACGAACAAAAGTTTCATCACGGTTTGATTCTTCTCCCCGAAGATGGAAATTACAATGCGCAGCTATGCAGGTATACCCTTCCAGCAATAACACACGCAATAACGCAACGGAATCAGCTCCACCGCTTAAAGCTACTACTATCTTGTCCGTCGGAGCAAACAAATGCTTCTCGTTGATACTCCGATTAATTTTCTGTCTAAACATATCACAAAGGTAAAAAATGTTCTCCAAATGTACCGGACAAATTCAAAAAAGATACTTTACCCACCTGTAAAATATCAAATTGCTTTCCTTGTATCCCCAATAAAACCTGAATAAAAAGGAATTTTTCAACGAAAATTCTCCTCTTTCCCTATCATATAAAGGCCCAAAGGAGTAAACAAAAGATTTTATCAATTTCTTTTTTTAATATCAATATTTACAAATTACAATACAAAACACAGATTTTAATTTCAATTCATAATATATATACCCTATTTTTATTTAAATAATAACAGAACGTATTTAAGAACATATTTTTTCTTGACTCTTATTGTTCTTTATTTTGTTTTTCGAAAGCATATATGTATTTTTGCAATCACACCGAAACAATAAAACAAACATATCAATAAAATAGAAAGCAAATGGGAGAAAAAGGTTACATTTTATCAGATAAGAGCGAAGATTTACCCCAATATGGGCATGGTCTTTACAGCCCAGCCAATGAGCATGACGCCTGTGGCGTGGGCATGATAGTCAACCTACATGGCACAAAATCACACGATTTGATTGACTCCGCCCTCAGAGTGCTGGAAAACATGAAGCATCGTGGAGCAGAAGGCGCCGATAGTAAAACAGGCGACGGAGCGGGTATTATGGTACAAATACCACATGAATTTATCCTTCTGCAAGGGATTCCTGTTCCTGAAAAAGGGAAATACGGTACTGGATTGGTATTCATGCCTAAAGATAAAGAAGAACAACATACTATCATGAGCATCATGATAGAAGAAATAGAGCGAGAAGGCATGACACTGATGCACGTAAGAAGTGTACCAGTCAATTCAAGTGTACTTGGAAAAGATGCTCTTGCCACCGAACCGGATGTAAAGCAGATTTTCATTACAGCCGAAGCTGATGAACAGAACCTTGAAAGAAAGCTATATATAATAAGGAAAAAGATAGAAAACAGAGTCGAACATAAAGACTTTTACATTGTTTCTCTCTCAAGCCGGAACATGGTATACAAAGGTATGCTTACATCTACTCAGCTGAGAGAATATTATGCCGACCTGACACAGCCTTATTTCACCAGTGCGCTTGCATTGGTACACTCACGTTTCAGTACCAATACGTTCCCAACATGGAGCCTTGCACAGCCATTTCGTATGATGGCCCACAATGGTGAAATCAATACAATACGTGGTAATCGTGCATGGATGGAAGCAAGAGAGAGCGTATTGTCATCGGACACACTGGGAGATATCTCGAAAATACGCCCTATTATTCAGCCGGGCATGAGCGACAGTGCATCTATGGATAATGTGCTGGAGTTCTTTGTTATGTCAGGTTTGAGCCTTCCACATGCACTGGCCATGATGGTACCCGAGTCAACCAACGAAAAGAATCCTATCAGTCCGGCACTGAAAGCATTTTACGAATATCATTCCATCCTGATGGAACCGTGGGATGGTCCGGCTGCCTTGTTGTTTAGCGACGGACGTTACGCCGGAGGTATGCTCGACCGAAACGGACTTCGTCCGGCACGCTGGCTGGTTACGAAGAGCGGGACGATGG
>FR887793.1:43313-67080 GCA_000432735.1 Bacteroides sp. CAG:443
ACGATGGTCGTTGCAAGCGAAACAGGAACTATCAGCTTCAATCCGGATGAGATAGAAGCTAAAGGTAGACTGCAACCGGGCAAGATCCTGCTGGTCGATACACAGGAAGGCAAGATATATTACGATAACGAAGTCAAGGAAAACTTAGCTTCGGCACTTCCCTACACAGAATGGCTTTCTGCCAACCGTATCGAACTCGATACTTTGCGTAGCGGTCGTAAGGTAGAAAATTCAGTAAAAAATGCAGGACGTCGCCTGCGTATATTCGGATTTACCCGTGAAGATGTAGAAAGAACCCTGACTCCAATGTGCAAGACCGGAGCAGAACCGACTGCCTCAATGGGTAACGATACTCCGCTTGCCGTCTTGTCGGAAAAACCTCAACTGCTATTCAACTATTTCAGACAGCAGTTTGCTCAGGTTACTAACCCCGCCATCGACCCAATCCGTGAGGAACTGGTAATGTCACTGACCGAATATATTGGTGCCGTAGGAAAGAACATTCTGACTCCGGATCCGATGCATTGCAAAATGGTACGTCTGCCACATCCGATATTGACCAATACGCAACTCGATATTTTATGTAATATCAGATACAAAGGCTTCAGCACCGTTAAGCTGAAAATGATTTTCGACATCAAGGACGGTGAAGAAGGTTTGCGTTCTGCCATCGAAGACTTATGCAAGAAAGCAGAAGAAGCTGTCGATGCGGGAGCTAATTACATTGTACTTTCCGACCGAGACATCGATGCAACCCATGCACCTGTACCTTCACTGCTAGCAGTAAGTGCTGTACACCATCATCTGATTTCTGTACAGAAACGTGTACAGACTGCGCTGATTGTGGAAAGTGGTGAGGCACGTGAAGTAATGCATGCAGCTTTATTGCTGGGTTATGGTGCAAGTGCCATCTGTCCGTACATGGCTTTTGCCGTAATAGACGGACTGGTAAAGAAGGGCGATGTCCAACTGGACTACAACACAGCCGAAAAGAATTATATCAAAGCGCTGTGCAAAGGCTTGTATAAAGTCATGAGTAAAATGGGTATCAGTACCATCCGTTCTTATCGAGGTGCCAAACTGTTTGAAGCTGTGGGACTGAATGCCGAAATGATGAAACGATATTTTGGTACTGACATTTCTACTATTGGAGGTGCAGGACTGAAAGATATAGCTAGCGATTACTTGAAATTCCATGAATCGGGAGCAAGCATCAGCGAAGACGAAGCAGCATCCATGCTCGACAATATCGGATTATTCTCCTACCGTAAGGACGGTGAAAAGCATGCATGGAATCCGGAAACCATCAGTCTGTTGCAACTGGCTACACGTACGGGAAGTTACAAGAAGTTCAAGGAGTTCACTCAGAAGGCAAACGAAAAAGAATCACCGGTATTCTTGCGTGATTTCTTCCGCTTCCGCAACAACCCGATAGATATCAATACGGTAGAACCGGTAGAAAGTATCGTGAAGCACTTCGTAACCGGAGCAATGTCATTCGGTGCCATCAGTAAAGAAGCACACGAAGCCATGGCACTTGCCATGAACAAACTCGGTGCACGCAGCAACACGGGTGAAGGAGGTGAAGACAGTGAACGATTCAAAGCTGTTTATCATTCTAATGCAGACAACGAAGACATCAGCCTTTGCAGTAAGACCAAACAGATTGCATCAGGACGTTTCGGCGTAACAACCGAGTATTTGGTCAACGCAGAAGAAATACAGATTAAGGTGGCACAAGGAGCAAAACCGGGTGAAGGCGGACAGTTACCGGGCTTCAAAGTAGATGAAGTCATCGCACGTACCCGTCATTCTATTCCGGGCATTTCGTTGATCTCTCCTCCACCTCATCACGATATCTACAGTATCGAAGACTTGGCTCAGCTTATCTTCGACCTGAAGAATGTCAATCCGCGAGCAGCCATCAGTGTGAAGCTGGTAGCAGAAAGCGGTGTCGGAACAATCGCTGCCGGCGTAGCAAAAGCCAAGGCCGATCTGATTGTAATCTCAGGAGCCGAGGGAGGAACCGGAGCATCACCGGCATCTTCTATGAGATACGCAGGTATTCCGCCTGAAATCGGCTTGAGCGAAACGCAACAGACACTGGTACTCAACGGACTGCGCGGACAGGTTCGCTTACAGACCGATGGTCAGCTAAAGACAGGTCGTGATATTATCAGCATGGCATTGCTGGGAGCAGATGAATATGCTTTCGGTACTGCGGCACTGATTGTATTGGGATGCGTCATGATGCGTAAATGTCATACAAACTTATGTCCGGTAGGTGTTGCCACTCAAAATGAAAAGCTGCGTGAACACTTCCGCGGACACTATCAGTACCTGATCAATTACTTCGAGTTCCTGGCTCAGGAAGTACGAGAATATCTGGCAGCCATGGGCTTCACTCGCCTGCAAGATATCATCGGTAGAACAGATCTCATTGAGATTGCTCCGCACAGCCAGACAGGAAAGATTGGAGGACTGGACTTCAGCCGTATTCTCCATCAGGTAGACAACGGAGCAGATATCCATTATATAAAGAATCGTCCGCTCGACCTTTCGGAAGTAAAAGACAGATCCATCATTGCTGCCGCACACGAAGCACTGGACAGCAAGCGACCGGTAGAACTGGAATACACCATTTCGAACACAGACCGTTCTGTAGGAACTATGCTTGCCGGAGAAGTAGCTACCCGATACGGACACGAAGGATTACCCGACGGAACTATCAGCGTCAAGTTTAAAGGCTCGGCAGGTCAGAGTTTCGGTGCCTTCCTTACTCCGGGAATCAGCTTCCGTCTGGAAGGAGAAGCAAACGACTATGTAGCCAAAGGACTGAGCGGCGGACGAATCGCTGTTCTCCCGCCAATGGGTTCCTGCTTCGATGCTTCCAAGAATACAATAGCCGGAAATACACTGATGTATGGTGCAACCAGCGGCGAAGTCTACATCAACGGATGTGTGGGTGAACGTTTTGCCGTAAGAAATTCGGGAGCTATTGCCGTAGTAGAAGGCGTAGGCGACCATTGTTGCGAATACATGACCGGAGGACGGGTAGTCGTTTTGGGACACACCGGACGTAACTTCGCAGCCGGAATGAGCGGCGGTATCGCTTACGTATGGGACCGTGAACGTACTTTCGATTATTTCTGCAACATGGAAATGGTAGAACTCAGTCTGCTCGAGGATTCTGCGGCACGCAAGGAACTGCGTGAACTGATAGAACGACACTGGAAATACACCGGTTCAAAGCTGGCACGTACGTTACTCGACAACTGGCAGCAGCACGTCGACGAGTTTATTCAGGTTACTCCTATCGAATACAAACGTGTACTGGCAGAAGAACAGATGAAAAAGCTCCAGCAGAAAATAGCTGAAGTGCAGAGAGATTACTAAAACATCGAACAACTAATAAAATTATTGTTATGGGAGATCCTAAAGCATTTCTAAATATACCCCGACAAGAGGCTGGCTATCGCCCCGTCCACGAACGTATAGCCGATTTTGGAGAAGTGGAACAAACGCTGAATACCAGCGAACGTAAACTGCAAGCATCCCGATGCATGGATTGCGGCGTGCCCTTCTGTCACTGGGCATGCCCGCTGGGCAACCGCCCTCCTGAGTTTCAGGATGCGCTGAGCAAAGGCAAATGGCAGGAAGCATACGAAATATTGACCCGCACAAATGACTTTCCAGAATTTACCGGAAGAATATGTCCCGCACTCTGTGAGAAGTCGTGCGTGCTGAAACTGAGCATCGATTCTCCGGTTACTATCCGCGAAGACGAAGCTGCCATCATCGAAACAGCCTTCCGCGAAGGTTATGTTACCACCAAACATTATGAACGAAACGGACTGAAAGTAGCCGTTATCGGTTCGGGACCTGCGGGACTGGCAGCAGCCAATCAGTTGAATCATCGAGGATACGATGTAACAGTTTTCGAAAAGTCCGAATACATTGGCGGACTGCTTCGCTTCGGTATTCCTAACTTCAAGCTGCATAAACCGGTTATCGACCGTCGCTTGAAAATCATGGAAGACGAAGGTATTTGCTTCAAGACCAATGCAGAAATCGATTTGGCGCATTTGCCCGAAGGGTTTGATGCCTATGCCATCTGCACCGGAACACCGGAAGCCCGCAACCTGAACATACCGGGACGCGAACTGAAAGGCATACATTTCGCTATGGAAATGCTGGCACAGCAGAACCGGGTACTGGCCGGACAGACATTCAGCGATGAAGAACGTATCACGGCTAAAGACAAGAAAGTACTTGTCATCGGCGGTGGAGATACGGGAAGCGATTGTATCGGAACAGCCAACCGCCAGGGAGCGGTCAGCGTATGCCAGATAGAAACCAACCGCCAGGGAGCTGTCAGCGTATGCCAGATAGAAATCATGCCCAAACCGCCCGTTGGCCATAATCCGGCAACTCCATGGCCGCAGTGGCCCATTGTCCTGAAGACCAGTTCAAGCCACGAAGAAGGATGTACCCGCCGCTGGAGCCTGACTTCAAACCGTTTCTTAGGAACTGAAGACGGACGTGTATGTGGCGTGGAAGTAGAAGAAGTGGAATGGATTCCGGCCACTGACGGTGGACGTCCGCAGATGCGCCCCACCGGAAAGAAGGAAATCATCGAAGCCGACCTTGTACTGCTTGCCATGGGATTCTTAAAACCTCAACTGCCTGAGCTTCCGGAAAACGCTGTAGTAGCAGGCGACGCTGCTACCGGACCGAGCCTCGTAGTAAAATGTATTGCGGCAGGACGCCGGGCTGCGGCCGACATCGATGCCATGTTGCAAAAGAGTCGTCATTAAATCTATAAAATCAGATAAACTATGTGTGGAATTGCCTGCATTTTCAATATTAAAAAACAAACGCCTGAACTAAGACAGAAAGCCTTATCGATGGCGAAAAAGATACGCCACCGCGGTCCGGACTGGAGTGGTATTTATTGCGGTGGAAGTGCCATACTGGCGCACGAACGTCTTTCCATTGTAGACCCTCAGTCGGGAGGCCAGCCTCTTTACTCCAGCGACGGGAAAAAGATACTTGCCGTAAATGGTGAAATATACAATCACCGCGACATACGTGCAAAGTATGCCGGCCGGTATGACTTCAAGACAGGCAGTGACTGCGAAGTAATCCTGGCTCTGTATCAGGATAAAGGAATTGATTTTCTGGAAGAACTGAGCGGTATCTTTGCCTTCGCCCTTTACGATGAAGAACGTGATGAGTTCCTGATTGCCCGCGACCCGATAGGCGTTATACCTTTATATATAGGTCATGATGCAGACGGAACTGTATATTGTGCCAGTGAACTGAAGGCTCTGGAAGGATTCTGTGAGGAATACGAACCTTTCCTGCCCGGACACTACTACTGGAGCCGTGAAGGAAAAATGAAACGCTGGTACAAACGCGACTGGATGGAATACGATGCCGTAAAAGACCGTTACACCTCATTGCCCGAAGCCGAAGCATATACTGCGCAGGTGAACGACGTGCGTACAGCCCTCGAAGCTGCCGTACGCCGCCAGTTGATGAGTGATGTTCCCTACGGTGTCCTGTTGTCCGGAGGTCTGGACTCTTCGGTTATCTCTGCCATTGCTAAAATTTATGCCGACAAGCGTATCGAAGCCGACGGAAAAGCACCTGCATGGTGGCCTCAGTTGCACTCGTTCGCTGTGGGACTGAAGGGAGCACCCGATCTGGAAAAAGCCCGCATCGTTGCCGAACATATCGGAACCGTGCATCACGAAATCAACTATACCATCCAGGAAGGTCTGGATGCCATACGCGACGTAATCTATTATATCGAAACCTACGACGTAACAACAGTCCGTGCCTCTACCCCGATGTACTTGCTGGCACGCGTCATCAAGTCGATGGGTATCAAAATGGTGCTCAGCGGAGAAGGTGCCGACGAAGTATTCGGAGGTTATCTTTACTTCCACAAAGCTCCTACACCGGAGGCTTTCCACGAAGAAACTGTCCGCAAGCTTTCCAAACTCTATTTGTACGACTGCCTGCGCGCCAACAAGTCGCTTGCCGCATGGGGCGTAGAAGGACGTGTTCCGTTCCTCGACAAAGAGTTCCTGGATGTAGCCATGCGCCTGAACCCGGCAGTAAAGATGTGCCCGGGTCACACCATCGAAAAGCGTGTCGTACGCGATGCCTTCGCATCTCTTCTGCCGGAAAGCGTGGCATGGCGCCAGAAGGAACAGTTCTCCGATGGAGTTGGCTACTCATGGATAGACACCCTGAAGGAAATTACAGCCGCAGCCGTCAGCGACGAGGAAATGAAGCACGCAGCAGAACGATTCCCGATCAACCCGCCGCAGAACAAGGAAGAATACTACTACCGCTGCATTTTCGAAGAACATTTCCCGAGCGATTCCGCAGCCCGCAGCGTACCGAGCGTACCGAGTGTAGCATGCTCTACAGCCGAAGCGCTGGCATGGGACGCTAGTTTCAAGAACTTGAACGATCCGAGCGGCCGTGCCGTAGCAGGAGTACACGAGGCTGCTTACTAGACATTTAAATAAAGACGAAATGAAAATAAAATTTACAAAGATGCATGGTGCCGGCAATGACTATATCTATGTCAACACCTTGCGCTATCCAATAGAAGAACCAGAGAAATTATCTATCGAATGGAGCCGTCCACATACAGGTATCGGCTCCGACGGACTGGTACTGATCTGCCCTTCCAGCCAGGCCGACTTTAAAATGCGCATCTTCAATGCCGACGGCTCTGAAGCACGCATGTGCGGCAATGCCAGCCGCTGCATCGGAAAATATCTGTATGAAGAAGGGCTTACCGACAAGACAGACATCCGGCTCGAAACATTATCGGGCATCAAGATATTGCACTTGCACGTCGGCGACAAGAACACTGTAGAAACAGTCACCGTGGACATGGGTATACCTTCAGACATTCACGAAGTAACCTTGGGAGAAGGTTATGCGTTCGAAAGAGGTATCGCTGTGTCAATGGGCAATCCGCATCTGGTTATTTTTGTCGATGACATCAATCAAATCAAACTTGAAGAAGTGGGACCTGTACTGGAACATCATCCGTTGTTCCCCGACCGCGTGAATGTGGAATTCGCCCAGATCCTGTCGGACAACAAAGTCCGCATGAGAGTATGGGAACGAGGTTCGGGCATTACCATGGCCTGTGGCACGGGAGCCTGCGCCACGGCTGTCGCTTCGGCATTTACCAACCGATGCGGAAGAAAGAGCTCCATCGTAATGGACGGAGGTACTCTCGACATCGAATGGGCCGACGACAACCACATCTACATGACCGGTCCGGCAACTAAAGTTTTCGACGGTGAAATTGATATATAAAAACATAAGACATAATTTATGGCATTAGTAAACGAACATTTTCTCAAATTACCGGGAAGCTACTTATTCTCGGACATAGCAAAAAAAGTAAACGCATTTAAAATTACACATCCCGGGAAGAAACTGATCCGACTGGGCATAGGCGATGTAACCCGCCCTCTTCCTGCCGTAAGCATCGAAGCCATGCATCGTGCGGTAGACGAAATGGCAGATGCCAAGACATTCCACGGATATGGTCCCGAACAAGGTTACGATTTTCTGATAGAGGCCATCATCAAGCACGACTTTGCACCAAGAGGAATCAGCCTCAGCCCTTCTGAAGTATTTATCAGCGACGGTGCTAAAAGTGATACCGGAAACATCGGCGAACTGCTTCGCTGGGACAACAGCATGGGTATCACCGACCCGGTATATCCTGTTTATGTAGACAGCAACATCATGTGCGGACGCTCGGGTACACTCGACGAGAACGGAAAATGGAGCAATGTGACTTACCTGCCATGTACAGCAGAAAACAACTTCATCCCCGAACTGCCGAAACACAGAGTGGACCTGATTTATCTGTGCTATCCTAATAACCCGACAGGTACTACCCTTACGCACGACCAACTGAAGAAGTGGGTGGACTATGCACTTGCCAACGACACACTGATTATTTTCGACGCGGCTTACGAAGCTTTCATCCAGGAACCTGACGTTCCGCACTCTATCTACGAAATCCGCGGAGCCAAGAAAGTTGCCATCGAAATCCGCAGCTTCTCGAAGACTGCCGGATTTACCGGTGTTCGTTGCGGATATACTGTCATTCCAAAAGAAGTGACAGCAGCCAGCCTCGACGGAGAACGTATCCCACTTAATCCGTTGTGGAACCGCCGTCAGTGTACTAAATTCAACGGAACAAGCTACATTACCCAGCGCGGTGCAGAAGCTATCTATACTCCCGACGGACAGAAACAGATAAAGGAAACCATCAATTACTACATGGAAAATGCCCGTATCATGCGCGAAAGCCTGAAGAAAGCCGGCCTCAGCGTATATGGAGGTGTAAATGCTCCGTACATCTGGCTGAAAGTACCTGAAGGAATGACTTCATGGAAGTTCTTCGACCAGCTGCTATACGAGGTCAACATTGTAAGTACTCCGGGAGTCGGCTTCGGTCCTAGCGGTGAAGGCTATTTGCGACTCACAGCCTTTGGAGAACGTGAAGACTGCATAGAAGCTATGCAACGTATCCAGAACTGGATCTAACAAAGGACACAAGCAAAATATACAATATCTGAAAGAAGCTGTTGTTACTTCCTGCCACATGCAGGGTAACGGCAGCTTTCTTTTTTGATTTCTAGGGACGTTTCGTAAGGACATGCCGACGTCTGCCGGAAAACATCGAGACGTTTCAAAATCTTTTGTACAAATTTTCTAAGTTTTTGTACAAAAATAAAGTGCTCCTGCAAGCCTTTCTCTCCCTTTCCCTGACAAAAAGAAATAAACGTCTGCATGAAAATTATATATTCTTAGTGTCTTCAGAAAGTAATTTCTGCTATACAAAGGCAAAGATTTTCGCTATTTTGCTATACAAAAAGATTCATTATTTATGCACGTAGTAACAAATTATTATTCTTTTCAATAAATAAAATTACAATCGATAAGAAAATAAGGCTATAAAATTATAAAATGAAACAGATAAAAAAGATAGTAAATTATTAACTCCCGAGGCTTTACTATAAAATCAAAAAGACATAATTTTGCAATACAGAAAAACAAAAAGAAATACAAAACAGCAATACAGCCAAATAAAGCATATAGAATTAACCTATATACTTTCATATAGACACAAATAAACACTAACTAAAAACGAAAAGCAAATGAAAAGGAAAGTACAACGAAGGCTAAGAGCAGCAACAATGTTCATGCTGCCGGTGCTGTCCCTTTCAGCACAAGACAAAGTAGAGGCCGACATCGGTGCAGAACTCGTCAGTGACTATGTATGGCGAGGCCAAGATCTGGGTAACATCAGCGTACAACCCACAGCTTCCATCAGTTACAAGGGACTGTGGTTGTCGGGATGGGGAACGTTAGGATTCGACAAAGATGACACAAAAGAATTCGATCTTACCTTGGGATACGGCATTAAAGGTTTCAGTATTTCCGTGACCGATTACTGGTTTGGCGACGGGGCCGGCTACTTTCATTATGGTGCGACAAATACTTCACACGTATTTGAAGCACAAGTAGGATATGATTTTGATATCCTCGCCGTCAACTGGTTCACTAATTTCGCAGGTTGCGACGGAGTCAACAAACAAGGGAAACGGGCTTACTCCTCCTACTTCTCGGTTACGGCTCCCTTCAAACTGGGCGGATTAGACTGGGCGTTCGAAGTGGGAGCCGTGCCTTGGGCAACGAGTTTTTACAATCAATCGGGTGACGACGACTTTGGAGCCAACGGATTTGAGGTTTCAAACATAAGTCTGGCTGCTACTAAAACCCTAAAAATAACGGATACCTATTCCCTCCCAGTATGGGCCAAGGCAATATGGAATCCGGCAACCGAAGGAGCACACTTTGTTTTCGGTGTAAAGCTTTAGGTATTTTTAAGAGAGAACAACAGGTGTTGTTTTTTTAAGATAAAAAGACAGGATAACATTATATATACACTACAAAATACAAATACAAGAATTTATGAAAAAGATTGAAGCCATTATTCGCAGAACACGGTTCGAAGATGTCAAGGAAGCCCTGCTGGCAGCCGACATTGAGTGGTTTTCTTACTACGACGTAAGAGGAGTAGGAAAAACTCGTGAAGGCCGTATCTACCGAGGAATAGTATACGATACCAGCTCGATAGAAAGAATACTTATATCAATCGTTGTGCGCGACAAGAATGTGGAGAAAACAATTCAGGCCGTCATGAAAGCAGCTCGTACGGGAGAGATTGGAGACGGTCGTATTTTCGTCATTCCGGTGGAAGATTCCATCCGTATCCGTACGGGAGAAAGAGGCGATATCTCACTTTACAACGCAGAACAGGAAAAATAACAAATACAATATACAACTAAACAAGAAGAACTATGGATACAAACATGATACTCGACACAGGAAACACAGCGTGGATGATTGTGGCCACGCTACTTGTACTGTTAATGACAATTCCAGGTATCGCCCTGTTTTACGGGGGACTGGTACGGCAGAAAAACGTACTGAGCATCATCATGCAGTGTATGCTTATCGTTTGTGCGGTGACTATTATCTGGGTTGCTTTCGGCTACAGTTTCGTCTTCGGAACCAGCCTGATGGACAGCGGCAGCGCCTGGTCATTCCTGATAGGCGGATTCGACAAGGTCCTGTTGAAGGGAATTACAACTTCCAGCCTTTCTACCGGAAACATACCTGAAATCATCTTTGTCTTGTTCCAGTGTATGTTTGCCATCATTACTCCGGCTTTGATTCTGGGAGCGTTTGCCGAACGACTGAAATTCTCCGGCTTTCTGATATTTACCGTACTGTGGAGCATATTGGTTTACATTCCTATGGCACACTGGGTATGGGGAGGAGGATTTCTCCAGCAGATGGGTGCGATAGACTTTGCCGGAGGAACCGTAGTACATATCAATGCAGGTATTTCGGCTCTCGTAATGGCTATCATGGCAGGAAAGAGAAGTGATTATAAAATCGGCCATCCTATTACTCCGCACAACATCACATTTGTATTTTTAGGAACTGCCTTCTTATGGTTAGGATGGTTCGGATTCAATGCCGGAAGCGGCTTGCAGGCCGACGGAATAGCAGCCAATGCTTTCTTGGTTACTCACCTGGCTACTTGTGTAGCAGCGTTGACCTGGATGGCTATCGACTGGATCCATAACAAGAAACCGACGACTGTAGGTGCATGTACCGGAGCCGTTTCAGGACTGGTAGCCATTACTCCGGCAGCAGGAACAGTAGATATCTTCGGGGCCTTCTGCATCGGACTGATCACTCCGATAATCTGCTTCTACATGGTAGCCGTCATCAAACCGAAATTCAAATACGATGATACGCTGGATGCATTCGGAGTTCACGGCATCGGCGGTATTGTAGGTTCTATCCTGACAGGTGTCTTCGCCACTCAGTTCATTTCCGGCGAAGGTGGTGTAAAGGGAGCTTTGTACGGCGACTGGCATCAGCTGGGAGTACAGATACTGGCAACTGTCATATCCATCGTATTCAGCGCCGTCATGACATTCATTTTGTTCAAGATAACAGACAAGCTGGTCGGCATCCGTGTTGACAAGCGAGTCGAAGAAGAAGGTCTGGATATCTACGAACATGGAGAATCAGCATACAATCATTAAAATAACATATCAAACATCTTATTTAATAAATTAAAAAATAAAGGTATTATGTCAAAGTTAAGATTTAGAGTTGTAGAAAAAGCTTTTCAGACAAAACCCTTAGAAGTGCCTGTTCCGGCAGAGCGCCCCAGCGAATACTTCGCTAAGTACGTATTCAACCGCGAAAAGATGTTCAAGTATCTTTCCACACCGGTTTACAACAAACTGGTAGATGCTATGGACAACGGTGTCGCTCTCGACCGCGAAATTGCCGATAAAGTGGCAGAAGGCATGAAAAGATGGGCCATGGAGTTAGGAGCAACACATTATACTCACTGGTTCCAGCCGCTGACAGAAGGAACAGCCGAAAAGCATGATGCTTTTGTTGAACACGACGGCAAAGGCGGCATGATGGAAGAGTTTTCAGGAAAACTGCTCGTACAGCAGGAACCGGATGCTTCTTCATTCCCGAACGGTGGTATCCGAAATACATTCGAAGCCCGTGGTTACAGTGCATGGGACCCGTCTTCTCCAGTATTTGTAGTAGACGACACATTGTGCATCCCGACTATATTCATTGCATACACAGGAGAATCACTCGACTATAAGACTCCGTTGCTGAAAGCTCTGCGTGCAGTCAACAAGGCAGCCGTAGACGTTTGCCACTACTTCAACCCGGATGTAAAGAAAGTTGTTGCTTACTTAGGATGGGAACAGGAATACTTCCTGGTAGACGAAGGTCTGTATGCAGCTCGTCCCGACCTGCTTCTTACAGGTCGTACCCTGATGGGACACGAAGCTTCAAAGAACCAGCAGCTGGAAGATCACTACTTCGGTGCTATCCCTACCCGTGTAGCCGCTTTCATGAAAGACTTGGAAATTCAGGCTCTCGAACTGGGTATCCCTGTTAAGACAAGACACAACGAAGTTGCTCCTAACCAGTTTGAGCTGGCTCCTATCTTCGAAGAATGTAATCTGGCAGTAGACCATAACATGTTGATCATGTCGCTGATGAGAAAAGTAGCCCGCAGCCATGGTTTCCGTGTACTGCTCCACGAAAAACCATTCAAGGGAGTAAACGGTTCTGGTAAGCACAACAACTGGTCACTGGGAACAGATACCGGTATTCTGTTGATGGCTCCGGGAAAGACAGCCGAAGAGAATTTGCGTTTCATCACTTTCGTAGTCAACACCCTGATGGCAGTATATCGTCATAACGGTCTGCTGAAAGCATCTATCATGAGTGCAACCAACGCACATCGTCTGGGCGCCAACGAAGCACCTCCCGCAATCATTTCTTCATTCCTGGGAAGACAGCTGAGCAAGGTACTCGACCACATGGAAGACAGTTCTACAGACGAACTGATTACACTGGGTGGCAAACACGGTATGAAACTCGACATTCCACAGATTCCGGAACTTTTGATCGATAATACAGACCGTAACCGTACCTCTCCTTTCGCCTTCACCGGAAACAGATTTGAGTTCCGTGCCGTTGGTTCGGAAGCCAACTGTGCTAGCGCCATGATCGCACTGAATACCGCAGTTGCCGAACAGCTCATCGAATTCAAGAAAGATGTAGATGCACTCATCGAAAAAGGTGAACCGAAAGTATCTGCTATCATTCAGGTTATCCGCAAATATATCAAGTTGTCTAAGCCTATCCGCTTCGACGGAAACGGCTACAGCGACGAATGGAAAGAAGAAGCTGCCCGTCGCGGTTTGGATTGCGAAACCAGCTGTCCGCTTATCTTCGACCGTTACCTTACTCCGGAAAGCATCAAGATGTTTGAATCAACCGGAGTCATGACCCAGAAGGAACTGGAAGCTCGTAACGAAGTAAAATGGGAAACTTACACCAAGAAAATCCAGATTGAAGCACGTGTATTGGGAGATTTGGTCATGAACCATATCGTACCTATCGCAACCGAATATCAGTCTAAGTTGCTGGATAACGTGTACAAGATGAAAGGCCTCTTCCCTGCTGACGAAGCTGAACACTTGTCATCAGAAAATCTGGCTATCATCCGTAAGATTTCCGAACATACTATCTACATCAAAGAACATGTAGACGCAATGGTAGAAGCCCGCAAGGTTGCCAACAAGATTGCAGATGAGCGTGAAAAGGCTATTGCTTACCACGACAACATCTCTCCGATGCTGGAACAGATCCGTTACCACATCGACAAGTTGGAGCTGATTGTTGACGACCAGATGTGGACACTTCCTAAATATAGAGAGCTGTTATTCATAAGATAAAATAACCAAAAGACAAACTCTAATTTTTTTATTGGATGTTTGATGGAAGTCGGGCTGTTGGGAAAACAGCTCGGCTTTGTCATTTTTGCAAGTCCCCTTACTACTACACAATGATCTGCTCACATCTCATATATTTTTTCATCGTGAAATTGAGACTGCATCAAAATGAAAAGCTGAGACAGGCTTACTTATAATCTATCAGTTACAACATAAAAATCTCCTACTTTAGTCTTTGTTTCCTTTAATTACAGGACTAAAAGTAGGAGATTTTTGACTTCTAAGTTGCAATCTATTAGATTTTTACTTTTGCAATTCTATTTTGAGACGGCCTCTTCAGGGATATCTTCTCCTGCATTTTTGAAAGAGAACCGAAACAATCTAGTCACCAACCGGTTCTAATTTCAAGCCGTTTTATCACTATCTGCACCTATTTTCCATCGGGAAAAGGAATCACTTCTCCGGTAGCCTTCAACGAAGGTCTTTGTGCATCCCTTTCTCTTAAATAATCAGACAGTTCGGCAGCCAGCTCTTTCACCTTGTCCGGCATAGCCTGTGCCAGGTCATGCTGTTCGCCTATATCCTCCTTTACATTATAAAGCCGGAGCTGACGTGTTTCCCATGTATAAATAAGATGATAATCTCCTTTCATTATAGCCGAATAGGCACCGTATCCTTCTTTCAAGTTCTGCGACTCTCCCCAAAGATTCGGGAAATGCCATATCAGCACACGGTCTTTTCTCGTTTCCGGATGCTTCAAAACGTCGGCAAAACTGACTCCGTCTACCACCTGATGAGTTTTATATTTCTTCACTCCTGCCATCTCGAGTATCGTAGGATAAAAGTCTTCGATTATCACCCGCTGATCACATTCCGTATTGGGCTTGGTCACTCCCGGCCAGTAAACCATCATCGGCTCCCGAACTCCTCCCATAAATGCAGAGCCCTTTCCTCCACGGGCCGGATAATTCTGATCATGATTGGGTATACCTTGACGTATATAACCTAACCCTTGTCCTCCATTATCCGACATAAAAAGCAGAATCGTATTCTTAGCAACTTCAGGATTTTTTTGTAAATAATCGAGAATATCTCCCAGACTCTTATCCATACCTTCCACTAAAGCCGCATATTTGGCTTCGCTTTCATTCAATCCGGTCTTCAGTTGTTCATCGTATTTTCCCCGATACTTGTCGCTGAAACGTTTATCATCGTCGTAAGGTGTATGAACGGCATAGTGCGACATATACAGATAAAAAGGCTTGTTCATCTTTACAGCCTTTTCCATTTCTGTCAATGCTTCCCGCGTCAACGCTTCTGTTATAAAGATATCCTGCCCGTAATACTTTTCCAGTCCCTGTACGGCAAAGCGGGAACCTTCGCCAAAGTTCTTTGTTCCCAGATAACTTCCCGGAGCACCATTAGCCCCTCCAGCTATATTTACATCGAACCCCATGTTAATCGGATTTGCCCCCGGCGTAGTTCTTGCCCCAAAATGAGCTTTTCCACAATGAATGGTCCGATAACCATTTTCCCTAAGAATTTGAGGAAGTGACGTGATAGCTGTAGAATTGTTTATCTTTCCCTCCGTAGAATCAGGCTGGATACCATTAAAATTCCATTCTGGAAGAGCTATTACATCACTGGATTCATCGGTCTTTTCATTCAGTTCCAGCGTCCAGTTCGTTACTCTGTGGCGTGAAGCATTCATTCCCGACATCAAACTACATCTTGTGGGAGAAGAAATGGCACAGGCATAAGCCTCGGTAAAACGTACTCCCATCTGCGCCATCCGTTCCATATTAGGTGTATGAAAACGTTTATTAAGCGGTGTCAGTTCATCATTATAGAAAGGGACAGAAGTATCTTGCCAGCCCATATCGTCGACTAAAAACATTATAATGTTAGGATGCTGAGATGTTTGCGAATAAATAGAAACAGGTATCGACAAACTGCATACTACAAATGGAATAACGTGTTTTCTCATAGAAAATAATGTTTTAACAAGTATAAATTTAGTTTAGTACACAAAAGTAATCTAAATCTGTCAACTCATACAGACACTCCTCATAATATTCATTAAAATCAGACTATGCTTTTAAAATTTCCTCCTGCTGCAGATCGCTTTATCTATACCCCATACAACTCTTACTATTATTTTTAGAAACACGACGACAGATCTTTGCAATAAAGTTCCGTAACAACTTTATTACAGGGCTCAAAGCTAGTTTAAAATAAATTTCACATTACAAAAGCAGAGTTTCATATCCGTCTAATCATTTGTACGAGATTTCCTGCAACTACCGTATTCGATTCAACATCATGAATAACAACGCTAACCGCTCCAACTACAGCATTCTCTCCTACTGTAAAATTCGGAAGAATAGATGCACCAGCTCCTGTTCGACACTATCCCTGTCAACGTAACATTCGCAGTGCCGTTTTGCCATTAGTTACCAATAAATCAATTCGGACTCACGTTAATTTAAGTTATCATTTTAATTTTTCTAATATTTCTTTTGTTTGAGGATTGCTAGGACGGAAGGCATCAATATTCATAAGTTTGCCATTCTTGTCGTATAAAAGGAATCTTGGAATAGCAGTAATGTTTAACCTGCTTGATATCTCATTGTTTTTATTGAGCCATTGATTCCCATACAAATTCATGTCGTCTATTTTCTTTTTCCAACTCTTCTCATTTCTATCTATGGATATGGACAGGAACTTTACAGCTGGATTTTTTAACTCTTTTTCCAGTGTTTGCAAATGAGGAATCTCTTTACAACACGGAACACACCACGATGCCCAAATATCAATGTATACATAATACCCCTTAAATTCTTCGAACGTATGTTCTTTACCTTCAGAATCGTAAAAGGTTATGTCGGGAAATGGAGCCCCGTCGATCGTATATTTTTTTTTCTTGAAGTCATTTATATATTCTTCAGAAAGACTGTATTTATGGATGCATTTTTCCAGAATGGACAATCCTTTTGAAAAATCCTTATTGTAGTCGTAAAATGAGATATAGTTCCTCAGAAGATATTCCGCTACACTTTCTTGCAGATTTTTGTCTTCTATTTTTTCGTATGTATAATCCAGTTTTTCTTCAAAACTCATCCCTTTAGGTAGGTGCTCACAGAAAAACATCGGTGTTTCATTAAAGCATATCGCATATTTGTTAGCCAATAAGATTATTGCATCTTTTGCTTCATTGTCTAATCTATGGGGAATGGCCTTCCCGTCTCTTCTGTACATAAACTGGATAGCTTTTATTGATTTTGACTTTTCTATAAAGTTCCAGATTCGTGCATATAACTCTACATCCTTTGAAGGCTTATATTGAATTAAAACTTTGTTTAAGATGCTGTCATATTGATTTATAAGTTCCAAAGGGTTTTCAGATAAGGAAGTGCTGGCCCATACTTTCTTATTAATAGTATGTGCCTGATTATAATATTCTGCAAGGAAGGCATTGTCATTGTCAAAACCATACAATATCTTTTCATTGTCTACTTGTATGTCAAGGTTGTACGTACGGATGGAATCGGGCATATACAACGGAATGGAGAAAGGATATTTGTTGGAATCCTCTTTCCTGACAATAATATTAAGCTTATAAAATCCGTTATTGACCGATGAAAGTTTTATCTTGAATACATTATTATTATTTTGGACAGGAGTATATGATGTGTTTTTCATCATCATATTTTTAATAGTCATCTCATGTATACTATCAGTATTATTTTTTACAATTATACGTCCTGTAACGGTCAACTGTGCATTTAGAGTACAAGCATAAATCAAAGCTAATAGAATAGCAATCTGTAGTTTCATGATTCAATTGATAATAAAATATTGATTTATAACAACATAAATGGAGGTATGCCTTGTAAAGGGCATACCTCCATTAAAGATGAAAAGAGCTAGTTTTTGTATCTTATATCAGAAATCTTGTCTGTACACTGCTTAAACTCGTATTTAGGCTCAAATTTGTCACTCGTCAGATCGTTTACGCTGTAGATATATACGTTTCCACGTTTTGTATCACTGCTGTAAGTACCTACGTATAAATCTTTATTAGCATCATTATAACCTATACAAGTAATTTCCTCATTAGGATAAGAAATGATAGGTTTGGTTGGCAATTGAGGTGATGCATTAAAAAGGTAGTAAGCGTACAAGCCTCCTCCAATACCATAAAAAGCGACCTGATTATTTTTGGCCAACGTCGCCCTGGTCCCTTGACTGGGAATAGGATCTCCTTCCGATACATTATATGAATGTAAGTTCGTTTGCTGATACTTCACATAAAATTCATCATCAAAAGCAGATGTAAGTGTGTATTGTGAAACTTTTGTAGGGTCGCTTTTACTTCTGGTTGTTACATAGATGGTGCTACTGCTACTTGTGTCAAGGATTATCATAAGTATATCTTCGTCCTTGAGTAAGTCTCCGGAAGTACCTCTCATATCTGAAGAACGAGCCTGGAATGTGATGATTTCAGAGTCACTATAATTAACGAAAACCGGAGCCGATGTTTTTGAGTTTATGCTAGCGATGTAGGTATACCCTGGTATAACGTCTTCATAACTTTGCTGATAAAAATCATAAGGATATTCGTACAGATACCAATAAGCCTTTTGGAAATGGATGGAATGTTTGGAATTGGCATCATATACAAAGGGATATGATGCATATCCGTCATTCGAGATGAAATGAGTAGCCTTGAAATTGCTGAAGACTGAAGAATATTCAGACGAGGATATGATTTCGAAAGTGGTAGAGTTTACAAAGAAACATTTATCTTCCAAGGCAACAATCATTATCGGAGTTTGTGAAAAAGGGCTGGTTGAAGCATTGGTACGGTCGGCACCTATAAGCTTTGTCATCTGGATATCAGGATTCATCAGTTCCAGACAATGTTCTTCTACTTTGTACTCCATTCCGGATGCAATATCTTCCGAAGTCAAGTCCTTGATAAATCCCAGATTGCCTTTTCCGTCTTCCGAGTTGGCAATAACCAATATTCCTTTTTCAAAATAGTCGTTTACATTTACCTGATATTCCATTACATCTCCAACCAAGTCATCGGTAACGGTAAGATGTATGTAATATGTACCTTTCTTTTCGAAAGAATAGTGCAGTATCGGTTCGGTACTGATTTTGGTAAGTTCACCCTTTTCTCCTGAAGTACTATTATATTCGCCCACAGACCATTCATATTTCAAGTCTTTGGACGTAGCTTTTACCTGTGGGTCTATTACCAGAGGTTCTGTTCCGAAATAGATATTGTAAACAGGCATCTCTTCAGAATCGCTGCCTTCTATTGACAGTTCCGGCAGCAGATTATTTGCGTCTTGCGAATCATCATTGATACACGATGTGAAGGCAAAGAATAAAAAAACGATGTATATTATATTTTTCATATCTTTATTATTTTATGACTGTTGGATTCAAATTACATTGGAGACGGTTTGGCCCATCCTTCAATGGCCGACGGGTCATGTTCCTCATAATATTCATACAGAGGAATCAGTACATATTTGTTCAGGAAACTCGAATACATAATCAACGGTCCCTGAAAATCTGATGCATTGGTGAAATAATCACCGTATGTTGTTACCATCTCGTCTATGACAGTGGGATTGACATCTTTCATTGCATAGAAAAGCTCAAAGAATTTTTGTGCCACATCATATCTGTAAGCCGGCATTGCCCATGATACCCACCAGCTAGGAGCATATTCAGGATGTATGTCTGAATATGTGATGCTGAATTTGTTTTGACCCACTACGGCAAGATCTTCCGATTCTTTTAGAACCAAGTTTAAAGTAAATTCCTTTTGCTGCAATTCAGGGTCATTGTTGCGCAGGAGTGTAATCTTGACTTTGGTCTCAACCCCATTGGCCGGGATATACATTGATTCATGGTCTATGGTATAATGTACTCCTTCCTGCATGGTAGTTCCTTCATCTGGTTCAAGCGTGAAGGCACGTGCTTTGTCGGAAGGCATTCCCATCAGTTTTACCGGTAGCTCTATAACGTATTGTGTGGCGATATCGAATCCGAAACTATAGGTAACGGATGTTGCCACTTCATCGTTGTCATTGATATATTCCATGAACGCAGAATCTTTCTGGGTAGTATCATAGAGCTGATAGTCTTCATTTGTGCAGGCTGTCGCTGCTATGCACAATAGAGTGAGCAAGGCTTGTTTGATATATGTTGTTTTCATACTATACTGCATTTACTTGTTGTCAATTTCTATATTCATATTCACTGTCTGGTATCGGAACTACATAATATGTATCACTAGCCGGCAATACACGATTGAGGCTGTTGCATACGATATCTTTTTTCAAGCGTTTCATATTATACCATATTTGACCTTCGCCAAAGAGTTCCTTACAGTATTCATTGTATATGTTTTCTTTGGTAAGCTGTTTGCCCTGAGCAGCAAATCCTCTTAATCCGCGTGAAGTAAGTTCTTCATCGAAGTAGCTGACAGCCTGGTCGTAGTTTGTGTCAAGGAGAGCTTCTGCGGCAATCAGATACATTTCAGAAACATGCATGAGGGTAAATCCGGAATATCTCTCATCCCATCCGCTTGGAGCACTTTCGCCAGATAATGTATAGTAATCTATGATTTTTCTCCAAAGACTATTGTTTACTTGTTGCATACGATAATCGGCAGCAGTATTGTCATTATCCAATGCATAGATATCTTCAAAAGTCTGCAAGTATCCTCCCCCAGATGATTCAAAGTAAGGAGAGAATGATACGAATGAGGTCTGGTTAAATATAAGGGTACGAACCGATTCAAGGTATGAGCTGGAGTAAACTCCGAATATTGTTTCTTTTTCAGACAACTTTCCGGCCAAATAATCTGCCATTTCCTGTCTGTATGCCAGTGGAAATTTTCCGCTCTTTATCACTTTCTCTGCGTAAATGGCTGCATTGGCCATATCACCTCTCATCCAATATACTCGTGCCTTAAGTCCCCATACGGCGTAGAGATTGAAATGGGTATTACGGTAGTTCAGGAAGTTACGCAGATTATTGTCGGTTCTCGGATAGTCCATACTGTTTTCTTCATCGGCTAGGAGACTTTCAGCTTCGTTCAGGTCGTTGAGAATCTTTTCATATACTTCTCCCACTTTATAAAAAGGTTTCACGTCGTATGAATAAGTTTCTACGTAAGGAATTCCTTCTTTGGTTTCGTCGGTAGGAGCGAACAGACGCAAAAGGTCAAAATGCAGGAATGCCCTCATGGCCAGCATTTCACCTCTATAATAATTGTATAGGGTCATGGAGTTTCTTCCTTCCAGATTCTTAAGAATATTATTTATGTATCCGATATTCTTGTATGCTTCTTCCCACATGTTTGCAATCACTTCCTTTACAGCATCGGCTTCGTAGTCAAGTTCAGAAAGGGGCTGTCCTATTTCTTCCTGATCCTGGTAACATGCAAGATTCTGGGCAAGCACCTCAGTAAATCCCCAATACATGAAGCGTCCGTATGAATAGGTATTTTGAAGCTCACCGTAAACTCCGTATATGGCATCTTCAAATCCTTGCGCATCTTTAAACTGCTCGTTTTCTACCTTTTCAGATTTGGGGCGTACATCCAGAAAATCATCGCATGCATTGAAAAGGAGCAAAGAACATAATCCGTAACAAATGTATATTAGTTTTTTCATCTTATTCATGTTTTAAAGTGTAATATTGAATGACATATTAATGCTGCGGCTATAAGGATAAGAGGTACCTCTTTCATAGCGTACAGTTGACAGACGGAATAAGTCTGAGGCTCCAAGAGTCAGTCTCAAGCGTTGTATTCCCCATGACTGGATCAAAGATTGTGGAAACTCATAGGCTAAGTTAATGCTCGACAGCCATATTTCATTCTCGTTTTCAACAAACCGACTGGAGTGTACAAACTGTTGTCCACCGGTTGCACTGAGGTTCAGGTAAGGCACCAAATCACCCGGCTGTTTCCACCTTTCAGTGAAAGCTCTTACATCTGCATTATAGCGTGGATTGATGTTTTCAATCTTTTCTGCACGGGTTGAGTTATAGATGTCTCCTCCGAAGGTATAGCTGAAGTTAATACCCAAATAGAAATTCTTATACATGAAGTCTGTTGAGAAGTTACCTTCAACACCCGGATTGGTATCTCCTACTACAACTTTATCTTTTACGTCATATGTATAAGTATAGCTACCATCTTTCTTAATGTATATTTCTTTTCCAGACGCAGGATCGATACCAGCAGAACGTACGGCATAGATCGCTGTAGGTGAACCACCCTCTTCATAAAGTATGCGTGGAACAGATTCATCAGATACAGCATTGTTTTCATCATTTTTACGCTGCAATGCTTCAGAAATGTTCTTGATAACAGTTTTCGAATGAAGTCCGTTTACAGAAACAGTCCAACTGAAGTCTTTAGTAACGATAGGTTTACCCCATACGGCAAATTCAATACCATTGCTTTCCTGTGCACCGAAGTTATCTTTTACAGTGCTGGCTCCGGATGATGGAGGCAATGATATATCGATAAGCATATCATCAGTATATTCATTGTAGTAATCAAAGTTGACATTTAAGCGTTCACCAAAGAATGAAGAGGTAACACCTATATTCAGTTTCTTGGTAGTCTGCCAGGTCAGATCCGGATTAGGCATGACCATAGGCACTGCTCCTACACCTCCAAGATGGATATTGCTAATATAATACTTATAGGTAGAAATAGCCTGATATGGTGAGAATTTTACGCTACCTGTATATCCATAACTTCCTCTTAGACGTAACATATCTACCCATCCCAGTTGTTTAATAACGTTTTCGTTATGTAAGTTATATCCGGCTCCTACTGACCAAAACGGTGCATATTTGTTATTTTCTCCAAACTTGGAAGAACCAGATAGACGGTATGAGCCATCAATGATGTAGCGGTTTTTCCATGTAAAGTTTGCTGCAGCGAAGGCACCTACACTGGTAGCAAGGTCTTCACTTCCGTACGGAGTCGTATCAGAATAAGATGCAGCATATCCGAAATCGGTCAGATTATCGGATAAGAAACCAGAAGCAATGCTTGTACGTGAAGAGCTGTCCTGCTTTTTGATTTCACCTCCCACGTTCAATGTAAACAATGTACCGTCATTATCGAAGCTGTGTATCCAGTTACCTACTACCTTGAACGAATAATTATTTTCGTCATTGTTAGTTAATGTATATTTTCCTTTTTTCAACGGATCTGTTACGTCTTTGAACTGCATAGAAAGAGGGGATACAAAATCATCTACTGTACCCTTTGCCGTGAGTAATGAACCTTGTGCAGTAATGAACAAATTCGGTTTGAAGTTATAACGTGCACTTAAAGACAGGTCCTGTGTACGAGTTTCTTGAGTAGAGAAGCTGCTTAATGAAGCCTCATAAAGAGGGTTAATCATATCCCATGACAATAATGAACGGAGCTCTCCGTTTTCATCGTAAGGAGAATCGTAAGGATTCATTTGCAACCATGTGTCATAACTCCCGTACTTGGAGTTACGGATATTAGTTTGCTGATGGCTGGCTCTTAGGGTAAGTACCAATTTTTCTTTAAGACGGTATGCTAAATATACATCAAGACCGTAAATTTTTCGTCCATCATCTTTCATTACCCCATTATTGTTTGTAAGGTTTCCGGTTATATTATATTCAATACCTCCTCCTCTACCAGATATAGATAGCGAATGGGTTTGGGAGAATCCGGTACGTATAGGTTTTGTTTTCCAATCTGTATTAATACCTTTACTGACTAATGCTAATTTCTTGAGTTCAACTTATAAATGCAACTT
>FR887794.1 GCA_000432735.1 Bacteroides sp. CAG:443
GCTGCCAACCAAATTTATAGAATTATGTATAGCAGTGAAGATTTAGAAAGGTTTTACTTTCAGTACCAGAGCGAGGCTTTGCCTCATGGAGAATCTCTCCAATCATTCTGTGTTAAGAACAAAGTTCCTTATAACATTTTCCAGAAATGGTTTAAGGATACTCGCAGAAAAGTCGTTGAAGTCCAAGTTGATGGCGCTCCTGAGATTACTCATGAGGAAGAAAGCAAGGCCGGCGAACAACCAAAGCCTGTATCAAAAAGTAGTACAGACAATCGCATACGCATATGGATTGACATCCGTATCAGTAATGGATTACACTTATCCCAAAAGAATTTAAGCTATCAGGATTTGGTTCGGATGGTAGAGAAGCTGGAGGGTTTATGCTGAGTGTTACCGGTCTGAATCATTTTTATTATGTGCGTGACTTTACCGATATGCGTTGTAAACACAGCCGTGTGTTGTCTATCATTCGTGAACGTCTTCACCGGGAACCGTGTGATGGGGATGTCTTTATTGTCATGTCCAGAAACCGAAGAATAGTCCGTATGTTTTCGTTTGACAATCGTTCATACAGCCTGTTCG
>FR887795.1 GCA_000432735.1 Bacteroides sp. CAG:443
CCACACACGAGCTGTTCAACAGCGGCAATACCTGCCTCCATTCATCGGCATCCTGCCAGCCAAGCCGCATCTTGACGGAGAAACGGATTTCCGGCAACTGCCGCATTTCCTCCAGTAATGCGGAGACTTTTTCGGGGTAAGGCAATATGCCCGATCCCTTTCCACGATTGGCAATCAGTGGAAAAGGGCATCCCATATTAACATCTATTTCCCGATAACCTTGCGAGGCGAGAAAACCAGCAAGCCGGTTCAGTTCTTCCGGCTCCGAAGCAACCAGTTGAGGTATCAGGTGATTTACGGTGTTTTGTCCGGGCATCACTTCCCGTTTGTCTTTGTTACGGACTTCTCCCTTTTCCAGACGAATAAAAGGAGTATAGTAAGCATCTACGCCCCCGAACGTCTGTTCGTGCGCATTACGCCAGGCAGCCTCCGTAAATCCTTGCAACGGTGCCGCATATATTGCCGGTATATTCTGTTCCATACAGCCGCAAATATACGGATTATTCGTTACCTTTGTAGAATACATTAAAAAATCATCCCCATGGATAAATATATTTATGAACTGAAAATGAAGGTGCGCGACTATGAATGCGACCTGCAAGGTATCGTAAACAATGCGAATTACCAGCATTACATCGAACATACCCGACACGAGTTTCTTACTTCGACAGGCATCAGTTTTGCTCGGTTGCATGAGGAAGGGATAGATCCGGTCGTAGCACGCCTGACAATGGCGTTTAAAACGCCTCTGAAAAGTGGTGACGAGTTCGTTTCGAAGTTGTATCTCAAGAAAGAAGGAATAAAATATGTCTTCTATCAGGATATATTCCGGTTGCCCGACATGAAGATTGTCATTAAATCGACAGTGGAAACGGTGTGTGTCATCAACGGGCGACTGGGCAGCAGCGAACTTTTTGATACGACCTTTGCTCCTTATCTTGCCGAATGAAAGACCGTGAATTACTCTGCCGTCTGGCACTGACTCAGCTTCCGGGAATAGGAATCGTAGGAGCTCATAACTTGTTACAGGCTGTAAACGGACAGGCTGCCTTGCTCTTCGACCATGCCCAAGAGCTGGAAGATATTGTTCCGGGGATTTCTCCCAAGATTGTCCATGCCTTCGATGCACCGGAAGTACTGCGCCGTTGTGAAGCAGAACTCTTGTTCGCAGAGAAGAACCATATAGCCTGCCTTACCAGCGACGACGAGGCTTATCCTTCCCGCCTTCGTGAATGTGACGATGCTCCATTGGTTCTGTTCTATCGGGGAACCAGTGATTTGAACCAGCGGCATATCATCAGCATGGTGGGGACCCGCAATGCGACCGATTACGGCAAGGATATATGCATGCGGTTTATCGGTGAACTGAAAGAATTATTGCCCGACGTATTAATTGTAAGCGGACTGGCCTATGGTATCGATATCCATGCTCATCGGGCTGCTCTGCAGTATCAGATGGAAACAATAGGCGTTCTGGCTCATGGGCTAGACAGAATTTATCCGTCGGTACACCGACGTACGGCTGCCGAGATGACACAATGTGGAGGGTTGCTGACCGAATTTATGAGCGGAACCAATCCCGACCGGCAGAATTTTGTCAAGCGAAACCGTATCGTAGCGGGTATCAGTGATGCAACGATTGTGGTTGAATCGGCAAACAAAGGAGGCTCGCTGATTACGGCGGAAATCGCAGAAAGTTATCATCGTGACTGTTTTGCTTTCCCGGGCCGCATTCATGATACATATTCGGCGGGATGCAACGAACTGATACGTTCCAATCGTGCCATACTGCTTCAAAGTGCAGAGGAACTGGTAAAGGCCATGAATTGGGACAGCGAAGTACAAGTTCCTGCTGTTATACAACGTCAGTTATTCCCTGAGCTGGACGAAAACGAAGAGAAAATAGTGGCTTTGCTCCAAAAGTACCCTGACGGAATTCAAATTAATTCGCTCGTCGTAGAAAGCAATATTGCCATCAACCGTATGACAAGCATCCTGTTCGAACTGGAAATGAAAGGCATTATCCGTACACTTGCCGGAGGAGTATATAAGCTGATATAATATCCGACTTACAATCTTCGGGATAAGGTTGACCAAAGGGTAAAAAAAATGGGAGAACGCTTTCTCCCAACCTTGTTAACCTTAAATCTAATACTATGAAAAAAATCACAATGCAAATGTACCAATTTGCAACATATCACGCAAGAGTAAGAAACATTATTACAAAATGTTTAAAACTATTTTACATTTAAAAGCGTTTGCGCACACATTCTAACAGTTTGTTTATTATAAAAAAGAAAAAATCCCTGCCGAATTTTACTTCGACAGGGATTTTTTATCAAATAAAAGCTTTACAGCAAAGCATTAATCTTTCAGTTTAGCCTTGATAAAGTCACGGTTCAAACGAGCAATATTGCTGATAGAAACGCACTTCGGACATTCAGCTTCACAAGCACGTGTGTTAGTACAGTTACCGAAGCCCAGTTCATCCATCTTAGACAACATAGCTTTTGCACGGCGCAAAGCTTCTGGTTTACCTTGAGGCAACAAGTTCAACTGGCTAACTTTAGCTGAAACGAACAGCATAGCTGAACCATTCTTACAAGCTGCTACACAAGCACCACAACCGATACAAGTTGCAGCATCCATAGCTTCGTCAGCAACCGGTTTCGGGATCAGGATAGCGTTTGCATCCTGAGGAGCACCAGTACGTACGCTGATGAAACCACCTGCCTGCATAATCTTATCGTAAGCAGAACGGTCTACCATCAAGTCCTTGATAACCGGGAAACCGGCAGAACGCCACGGTTCAACAGTAATTACATCGCCATCTTTGAAACGACGCATGTAGATCTGGCAAGTTGTAGCACCTTTTGCAGGTCCATGAGGATGTCCGTTGATATACAAAGAACACATACCGCAGATACCTTCACGACAGTCATGGTCGAATACGATCGGTTCTTTGCCTTCTTCAATCAACTGTTCGTTCAAGATATCCAACATTTCCAGAAATGAAGTATCGCCCGGGATATCTTTCATCTGGAATGTATCGAAATGACCTTTTTCTTTAGGTCCGTTCTGACGCCAAACTTTCAGCGTAAATGATATATTTTTATCCATTTTACTTAGATTCTTTAATTGTTTAACTTCACCGATTAGCTCTTATAGTTACGAGTCTGAACTTTAATTGCTTCGTATACCAGCGGTTCTTTGTACAATACCGGAGCCTTGTCATCGCTTCCCTGATATTCCCAGCAAGCAACATAGAAGTAGTTTTCATCATCACGTTTAGCTTCACCTTCTTCAGTCTGATATTCTTCACGGAAGTGACCACCGCAAGATTCGTTACGGTTCAATGCATCGTATGCAATCAGTTCACCCATTGTGATGAAGTCGTTCAGACGGATAGCCTTATCCAATTCAATGTTCATGCCTTCCTTAGAACCCGGGATAAACAATTCGGTTTCGAATTCCTTACGGATTTCTTTCAGTTTAGCCAGACCTGTCTTCAAGCCTTCTGCTGTACGTCCCATTCCGACATATTCCCACATTACGCGGCCCAATTCCTTGTGGATAGAGTCTACAGACTTCTTACCCTTGATGTTCATCAGGTGATCGATCTTAGCCTGAACAGCTTTTTCTGCTTCAGCAAATTCCGGCAGATCGGTAGAGAAGCGAGGAACAGTAATCTGGTCAGCCAAGTAGTTCTGGATAGTGTAAGGCAATACGAAGTA
>FR887796.1 GCA_000432735.1 Bacteroides sp. CAG:443
ACAGAGTGGCACGCGGTATGTCGTTGCTGATGCGGTTGATACAATAGGCACAATCGTATATACAATAATTGGTAAGCATAACCTTGAGCAGCGAAATGCACCTGCCGTCTTCGGAAAAGCTATGGCAGATGCCCCACCCTCCTACGGTATTTCCTACTCCGCCGGAGGCATTGCGCCGTACGGTTCCGCTGGAAGAGCACGATACATCGTATTTGGCCGACTCTGCCAGCACTTTAAGTTTATGCAAGACTTGCTCGTTCATTTGTATTTCACTCCTATTTTCGCAGTTGTATAAATATGGTAAAAGTAGACATCCTGTGCGAGCTGTGCAAATCTTTACTGATTTTTTGTAACTTTGCAGCCAAATTTATAAAGCGATATAAAAAGTTATGTGGTTACTATTAGCCTTTTGCTCGGCTGCATTGCTGGGCTTTTACGACGTATTCAAGAAAAAGTCACTGAGTAACAATGCGGTGCTTCCGGTACTGGCTCTCAATACGTTGTTTTCAAGTCTTATTTTTCTTCCGCTCATTCTGCTGTCGCACTTCGCGCCGCAGACCTTGCAGGGTTCTCTTTTCTATGTGCCCGATCTGGGAGGATGGGAGGTTCACAAATTCATTCTGCTGAAGTCGCTTATCGTTTTGTCTTCGTGGACATTCGGTTATTTCGGCATGAAGCATCTGCCACTTACCCTTGTGGGACCTATCAATGCCACGCGTCCGGTCATGACGCTCGTGGGTGCGATGCTGATTTTCGGTGAACGCCTCAACCTGTATCAGTGGATCGGTGTGCTCATGGCGATTATCTCATTCTTCATGCTGAGTCGTTCGGGCAAGAAAGAGGGTATCGATTTCACGCACAACCGCTGGATCTGGTTTGTGGTGCTGGCTGCCGTGCTGGGAACGGTAAGCGGACTGTACGATAAATTCCTGATGGGACGGTTCAACAACATGCAGGTGCAGGCATGGTACAACATCTACCAGTTCTTCCTGATGGGCGGCGTGCTGAT